>NZ_JBHYVC010000005.1:0-236648 GCF_042749965.1 Streptomyces sp. NPDC059454 | reverse complement strand
TCACAGGACGCGGCCACCCCGGCGGTTCTTCCGCAGTGGACCCAGCGGGATCAGGAGCGTGCCGAAAGGCCGTCGGCACCCGTCAGCAGGCGGTCCAGCGACAGCCGGACCGCGGCGTCGAGCGCCTGCCGCACGCTCTGCGGCAGGGCCCGCTCGTCCAGCGTGCGCAGTGCGGCCTCGGTCATGCCGCCCGGGGAGGCGACCTGGCCCATGACGGCATCCGGTGTGGTCCCGGGCTCGGTCAGCAGCGCCCCCGTGCCGCGTACGGCGTGAGCGGCCAGGGCGGCGGCGGTGTCCGCGCTCAGCCCCTGCCCGGCGCCCGCCCGGGCCAGTGCCCGCGCGAAGTGGGCGATCAGGGCCGGACCCGCCCCGGACAGTGCGCTGACCGTCTCCATCAGGTCCTCCCGCACCGTCAGCACCTCGCCCAGCGGCGCGAAGAGCGCCCGGGCGGCGGCGAGTGCCCCGGAGGGGCAGTCCGGGCCGGACGCCAGGACGGTCATCCCGCGGCGCGCGGCCACCGCGACGTTCGGCACCGCACGCACCACCGCGGTCCCCGGCAGCGCCGCGGTCACCGCCTCCGTGCGGCAGGACGCCACCAGCGACACCAGCACCGCTCCGGCCGGCACGCCCACCAGGGCGCGCAGCGCGGCCGGTGTCTCGTGCGGATGGACGGCGAGGACGACGACGTCCGCGCCGTCCGCGGCCTCCCGCACCGACGCTGCGGCCCGGACGCCGAACTCCTCGCTCAGCGCCCGGGCCCCGGCCCCGGTGCGGGAGGCGCCCCGGATCGACTCCGGGGCGCCTCCCGCCGCGATCAGCCCGCCCACCACGGCCCGGGCGATGCGCCCGCAGCCGACGAACGCGACGGTCCCGCTCACCGCGTCCCCTCGATGAGCGACGCCACCGCCGACACGCCGCGGACCAGTCGCTCCTCACTCTCGGTGCCCACCGATATCCGGATGAACCGGTCGCAGGAGGCGCCGTATCCGACACCCGGCACCACCGCCACCCGGTGCCGGTCGAGCAGAGCCCTGGCGAACTCCTCGGAGTTCAGCCCGGAGGCGCCGAGCGAGGCGAACAGATAGAACGTGGCGTCCCCCGGAAGGCACTCCACACCGCGCTCGGCGAGCAGCCCGGCCATCCGGTTGCGCAGTGAAACGGTCCGCTGGATCTGCGGCCGCGTCTGTTCCAGGATGTTCTCGAAGTGCTCCGCCAGGTAGTAGCTGAGAATCGTCGGTGCACAGGTCACCAGATGCTGCTGCAATTTGATGAGCTGATCCGTCAGTTGCCGGTTGGCCATCACGTACCCGATGCGCCAGCCGGATATCCCGTAGTTCTTCGACATGGAATTGCAGACGACGGTGTGCCGCTTTTCCGGATCGAGGGTGAAGGCCGAGACGAATTCCACGCCCTCCGGCACGAATTCGTGATACGCCTCGTCGGCGATCAGGAACAGGCCGTGCCGTTCGGCCAGTTCGTGCAGCGCCCGCAACTCCTCGGCATCCAGTCTGCGGCCGCTGGGGTTGTGGGGGTTGTTGACGACGATGGCGCGGGTACGGGGCGTGATGTAGGAGGCGAAGTCCTCCACGGTGTCGTACCACGGGGTCATCACCGGCACCCCGCGGGCCAGCCGCACCTGATCGGGGTAGCTCACCCACAGCGGCTCCGGGACGATCACCTCGTCGCCCGGTTCCAGCAGAGCCGTGAGCACCATGAAGATCGCGGCCTTCGAGCCGGCCGTCACCAGGATCTCGTGGTCGGGGTCGACCGGTACGCCCGAGGCGGACGCGTGGTACTTGGCGAGCTTCTCCCGCAGCAGCGGCAGGCCGCGCGAGTGCGAGTAGTGGTGCAGGCGGGAGGCGGGCAGGCCTTCGAAGGACGGCACGGGGAGGTCGAAGAAGGCCTCCCCGAGGGAGAGCGTGACGACGTCGGCACCGGCGGCCTGCATCTCGTAGATCCGGTTGTTGAGCTTGATCGACGAGGCCTCCTGGATCGTGTCCAGCAGGCTCGCGTGGTGCAGCGGGGGCATTGCGGCTTCGCCTTTCGCGGGTACGGGAGGTGCGGTCGTGGCGCGCACCGGGCGCTCAGATGACACGGGTCTGCCCACTGCCCCAGACCACGTTCTTGACACAGGTCAGCGATTCGAGCCCCATCGGTCCGCGGGCGTGCAGCTTCTGCGTGGAGACGCCGATCTCGACGCCGTAACCGAACTCGCCGCCGTCGGAGTAGCGCGTGGAGGCGTTGACGAAGACGCTGCCCGAGTCGACCGCCAGGGCGAAGCGGCGGGCCACATCGTAGTCCTGGGCCACGATCGCCTCGGCGTTGCGCGTGCCGTAGCGGTCGATGTGCCGGACGGCCTCGTCGAGGTCGTCCACCACCTTCACCGCCAGGATCAGGTCCAGGTACTCGGTCTCCCAGTCGCTGTCCTGCGCCTCGGCCGCGGCCGGCCACACCTCGCGGGTCCGCTCGTCCCCGCGGACGCTCACGCCGAGCCCTCGCAGGGTGTCCAGCACCTTGGGCAGCCAGTCCGCGGACAGGTCCCGGTGGACGAGCAGGGTCTCCACCGCGTTGCACACGCTGGGCCGCGACGTCTTGCCGTTCACCACGATGTCCGTGGCGCGCGCGAGGTCGGCGCTGGCGTCGACGTAGACGTGGCAGTTGCCGTCACCGTCGATCACGGTCGGCACGGTGGCGTTGTCCTTGACGGTCTGGATCAGGCTCGGGCCGCCGCGCGGTACCAGCAGGTCGACGTACCCGTCCGCGTGCAGCAGTTCCATCGCGGCCTCGCGCGAGGTGTCCCGGATCAACTGCACGGCATCGTCCGGCACGTCCTCCCGCGCACGCAGCACCCCGGTCAGTACGTCCGCGATGGCCGCGTTGGTGTGCCGCGCGATCGAGGAGCCGCGCAGCACCGCGGCGTTGCCGGACTTCAGGCACAGCGCCGCCACGTCGGCGGTGACGTTCGGACGCGCCTCGTAGATCACCGCGACGACCCCGAGCGGCTCACGCACGTGCTCGATGCGCAGCCCGTTGGGACGGGTACGGCCGCCCACCACCTGGCCGACCGGGTCGGGCAGGTCGATGATCGTGCGGATCGCGCCGGTCATCCCCGCGATGCGCTTGTCGGTCAGCGTGAGCCGGTCGACCAGGGTGGCCGAGGTCCCCGCGGCACGAGCCGCCTCCACATCAAGGGCGTTGGCCTCCTTCAGCACCTCGGCCGCCGCGTCGATCGCGTCGGCCATCTCGCTCAGCACCTGGTCCTTGACCTCGGTGGTCAACTCGCGGATGACGGTGGACGCGGCACGGGCGTGTCGGCAGATGTCGGTAACGGTGGCGGACACTCTCACTCCTCCAACAGGCTGATGTAATCGGTGTGATGCATGACGGTCAGGTCGGCGGCTCCGTCGGCCAGGCGGTCGGCGGCCACGCCGGTGCGACCACGGGCCACGACCCGGCCGTCCGGGGCGAGCACGTCCACGACGTCGTCCTCCTCGAACGGCCCGTCGGCGGACACGAAATGACGAGCTGTCAGCGGTGCGCCGCCGGCGACCAGGTGCCGGACGCCGGGACCGCCCCGCAGCAGCGCGGCCGGCGGTGCCGACAGGGCGCGCCACAGCCGGCGCAGGTCCGGCCGCGGGTCCCGGACCCGGGCGTGGACGAGGGTGCCGATGTCCTCGCCCCGGACCGCGCGCACCATCGCGTCCTCGGCATCCGCGCCCGCGATCACCGTGGGCACGCCGGCCAGCGTGGCGATCCATGCGGCGCACAGCTTGGCCGCCATGCCGCCGGTGCCCATACCGCTCGCCGCCGATCCCGCGAGCCGTTCGATCCCGGGCGTCAGAGCGCGCACTTCGGGGATGCGGCGGGCGTCGGCGTCACGGCGCGGATCGCTCTCGTACAGAGCGGGAACATCGGTGAGCAGCACCAGCCGCTCGGCCCCGAGCGAGGCCGCCAGCAGCGCCGCGAGCACGTCGTTGTTGCGCACCATGACGGTGTCGTTCTCGTTGACGACGGGCACCAGACCCGCCCCGAGGCAGGACTCGAGCACCGCGCGGACGCTGTCACCGTGCTCCGGGCCGGTGACGTCGACCGGGGTCAGCAGGACCTGCGCGGCCGCCAGGCCCCGCTCCGCGAGGCTGTGCCGGAACGCCTCGAAGAGCAGGCCCTGCCCCACCGCAGCCGCCAGCTGACGGGCCGTGCCGCTGTGCCGGGCGTCCGGCGGCAGCGGCCCGGTGCCCAGGGCGATGGCCCCCGACGCGACCAGCACCGGCCGGAGGCCGTCCTTCCGCAGCAGCAGCACCGCGTCGGCGAGGGCGGACAGTTTCGCGGGGTCGGGCGCTCCCGCGGAGATGAGCGAGGAGGTGCCGATCTTGATGACCGCACGTCTTGGACGCACGTCGGAACGCATGGAACTCCCCCTGTTCCTTCAGACCGCGTTGAATGGACGGCCGGCGGGTCACAGCCCGGCACCGGCCGTGGTGCTCACTGACCGGAGCCGACCAGGCTCTCCCGCGGCGGCCGCCGGTCATGGCCCGTGCTCCGGACGCCGACCGTGCGCAGCCAGCCCTCGGGCGCCGGTGCTCGTCCGGTGTGGATGTCGACCAGCGCATCGCGCAGGGCGAGCGTGAGGGGGCCTGCCAGACCCGTCCCCACCTGCCACCCGTCGGCGCCGTCGCGCACCGCGCCGACCGGGGTGACGACAGCGGCCGTGCCGCTGGCGAAGGTCTCCGTGATCGTGCCGTCCAGGCACTCGGCCTTCCACTGCTCGATCGACAGCGGCTCCTCGCGGACGGCGAGTCCGCGTGCGTCGGCCAGGTGCAGCAGTGAGTCACGGGTGACGCCGGGCAGCAGTGTTCCGGTCACCGGCGGCGTGACCAGCTGCGCCGACGGGCCGCTGCCCCGGACGAAGAAGAGGTTCATGCCGCCGAGTTCGTCGACCCACCGGCGCTCCACGGGGTCCAGCCACACCACCTGGTCGCAGCCGGCCCGGCGTGCCTGTTCCTGGGCGGCGTACGACGGGGCGTAGTTCCCGGCGAACTTCACGCTGCCGGTGCCGCCCGGGGCCGCGCGCGTGTAGTCACGGCCGACCCAGACCTTCACCGGGTCCGGACGGTCGGAGAAGAAGCCTCCCGTGACGAAGGCGATCAGCAGGAACGCGTACCTTCGTGCGGGCCGCAGTGCGAGGTTCGCCTCGCTCGCGTAGAGGACCGGGCGCAGGTACAGACTCAGTCCGGGCCGCTGCGGCAGGCACCCGCCGTCGGCCTCGAGGATCAGGTCCAGGGCCCGGAGGAGGTTCTCCTCGGGCAGTGCGGGAATGGCCAGCCGTTCCGCGGAGCGCCCCAGCCGGGCGGCGTGGTCGGCGGGCCGGAAGCAGACCACCGCGTCGCTGCCCCGGCGGTAGGCCTTCAGGCCTTCGAAGACGACCTGGCCGTAGTGCAGGCCGACCATGGCCGGGGACATGGGCAGTTCCCCGAAAGGGCTCAACCGTGGCTCGGACCAGCCGTCCCGCTCGGTCCACTCGGCGGTGACCATGTGCGGGGTGAACTGTTCCCCGAAAGGTATTCGGTCGGCCTCGGCTGCGTTCGCATCCAATTGACGCATGACAGAGAAAATCCCCCGGTGTCTTTCGCGGCCGGCTCAGACGAGCGGCGCGTGGAAGAATGTCTCGCGCAGCGAGAACGTTCCTTCCGCGGTTACGCTGAAGAAATCGGCGAATCGCACGGAAGTCTTCGTTCCGTCGCGCAGCACCCCTTCGAAGGTGCCGTGTACGGCGACTTCGCGGCCCTGGCTCACGACCTTGGACAGGCGGTGTGTGCCGTCGGCGATGACACGGTCCTCGCGATAGAAGCGTTCGAGCTCCGCATGGCCTGTGAGCTTGTTGTATCCGGGTCGGTGGTACTCGGCGTCGGGTGCGAAGAGCCGGACGAGGCCAGGCACGTCGCCGGAGTCGACGAGACGGTAGTAGGTACGGACCGTGTGGACCGGATCGACGGGGGCGGATTCCTCTATACCGGGTTCGTTCGTGAGCTGAGACATGGCTCCCCAGATGAGGTCGAGGGTGATGCGCTTACTGTTTCCGGCAGCGTGAAAAACCTTTCGGCGGGAACGGGGAAGTGAGGTGGAAGCAGTCGCTGTGTACGGCTGGGAACCGCCGTTCCACTCTGCGCTGTCCGGGCGGATCATGGCAAGAGTCAACGGGCAGTTGCCTAAGGTCTTGGTGGAAGTCCTGACTAAAGTAAGGGCGGATGCCTTCCCTTGGACTGATGCGATCGTGCCTGGCCAGAGCCTAGGTTCTCGGTGAGACAGAGAAGCTGGAACGGCTGGGAGTAGTCATCCATGATCACCCTGCAGGGTCTGACGAAGAGGTACGGCGGCCAGACCGCCGTGGACAACCTGTCCCTCACCATCGGGGCGGGCAAGGTCACCGGATTCCTCGGACCCAATGGCGCGGGCAAGTCCACCACGATGCGGATGATCATGGGCCTGGACCACCCCACGTCCGGCCAGGCGCTCGTCGGCGGCCGTGCTTACGCGGAGCTGGCGTATCCGCTGCGGGAGATCGGTGCCCTGCTGGACGCCAAGGCCGTGCATCCCGGCCGCAGCGCGCGTGCCCACCTCCGTGCGCTCGCCCGCACCAACGGCATCCCCACGCGCCGGGTCGACGAGGTCCTGGAGACCGTGGGCCTGACCTCGGTGGCAGGCCGCCGTGCCGGCTCGTTCTCGCTCGGCATGGGGCAGCGCCTGGGCATCGCGGGCGCCCTGCTGGGCGACCCCGGAGTTGTCATGTTCGACGAGCCGGTCAACGGCCTCGACCCCGACGGCGTGCGCTGGATCCGGGGCCTGATGCGCGGACTGGCCTCCGAGGGACGCACCGTCTTCGTCTCCAGCCACCTGATGAGCGAGATGCAGCTCACCGCCGATCACCTGGTGATCATCGGCAAGGGGCGGCTGATCACCGAAACGTCCGTCCAGCAGCTCATCGACAGCAGCTCGCTCAACGCGGTGCGGGCGCGCGGTCCCGAACAGGAGGGACTCCAGAAGCTCATGGCCCGGCTGTACGAGATGGCGGTGCCCGTCCGCTGGGAGAGCCACAACGAGCTGTACATCACGGGGCTCACTGTCGACCGGGTGTCGGACCTCGCCTTCGAGATGGGCGTCCGGCTGCACGAAGTCCGCAGCATCGAGGCGTCGCTGGAACAGGCGTACATGGAACTCACCGCGGACAGCGTCGAATTCGGGGCCTCCTCCGGTCACCAGAAGCACCCGGGGGCTTGATGCCGGAGACGACGACCCCCGTGGTGCACCTCGCGAAGGCCGGACCGGAGTACGGTGTCGGCGTCTACCGGGAGATCACCGAGTGGGCGGCGACCACGCCCGGCTGGATGCAGTCGGCGGGCGAGATCGGCACGGAGTTCGTCATCCTCGTCTTCGTCGCCCTCTTCGTCCTCCAGTGGTGGCGGGCCCGCGGCCGTGACCACCGGTCGATGGCCGTGGCGCTGCTCGCACCGGCCGCCGTCGTGGTGGTGTACGGGCTGAGCGAGATCATCAAGGTCTGGCTGCACGAGGAACGTCCCTGCCGCGACATACCGAACGTCCGGACCATCGCCGAATGTCCGGAGTCCGGTGACTGGTCCTTCCCGAGCAACCACTCCGTGATCGCCGTGGCCTCCGCCGCGACGCTCCTGCTCACCTGGCGCCTCGCGGCCGCCTTCGCCCTCCCGCTCGCCGTGCTCGCCGCACTGTCACGTGTCTACGTCGGCGTGCACTACCTGCACGACGTGGCCGCCGGTGCCCTGCTCGGCGTGCTGCTGGCCCCGCTGCTCCTGCTGATCATGACGACTCCGGGCACCTGGGCCGTCACCCGGCTGCGGCAACGTCCGGCCCTGAAAGCGGTGCTCGGCACCGCACCCCCGGCGGCACCCCGCCCCGAAGTGGCGGCAGAGCGCCACGCGACCGCGTCGAACCGTTGACACAGTACAAGGACTAGTCATGACGACATCAATGCCCGCGACGACTGCCGGCCGGCCGGTGCGTGCCTCCGGCGGCGGACTGCCCGGCGCCGTGGCGGCGGAATGGATCAAACTCTGGTCGGTCAGGTCCACCTGGTGGTGCCTGCTCGGTGGGGCGGGGCTGATGCTGGTCACCACCCCGATCATCGGCGCGACCATGGCGAACAACAACAAGGAGGGCACCCTCGTACCGGTCGGTGAGGTGGCCGTGGCCACCGTGTACGTGGCCCAGTTCGCGCTGATCGCCCTGGCGATGCTGATGATCACGGCCGAGTACGCCTCCGGCAGCATCCGCACGACACTCCAGTCGGTGCCGATGCGAGGCCGGCTGCTGGCGGCCAAGACCGCGGTCGCCGGTGCGGTGAGCCTGCTCGCCGGCATCGTGTTCGGCCTGATCGGCGTAGGAGTCTCCTCGATGTCCCTGGGCGACGAGGCGGACAAGGCCGGTGGCGACGCCGTCGGCAGCGCCCTGCGGATCGGGGTCTACCTCGCGCTCGTCGCCGTGCTCACGATCGCCGTCGCGATGGCCGTGCGCAGCGCCGCCGGCACGCTCACCCTCGTCTTCGTCGGGCTCACCGTCCTGCCGGTGATCCTGCAGGCCTCCGACATCGACCCGCTGGTGTCGCTCGCGGAGCGGATGCCCAACTCGGCGGGCACCGTCTTCATGAACGCGGACAGTACGCCGTACGGACCCGGAATGGGGCTCCTGCTCCTCGTCCTGTGGGCCTTCGGGGCCCTGGGACTGGGCTTCTACGCCTTCCGCAAGCGCGACGCGTGACCTCGCGTCACCCCTGAGACGCGCTCCGGCCACAGACCGGGGCGCACGGGGCGTCGAACCACCGGGAATCCCCCGTCGCGGTGGTCGGCGCCCCGGTTTTCGTCGTTCTCCTGCCGGGTCTTGCCCCGGGCACGCCGGTGCCCGGGGCAAGACGCGTGTCATGCGTCCCGGTCGGTCACGAGCCCGGCCTCGTACGCGATGATCGCGGCCTGCACCCGGTTGCGCACGCCCAACGCGGTGAAGATGGCGCTGACGTAGCTCTTGACGGTGCCCTCCACGACATGGAGCCGCTTGCCGATGTCGGCGTTGGACAGGCCGCTGCCCACCAGCGCGAGCACTTCCTGTTCCCGCTCGGTCAGCGTGCTCACGCGCTTCTGAGCGGCGGCGCTGCGCGACTCGGCCTGGCGTCCGGAGCCGCGGCTGAGCTCGGCGATGACCCCCTCGGCGACCTTCGCCGACAGGTAGGAGGCGCCGGCCGCCGCGGCGTGCACGCCGGTCAGCAGCTCCCGCGGATCGCCGGACTTGAGCATGAAGCCACTGGCGCCGTCGCCCAGCGCACGGGCCACGTACGACTCCTCGGAGAAGGTGGTCAGCACGAGCACCGACGTCTGCGGCACCTGCCGCTTGATCTCGGCCGTGGCGGCGAGCCCGTCCATGACGGGCATACGGATGTCCATGAGCACCACGTCGGGCCGGTGCTCCAGCGCCAGGGCGATGGCCTCGCGCCCGTTGGCCGCCTCGGCGACCACGTCGATCTCGGGATCGGTGGCCAGGATGGCCTTCACTCCCGCGCGGATCATTGCTTCGTCGTCGGCCAGGACAAGGGTGATGGGAGTGATGGTCTGCTCCTCTGTGAACGCACGGTAGGGGTGAGGGGGTCAGTCGTTGTCCACGGGGGCCCGGGACTCGGCGGTGATGACATCTTTGGACACGAGGCGCCCGTGGGCGAAACAGAGCCGGTAGACGTCGACACGGACGAAGAGCGCATCACTGGAACGGTAGTAACTGCAGGACGCGCCGGACGGGACGGACAGTTCCTCGGACGGAGGATCGTTCATGTCGTTGTCCGGGACGACGCGGTTGACGTCGGCCGTGTGCTGCCCGACCCGGAGTCCGGCGAAGTCCTCCTCGGACAGCGTGGTGGACGCGGACAGGTACGCGTAGTAGCCGATCATCCCGACGACGAGCAGGACGAACAGGCCGAACGGCAGCGCCACCGCGGTGATGAAGCGCCGGCGCACGTGCGTGGTGGCGTCGGCGAGACCGCCCTCCGTCGCCCGGACGTCCGGTGACAGCCACGCGGGATCCTCGTCGGGTCCGATCGCCTCGGGCACCCGGGGCAGCCGGGCCGTCACCTCGAAACCACCGTCCGGCAGCGGGGCGGCGTGCAGCCGTCCGCCCGCCAGTCTCGCCCGCTCCTGGAGCCCGATCAGCCCGCGCCGCCCGCTGGGCCGGTCGTCCGCCGGCGGCTTCCGCGGCGGAGCGTTGCGCACCGTCACCATGACCCCGGTCGGCCAGTACTCCAGACGCACGGTGACCGGCGCACCGGGGGCGTGCTTGATCGCGTTGGTCAGTGACTCCTGCACCACCCGGTAAAGTGCCTTGTCCGTCATGGCGGGCAACGGCTCCGGCTCACCCACGGGTTCCAGGGTCACCTGCACGCCGGACGCCCGGGTCCGCTCGATCAGCGTGCCGATGCCGGACTGCGAGGGATCCAGCGGGGAGTCCGTGTCGTCCTCGCGCAGGACGCCGATGATCTCGCGCAGGTGCTCCATCGCCCGCGCGGTGCTCTCCCGCAGCTCACCGGCCGCGTTCCGGAAGGTTTCGTCCACGCCGGGAGCGACCTGGAGCGCCCCGGCGCGCAGGGCGATCAGGCTGAGTTCGTGACCCAGTGAGTCGTGCATGTCCTCGGCGATCCGGGTCCGCTCCCGCAGCCGGGCCTGGTCGATCAGGATGCGCTGCTGCAACTCCATCTGGCGGGCGTGTTCCCAGCCGGCGAGCTGGAGTTCGTGCCGCTGCTGCCAGTAGCGGCCCGTCAGCCACGGCAGCAGACAGGCGAAGATCAGCACGGTCAGCAGGAGGAACCACACCGGCAGGGACAGATGGACCACGACCGCGAGCACCGAGCCGACGACGATCGTGCCGCCGACGGCCATCAGCACCGATGTGGTGGGCACCGGGAGCCGTCCCACCGTGAAGCTGATGACGAAGACGGCGGGCAGATACGGGGAGAGAACCGTGGACCCGAGGTCGTTGTCCAGCGTGCCGAGGGCCCACCACAGGGCCAGGCACAGCACGAACGAGGCCAGGGGCTGCCGCCGGTGCAGCGCGACGGCGGCACCGGTGACCACGGCCCCGATCAGGATCTGCCACCATCGGTTCAGGCCCGCCGGGAAACCCGAGGACAGCAGGAGGGCCGGGACGTTGAGACCGGTCCAGATGAGCAGGGAGGGGACCAGCGCGCGTCTCGCGGGCCGCTTCTGTCCGGAGGGGGGAGTGCCGGGCCGGACAGGGGTGGGGACGGTGACTGATCCTTTCACGACGGCAAGGCTAATTACTTTGGGCAGCCGTCGGTACTGACGAAGGTCAGGAGGCCGCAGGCCGCGGCCCGCACCACGCCGACCACCGTCACCCGTAGGACCGACGGCCGGTACCTGCTCGACTTCGGCCAGAATCTCGTCGGCCGCCTCCGTGCCACCGTCACCTACGCCGATGGGCGTCGCACCCGTCATGGCCGTGGACACCCGGTGCTCCCCCTTCAGGGAGCACCGGGGCGGAAAGCTGTGCGGGGACGAGGCCGTCAGCCGGCGTACGACAGGCCGTGCCCGGAGCGGAAGAGGACCTCGGCCGGGTCGTCGGCCCGCTGGACGGGTACGGGCAGTTTGCCGCGCGGCCCGACCCGGCCGGCGATCACCCGGGCGGCGGCGCGCAGTTCGACCTCGGTCCAGCAGTAGGAGACCAGCGAGGCCGGGACGTCGCCGAGGTGGGCGATGTCGTAGGGGTTGCGCACCGCGAGGTGGACGACGGGGACGCCCGTCGCGAGCAGCCGGGACACCAGGGTGCGCTGGGCGCTGGTGGCGCCGACGTTGTCGGTGGTGACCACCACCGCGTCCCGTCCCCGTGCGGCGGCCACGGCCTCGTCGATCTTCGCCGCGTCGGGCGCCCGGCCGGTGGCGAGGTGGGTGGTGCTGTAGCCCAGCTCGTCGAACGCCTTGGCCAGTTCGGGCACCGTGGTGCGGGTGTCGTCGGTCGGGAAGGCCGGGCCGGCGCCGACCACGAGCAGCTTCTTCTGCCCGCGGCGCAGCGGGAGCGCCTCGTCCTTGTTGACCAGCAGGGTGGTGGTCCGCTCGGCGATCCGGGCGGCGGCGAGCCGGTGCCCGCGGGCGCCGACGACCCGGTCGACCTCCCTCGGGGAGACGTAGGGGCTGCCGCTGAGCAGACCGGCCTTGTCCTTGACCCGCAGGATGCGCAGGACCGACTCGTCGAGCCGGCCCTCGGTGATCTCTCCGCTGCGGACGGCGGCCAGGACGCCGTGGTAGGCGACGTCGATGTCCGGCGGGAACAGCAGTTGGTCGGCGCCGGCCTTGAGGGCGAGGACGGGCACGCGGTCGTCGCCGTACTTGGTGCGCACACCCCGCATGTTGAGGGCGTCGGTGACGATCACGCCGTCGAAACCGAGTTCGTCGCGCAGCACGCCCTGGAGGATCCTGGGCGACAGGGTGGCCGGCTCGTTGCCGGGGTCGAGCGCGGGGACCTGGAGGTGCGCGGTCATGATCGAGTCGACGCCGGCGGCGATCGCGGCCCTGAAGGGCGGGGCGTCGACGCGCTCCCACTCCTCACGGGTGTGGGTGATCACGGGCAGCCCGGTGTGGCTGTCCTCCCCGGTGTCCCCGTGGCCCGGGAAGTGCTTGGCACAGGCCACGACGCCGGCCTGCTGATATCCCGTCACCTGGGCCGCCACCATGCGACCGACCTCGCGGGCGTCGGCGCCGAAGGAGCGGACGTTGATGACGGGGTTGGCCGGATTGACGTTGACGTCGGCGACCGGGGCGAAGTTCTGGTGGATGCCCAGGGCGGCGAGTTCGGTGCCCGATATCCGTCCGGCGGTGCGCGCGTCGGAGAGCGAGCGGCCCGCGCCGAGCGCCATCGCGCCCGGCAGCTGGGTGGCGCCGCTGCCGATGCGGACGTTGGCCCCGTGCTCCTGGTCGATGGAGATCAGGGACGGGACGGGGGTGGGCAGGGCGAGCGAGGCCCGCTGCACGCCGTTCGTCAGGTCCGCGATCTGGCGGGGGTCCTGGATGTTGTTCGCCCAGCCGGAGAAGCAGATGACACCGCCGATGTGGTACTTGGCGATCAGCTCGGCCACGGTGCGGACGCCGAGTTCCCTGAGGTTGCGGTCCTGGTCGAACTGGCTGGGGGAAGTCGCCGACGTACCGTAGAAGTACGGCACGAACAGTTGGCCGACCTTCGCCTCGATGCTCATCCTGGAGATGATCTTCTTGAGTCGGCTGTCGCGTTTGTGCGCGGCCGCGGGGGTGGCCGTCACACCCATGACACACGTCGCGCTCGCGGCGACCACGGTCGCGGAGGCGAGAACGGTTCGTCTGGACGGACTCCGGTCCTGCATGCGGACATGCCCCTTCCAGCCTTGCCCAGCAAGGGAATTGAAAGAAACGTGAAGACTCCGAGCAGTGGGAAACGTAGCCCGCGGCTCACGGGCAGGACAAGAGGTCTAGACAAAATGAGGGCTCTCCCGCACCCTCCGGAGGCTCGGTGGCACGGACGGGGCGTGCTGCCGCCGATCGGCCTCCGCCGCGGAAACGCCCATACGCCTCGGCCGCGAGTGGCGCGGGCGAGAGGGGGAGAGGAGCGTGCCACATATGACCTCTCGCGAAGTTAGGGCGGTGATGAGCAAGTTGTGCAACGCTGACAATGGGCGCGACGGGAGGACTGTCGCCGTGCGCGGGGTGCTGGGTGCGTTGCGTGATCGGGGGGCCAGTGAGCGACGAAGCGTGGTACCTGAATGCCGACTGGGCGGCGATCCCGTTGGGAAGAGGCGAGGGTTCCTCCAGCTCGGCTCGGGACCGGTACGACGGTGAGGCCGAGTGGGTGCGCCGTTGGAGCTGTTATGCGCAGCTGATGAACGTGGCCGCCGAGCACTGGGGCCAGGACGAGGACGTGTACGAGATCCTCGGTGACCCCCACTTGAGGATCTACCAGGACCTGATCTCGCCGCACCTCCTGGAGCCGTCCCCCAGGGAACGGGGCAGGTTTCTGCTCGACTCCGTGATCCGGCCGGTTCTGACCAAACTGTACGACGAGACGGACACCGTGCTGCCGGCGGACGGGCCGACTCGGGCGCGGGACAACTCGCTCGAGGCGATCTATGCCTGGTACTGGGCGATCGAGGCCCGCCGGTCCTGGAGAGAGGCGGCCCGCAAATGGCAGGCGGCCATCCGCAGGGGACATACGTGGCGCCAGCCCGAACGGACGATCAAGGAGCGGATGTGGGCGGAGGGGCTGGCCGATCCCGGCGCCTTTCCCCCGCTCGCGGCGCCCGGGTTGCGTCTCATCACGGAGCGGCTGGACGACATACTGAGCCCCTACGTGCGGGACAGGGTGTCGGAAGGGACCGAGCTGCTGTCGCGGCTGCTTCCGACCTCGATCGCCGAGAAGGTCGGCAACGCGTCCAGGGAACTCGCGGAGAAACGCGCCCAGTACCCGCCGGCCGTACTGGAGAACCTCGGCATCAACGAACAGGGTCAGACGGACCTGATGGCCGAGGCGCTGCCCCGACTCCTCGAATGCATCGCGAAGCAGCAGTCGATGCTCCTGCTGGGGCCCACGTCGAGTGGCAAGAGCCGTATCGGCCGGATCGCCGTGTGCCACGCGATCACCCGGGCACGCCGACGCCACGGCCGGGCCATCGTGCTGATGCCGACCAAGGCCCTGGTCAGTCAGGCCGTCGACGAGTGGAAGGAATTCCTCGAGCGCACGGAATTCGAGCATTGGCGCATCGTGCCGGGCTCCCGTGACTATCCGCACTACGACGAGGCCATCGTCCGGGGCGAGTTCGATGTCGCCGTCATCATCCCGGAGAAGCTGGCCGGCCTGATGGCCGGCGGTATGACCTTGGACGGCTGCGACCTCATCGTCGTCGATGAGCTGCAGAACCTGGCGGATCCGGACCGTGGGCCCCGGCTGGAGATGCTGTTGACCGCCATCCGCGCGTCCTACCAGATGCCGATCCTGGGCCTGTCGGCGACTCTGACCCCCGCGGCGGCCGAACATGTGCGGGCCTGGCTGGAGATCGGCGCGGACGCTGTCGTACGGGTGACGAGGCGACCGGTCCCCCTCAACGTCATTGTCCGCGACGACCGGCAGGTCTGGGAGCAGCAGGCCGAGAACGGTCAACTCGAGGAGCACTCCGAGAACCTCGGTGCCGTACTGCAGCAGTGGCGGGCAGACCCCGTGCTTCGTGCACAGCTCGACCGTGCGCGTGCCTATGAGCGAGCGCTGGCCGTGGCCGTGAAGCTGCTGAAGGACGACCGACGTGACGTCCGCAGCGTGCTCTGCTTCGTGGGTTCCCGGCAGCACGCCCAGGAACTCGCCGAAGTGGCACAGGCGTTGCTCAGCCGTGATCCGGACATGGGGCCGGTGGATCCGGCGGCCAGTCCCTTCGCCGGCCGCTTCGGCACTCTCGACGAGAAGGACGTGCGTGAACGTCACCGGGCCTTCTTCAGGTTTCCGCAGACCACGGTGCGGGATTCGGTCGAGAAGTCGGTGCGCACGGGCGTCGGCTATCACTCCGCCCGGCTGGAACAAGGGCTGCGCAGCGTCGTGGAGAAGGCGTTCCGGGACGGCCTGATACGCCTCCTGTTCGCCACCGACACTCTGAAACTCGGTATCAATCTGCCGGCCGACGCGGTGGTGGTCGGCTCACTGACCACGCCCACCGGCGGGCGCACGAGCCAGGTCCTCAACCGGGACACGGTGGCACAGCGGCTCGGTCGCGCGGGCCGTCTCGGCCTCGGCACCGGACCGAGCCCTCGCGGTTACGGCTATCTGGTGATCCCCCATGCCCGCCTGATGAAGAGCGCCGTCGACTTTCAGGAGACGGACCTGCTCGGCCTGGCGAGCCATGTCAAGGCTACGTACGAGGGCGAGCCCGAGGTCGACCGTGCGCTGCGTGCGCTGTCCGACGTACCCGCCGTGTACAAGCACTACGTCGACTACACCTCGGAAGGCGCGACGATCACCTCGCAGGTGGACGACCGCTGGTTCGCCGCCGAACTGCTGCACTGGGCGGTCCAGCAGCGGATGCCGTTCACCGAGGAGGCTCTCAGTACCCGGCTCGAGGCGCTGTACAGGGCCTCGCTGGGCGCCGTCAACGGGGCCGCGTCGCCCGACCGGACGGCCGTCGTGGGCATGCTGCGGGACAACCGGCTGATCGGGCCCGCCCAAGGCCCGCCCGGTGCCACGGAGTCCGCATACTGGGTGGTCACCGGCCTGGGCCGGGCGGTCAGCACCTCCGGACTGCCCTTCGCCGACGCCGAGGTCGTGCAACAACTCGTGTCCGAAGCGGGATTCGGAGCCGGGGACCTGACCCTGCTGTGGATCGCCGCGCGCTCACAGCACGTCAGGGACACCATGAGCTGGCTTTCCGTCGTCCCGGCCACGGGGGACGACGAGCGCGAGCGGGAACAGTGCCGGCGCGTGCTGATGCTGACGGCCGCCCTGGGCGCTTCGGACCCCGACGAGCGCAGGAAGAGGGCCGGTTATCTGTCCGAAAGCGACTTCGTGAAGTACCTCGACGGACGTGACCTGATCGGCAAGGGAGTGGTGGCCGATCAGCTGCGGCGCCTGTTGACGGGACCCGCCGAGAACCCGGAGCTGGACGCCGTCACGGCTCTGTTGCGTGCGTGCGTGATGCTGCTCTGGATGACGGGCTGCCCGCTCAGCAAGATCGCGGCAGCCGTCGAGAGCAACACCCGGGTCACCACTGTCCGGACCAAGGGGCCCCGCATGGTGGCTGTGCACGCCGCCGACGTGCGGAACTTGGGAGAGAACGCAAGCTATCTCTTCGACGCCGCCCGCGAGTTGTCCGGGGTACGACCCCAAGGAACGCTCTTCCGCCACTTCGAGGCGATGGGCGAGGCTGTGGAACTGGGTGTGCCGAGCGTTCTCGGCCCACTGGTGAGACTGTCCCTGCCGACCACGCACCGCGAGCGCATCGTGCGGCTCGTTCCCCATCTGCCGGCGGTCACCGCCAAGGGCATCGATCACCTGGGCGACGTCGTCGACCGCTTTCTGAGCCCGCCTCGCAGGAAGCCGCAGAACGAACACCAGGCAGAGGCGATCCGCGAGTTCTTCCTGAGCGAGAAGGAACGGGCCGAGATCAGGAACATGCTGGACAACGGGGAACGGAGCCGCAGACGTGGTCTGCGGCTGCCCCCCGGGTTCGGCAAGTTCCGAGTCCCCGGATACAGCAACCACCTGTTCTCGGACGTACTGGACGACTTGTCCCGCGACAACGCCGACGGCGCACCCCAGAACGTCGCCGCCCTGCTGTCGGCCTTCGGACTCGAGGTCCGGCTGGATCCGCCCGACCCGCTCATCGTGTCCTCGCCACTGGACCCCCGGCTGAGGTGCACGGTCGCCGTGCACACGGAGGACTTCGGGGTGCGGCAGTTGGTGGAGGCGAGGGGATACGCGGACGTCGTGGTGGCGTGCGGAGGCGTCACGTCGGGTGTGCGGCTGGCCTTCCCGGACTCCACCAGAAATCCGGTGGTGGTGCAGCCGGTCATCCTTCTGGAGACATTGGGCCGCATCATGCAACTGGCCCACGCGGACGGGCTGATCGACGATCCCGTGGCCTCTCCGGCGGAAGCCGGCTCCGCCATCGACGACATCCTCGGCCAACGGGCGGAATGGAACGGAGCCGAGGACGAGGAGGACTGGGAGGGTTTCGAAGAAGCGACGGACGAGTGGTTCTCCTCGTCGCCCGCGTCGACCGGGCCGGACGACGGGATGCGCACGGTCGGGCACCGGCTGCTGAGACTGCTGACGGCCGCTCCTCCCATGCTGGGCCGCAGTGAACTCACCCGGTTGGTCGCCGGACTCCAGGTGGCACCGCCCCCGGACGACCAGGACGCCGAGCCGATGATTCGGGGGGAGAACTGATGGGCCGGTTCGACCTGGGAGTCTTCGTGGACGCCCATTACCTTCTGGGCGTCCGGGCGCACGAGCGGAATGCCTCCGTCGTACTGGACCGGATCGCGGCTGCGGCCGAGGAACAGTGCATGTCGTTCGGCATCGCCGACCGGCTCGTCGTAGCCGACTGTTCGAACCCCCGCGCGAGGAACATCGCCGAGGACTTCGGACGGTACGGATTCGTCATCCGGCACGTGCCGGAGGGAGCGCTGCTGAACAGGGCCAATGTGCTGACGGCGGAAATCGTCGAGGCCACGGCCGGCCGGGAGGAGCTGCGTACGGTCGCCGTCGTCGCGGACCGGGGGGTGCCGCTGTCCGTCGCCGACTCCCTGCACCGGGCCGGAAGGGCGTTGATCGGCTGCGTGGCGGGAGAAGCTCAGGACGTCCAGGCCGTGGACCATGTGATTGTCCTCGCTCTGGACCGGGAAGGCCTTCGCCCCCTCATGCACCAGGCGGTCGCGAGCATCCGCGCGACCCACAAGGAGGAGGTGCAGGTGCACGAGTTCGCGGGCATCCTGCGCGCGCTGCAGCCCGGCTTCGTCGCCAGTGCCTACGGTGTGTCGTTGACGAAGCTGGTGCAGCAACTGGCCGGGCCGGAGTACCAGTTCGTCGAACCCGACCGCATCGTGTTGAAACCGGGGGCCGCCGCAGGCACTGTCCGGCGCGAGATACAGAACGGCACGGGTGCCGGGACCGGCAATGACGCCGGCTCCACGCCGTCGCTGACGAAAGCCCTGCAGCAGGCCGCTCAGGTCCTTCCCCCGATCCCGCCCACCGATGAGGCATCCGTGGTGAAGGCCCTGCGCTCGGTGCTGGACCTCGCGTCCGAGCGGCAGCAGCTACGGGACGCGGCCATGAAGGAAGGGCTCACCATCCAGGTGGTGTGCGCGGGCCTCCGCGTCGTCGCCGACGGATACACGTCGCTCGGTCACAAGACCCTCGACCTGTGCCGTCAAGCGGTCGCCGGCTCCGTGTGGAGGGTGGAGCAGAGCGAGGCCAACCCGGCGCAGATCCGACTGCGGTTGACGGGCGGACCTTCCACCGGGCAGACGTAGCGTGGTTCGGCCGCGGCTGTGATTCCCGGGCGCGTTCCCCGATCCGGGCCCGGTATCGCGTCGCGTTCCCCGTTTCCCCCACCCAGTGTGGACGACAGCCGGAAAGGGTCCGGCGGAAACGGAGAACTGCCATGAGCAAGAACAAGCGCCGTCGCACGGCCCGGCCGGACGCCGCCACGGTGGTCGCGGGCAGCGCGCAGGGTGACGCGATCAACGACGGTGCCCGCAGGGCACGCCACGCCACGGCTGATACCGGGCAGCCACCGGGTACGGACTTCCTGCCGATGTGGCTGCGGGTGCTGGATGTGGTCGTACGCGTCGTCGATATGGCGTTGCGCCTGTTGTGACCTCGTCCGGGGGCGGCTGGCGGCGCCGCCCCCGGACGCTTTGAAAGGAGCTGAGAACAGTGATGCCTCGCCTTTTCGGAACCGGTGATCTCCTGCTGCGCTGGCCGGAAGATCTGGTCGTGGTGGAACTGACCAGGCTGATCGAGGGGACGGCGCACGGGACCGCACCGTCAAGGACTCCGGATCCGTGGGTGCAGGAGGTCACGCTCTTCCTGCAGGAGGTCTTCGGGAGCGAAGCGGTGCGCCGGGAATGGACGGCCGTGTGCGCCGGCGGCACATGGGGCGACGAGGCTGTCTCCCCCGACGCGCAGGTGGAGTGGTTACGCGACCTGCGTGAAGCCGTTGTCGCCGTGCCGCAGCGACCGTCCCGCCCGGCCTACTGGACGCGGCGGAGCGCCGATGCTCAGGTCCGTCCGCTGGGGCTGAGGGAGACCGCGGCGGCGGTGGCGGACGTCGTGGCGGAGCTCCAGAGGCTGGGTTATCTGGTGTGGGCGTTCGGCCAGGACTGCGTGGACCTCTTCATGGAAGGCGAGTTGGGTGCCGATCCGGCCGGCAGGGTGCACCAGGTGCTGGGCCGTTCCGGACTCTGGCCGATCACGGCCTGCCACGTGTCCTACTCGCTGAACGACCTGGCGGACGTGGTGGAGTTCCTGGCCGATCACGTGCGCCGGCCGACCTCGTCGTACCTGCATGACTACGCGGACTGCGGTACCCACTTCAACGGCTTCGACGCGGAGCGCGGACTGCAGGTCTACCGGGTGAGGATCAACGCGGTGCTCGGGAGAAGCGACATGGGGCTCGAGCTCGCGGAGAACGGCAGACTCCAGCCGGTCGTTCCGCCCGGTCTGCGGGAACTCGTCGACGGCACGCTGACCGGCCCTTCGGTCAACGTCGCGGACGCGCGGGAACTCTCCCACGCCGTCGAGCGGTTCCGCGCCCGTGGGGCCACGGATCTGGACCGGCGGCACGCCGTCATCGCCCTGGCCGGAATACTGGAGCGCCGTCGCGGCCTGGTGTCCGAGAAGCTGCTCACCAAGGACGCGGGGATGCTCTTCCACATCGCCAACAATTTCGGCATCCGGCACCAGAAGGCCGATCAGCGGACCGCGTACGACCCGGGCCTCTACCTGGAGTGGGTCTTCTACCTCTTCCTGAGCGTCATCAACCTGACCGATCGCATCGTCGGCGAACAGGAGAGGGCGGCCCGGGACACCGGTGCGGCGGCGGACCGGTCCGAGTGAGGACACTGCTGGGGCGCCGGGGTGCGGGTGGAATTCGACCGGCACGCCGGCCCGGCTGGACCGACGACGAGGACGCCGTCGAGGGACTCGCCGGGTTCCTCTCCGGCCTCGGCAGCGTCGAGCGGATCGACATCCTGCCGTTCCACAAGCTCGGCGCCCACAAGTACGACGCGCTGGGCGTTCCCTTCCCCCTGCGGGACACACCGGTCCCCGACACGGCGCTCGTGGACCGGGTACGGGGCCAGTTCCGCGGACGCGGCCTCGCGGCCCACTGACGCGGCCGGGAGCGGGGCGGACCGGCCCCGGACTTCGGCCGTCCTGGAAAGATGAGGAGACCGAGGCATCACGAGGAGCATGCGATGGCGCACCGCGAGCAGGACGACAGCACGGGAAGCCCGATCAAGGTCTTCCTCCTGGACGACCACGAGGTGGTACGGCGAGGAGTGCACGACCTGCTGAACGACGAACCGGACATCACGGTGGTCGGAGAAGCGGCGACGGTGGAGCAGGCACTGGTCCGGGTCCCCGCCCTGCGCCCCGACGTGGCCGTCCTCGACGTGCGCCTGCCCGACGGGGACGGAGTGACCGTCTGCCGTGAGCTGCGGTCGCAGATGCCGGATCTGGCCTGCCTGATGCTGACCTCCTTCGACGACGAGGAGGCGCTGCTGGACTCGATCATGGCGGGCGCGGCGGGGTACGTGCTGAAGCAGATCCGGGGCTCGGACCTGGTCTCGGCCGTGCGGACGGTGGCCCGCGGCCAGTCGCTGCTGGACGCCAGCGCCACGGCCAGGCTGATGGCCCGGCTGCGGGGCGGACAGCAGCCGGCCGAGGAGCCGGAGGTGCTGCCGGGCCTGACCGACCGGGAACGCGAGATCCTGGACCTGATCGGCGAGGGGCTGACCAACCGGCAGATCGGTCAGCGGCTGTATCTGGCCGAGAAGACGGTCAAGAACCACATCTCCCGGCTGCTCGCCAAGCTCGGCGTGGAGCGCCGCGTCCAGGCCGCCGTCATCGCCACCCAGGCACGCGACCGGACGCGGTCCGAAGGCCGATAGAGGGTGCGGTCCGCCGGCCGGCGACGCACCCGTCCCCCACCACCGGCGTCGCCCGCGCTGTCGGCCCGGTCCTGCCGGAGTCTGCGGGCACGCCGGACGGCAGCGCCGTGCGCGTACCGGTCGAGGACGGCTCGCCGACCGGCCTGACCGTGGTCCTCGACCGGGCGGTGAGCGCGGAGGAGACCAACGCCGCCGACCGCGAGGCCGCCGAGGGACCGCCGGAGGACGTGCCGAGGGTGTCCGACGCACCGATCGTCTCGCGGGACGTGGTCGGTGACCCTGCCTCCTGCGTCCTGGACGCCCCGCTCACCCGGACTCACGGCGACCTGGTCAAGGTCTTCGGCCGGTACGACAACGAGGGGGGCCGCACCGACAGCCTGTACCGGCACCTCCCCGGAAGGCCGGGCCCGACAGGGGATCGATCGGGGTGTGACACGGGTCGTTCTCCGGCAGGGCAGGGACCGATGGTCCCCTCCTTCCGCGTCTCACGCGGCTCAGGCTGGACAGGACGCAACACCGCAGTACCAGGCGAAGGACAGGCTGGACGATGTATCCCAACGACGGTTTCCGCGAACTCGGGCGGCAGGAGTGTCTGTGGCTGATGACCAAGGTGTCCGTCGGCCGCATCGTCTTCACGCGTCAGGCCCTGCCCGCCGTGCTGCCGGTCAACTTCGGTCTCGACGACGATGACGCGGTCCTGCTGCGAACCTCCGCGACGTCGGGTCTGGTCCGCGCGATCGACGGTGTGGTGGTCGCCTTCGAGGCGGACGACGTCGACGCGGCCCGGCACTCCGGCTGGAGCGTCGTCGTCACCGGCTCGGCCACGGTGGTGACCGACCCCGCCGAGCACGAACGCCTGGCCCGCACCGGCCCGGTCTCCTGGGTGCCCGCGCCGCAGGAGGTCTTCGTCCGCATCGAGCCGGGACTGGTCACCGGGCGTGAGCTCATCGGCGGACGCACCCTGTACGGGGTGGACCTCACCGCTTGAACGTCTCATCGCCCCTCCCCCAGGGGCCCCTCGTCCGGCTGGGCGGGGTCTGCCCGAACCCTTTCGTCCCGATGGGACGGGCCGCTCGGCGGGCCGACGGGTTCCATCGGCCCCGCCCCCGGCAGCCGCACCGGACCGGCCCGCGCCTTGTCGGCTCGTGGTCATCGGCAGGCGCCGGCGCGCGGGCCGGGTCGGTCCACCGGTCGGCCCGGTCGCGCACGTCCTGCTGCACCACTCCCACTGTCCTGTGGTGCTGGTGCCGACGACCTGATGACGGGCACCGCGCTTCCGGGACGGCCCGGTCGGCCCTGTCGGGTGCCCGGTGGACCGGGACGGCGGGGAGACACGGATCCGCATGCACCTCCGACATGCCCGGGTCGTGCGGTGCGTGCCGCGGCCGCACGGCGGCGCATGGAGGACGCCCGGCTGCGCCACCACGGCTGGATCCGAACCCACGGCACCGACCTGTCAGAAGTCGCCGACTGGTTCCGGGCCAGTCGGCCGATGCCGACCGGGCCCGGACGGAGAAGGCCGTTCGGCTGGGCGTTCCTCGACAAGACGTTCGGCTTCGGCTGCGCCACGCAGTCCGGCAAGGGCTGGTTCGACGGCGGCTCGCCGACGAAGGGCTTCCTCAGCGGTGTGACGGTCGGCCCGATGGAGTCCACCTTCCACGACCGGGAGTGACCCTCACCGGCGGCGAGGACCTGCTGCAGCCCGCGTTCACGGCCGCGGTCCTCCGCCGCTGCAAGGAGCTCGGTCTGCACACCGCCCTGGACACCTCCGGCTTCCTCGGCGCCCGCGCGAGCGACGCACTGCTCGCCGACACCGACCTGGTCCTGCTGGACGTCAAGTCCTTCGGCGTCCGGGCCTACCGGAAGCTGACCGGCGGCGACCTCGCCCCGACGCTGAACTTCGCCACCCGCCTGGACCGGCTCGGCGTCCCGGTGTGGATCCGCTACGTCCTGGTGCCCGGCTGGACCGACGCCCCGGCCGCCGTCGACGGCCTCGGGGGCTTCCTCGCCGGCCTGGGCAACATCGACCGGGTGGACGTCCTGCCGTTCCACAAACTCGGTGCCCACGAGTACGACGCACCGGGCATCCCCTTCCCCCTGCACGACACACCCGCACCGGATCCGGAGCTGACGGAACGGGTGTGCGAGCAGTTCCGGGAACACGGCCTGCGGGCGCTCTGAACGAACGGAACATGACGGGCGGGTGAGCTGAACCACCCTGAAGCGCCCTGGACGGAGCGATCCGACCGGGCGTCGGGGACGCTCCCCGCCCGCTTTCGGCCGCTGATGTCCCGAGCGGCGGAGCATACGCCGACGGGCCTGTCGTCGACAGCCCGGGTCGATCACCAACCACCGGCTTCGGACCGGGCCGGAGCCTTCGGCCCTGGGCGGTGAGGGACCGCTCGGCCCTGTCGGCCTGGTCCGCCACCGATCGGGACCATCGGCTTGTCGGCTCGGGCCGGTCGGCCCATGTACGTCCGGGCGTGCGGCGGTGGCAGCCTGGAGGTGTAAGGGCCCGGAGGCGGGCTTGCCCAGGAGCCCGGGGGAGTTCCGGAGTGGAGGACGCGGTGTCGGCGCAACCGCTCACCAGGGAGACGGTGACTGCCTTGGTCCACGACGCCACAGCTGCACCGTCTCTGCACAACGCGCAGCCGTGGCGGTTCCGCTGCTTCCTCGGCAGCCGAACCCTTCATGTGCGCTCGGATCCCCAGCGTGCCGTACCGCATACCGACCCCCGCGGCCGTGCCCTCCACCTCGGCTGCGGCGCCGCGCTGATGAACCTGCGCGTCACCGCCGCGCACGCGGACCTTCTCCCGGAGGTCCGGCTGCTGCCCGACCCGCAGGACCCGCTCCTGCTCGCTGCCGTTCATCTGGCCGACGAGGTGGGGCGCCAGCGGGACGAGGAGCTGGTGCGGTTGCACCCGGCGATCCGCCGGCGGCACACCAGCCGCCATCCCTTCGCCGAGAAGGACATCCCCGAGAACGTGCGGGCCACCCTGCGGGACGCCGCCGAGCTGGAAGGGGCAGCGCTCCTCTTCCCCGGATCCTGGCACGCCGAGACCGTGCTCGACCTGATCCACGACGCCGAGAGCCGGGACACCCTGGACCCGGAGACGAGCGAGGACCTGGTCCGCTGGACCCGGCTCGGACTGGAGGCGGACACGGCCGTCGACGGCGTTCCCGAGTACGCGTTCGGCCCACGCAAGCGGGACGGCAAGGCCCCCGTGCGGGACTTCGCCGGGCGCCGGCGTGTCGCGGACCGCGGAACCACCACGTTCGAGCACAACCCGCACCTGGCCCTGCTGAGCACCCCTGATGACGGGCCGGCCGACTGGCTGAGCGCAGGGCAGGCGCTGGAGCGTGTCCTGCTGGAGGCGACCCTGGCCGACCTGGCCACCTCCCTGACGTCGCACGCGCTGGAGGACCGCGCGCTGCGCCTGCTGGCCCGCGACCCCGCGTCGGGCACGGGCCAGGTGCAGATGGTGTTGCGCCTCGGGTATGGCCCGAGGGGACCGGCCACGCCCCGCCGCCCGGTACGGGACGTTCTGGAGATCGTGTAACCGGACTGCCCCGGCTACGCGGTGGTGTCCTGCGCGAGCCGGTGGTCTCGTCGGGAGCCATGCTCGGCCTGCGCCCCGCGACCCACATCCAGCCGTGCCCGGACGGCCCACCGGATGCCTGCCACCAGCACGCACACGCCCCGGGGTCTGTCCGGCCCTCTGCAGGGCCTGATGACCCATGCCGCTGGTGAGCCCGGAGGCGGACAGTGGTTCCGGGACGCCGTTGGGCAGATGAACGGCCTGCCGTGCGCATGTGATCCCTGTGACAGCGGCGTTCGACGAGAAGCCTTGCAGGGGCGGCCGGGCAGGGGCTGCCGAGGAGGTGGGTTCGAGTGTCCGTCGTGGGCACCGTCGCACTCGGGTTCCCCTCTCACGAGTACCCGGAACAAGGACGCGGCGACGACACGACTCCCACGACCGGTGCGCGACATGCGACCCGGAACTCTTCGCGGCCGGCCGAGGCACGCCATTCGCTCCCACAGAGCCCCACGTCTTCTGGGGACCCTGATGCCCTGGAGGCGTCGGTCACGCTCCCCGTTTCGTCCCCGGTGGCGCGTATGGACACAGGACGATATCGGGTGGAGCCCTTCAGCTGCGTGGCTCTTCGGGGAGGAACGTCACCTGCGGGGCGCCCGTGCGCGGATGGGCGGCGACTTCCGCGGCCACTCCGTAGACCTCGGCCAGGAGCTGAGGGGTGAGTATCTCTGCGGGTGGCCCGCTCGCGGTGACCTCACCGTCGTGCAGGACGTAGAGGCGGTCGCAGTAGTAGGCGGCCAGGTTGAGGTCGTGCAGGGCGAGCAGCACGGTCGCGGGCAGGCGGCGCAGGGTGCCGAGCACGGACAGTTGGTGCCGGATGTCGAGGTGGTTGGTGGGTTCGTCGAGGACCAGGAGGGTGGGCTGCTGGGCCAGGGCGCGCGCGATCAGGACGCGCTGGCGCTCGCCACCCGAGAGCCGGTCGAAGGGGCGGTCGGCCAGGTGGACGGCGTCGACCGCCAGGAGTGCGGAGTCGATGAGTTCCGCGTCCTCGGGGGTGTCACCGGCGAGGAGCCGTTTGTGCGGGGTGCGACCCATGGCGACGACCTCGCGGACGGCGAGGTCGAAGTCGGCTGCCGAGTCCTGGACCACCGCCGCCACGGTGCGGGCCAGTTGCCGCACCGGCAGTGACCAGGCGTCGTCTCCGTCGACGCGCACCCGACCGGTGTCCGGGCGCAGGACCCGGTAAACGGTGCGCAGGAGGCTGGACTTGCCGCTGCCGTTGGGCCCGACGAGCCCGATCGTCTCGCCCGGTCGGGCGGTCAGGGAGACGTCGCGCACCAGGTGGCGGGCTCCGGCGGTGAGCGTGACGCCGTCGACGCTCAGCTCGGCCGCGGTCATGCCACTCCTCGGTCGGTGCCGCGCCGGGCGTCCCGGCGCATCAGCCACAGGAAGAACGGCCCGCCGCACAGGGCCGTGAGGACGCCGACGGGTACTTCCATGGGCGCGGCGATCGTCCGGGCGGCGATGTCGGCCCAGATGAGGAAGACCGCTCCGCCGAGTGCCGCCGTCGGCAGGACCCGGCGGTGGTCGCCGCCGACGAACAGGCGCACGATGTGGGGCATCATCAGGCCGACGAAGCCGATCGGTCCGGCCGCCGCGACCAGTACGCCCGTGACGAGGGAGACCAGCACGAACAGCCGGGCGCGGAAGCGGGCCACGTCCAGCCCCATCGTGGTCGCCGCCTCCTCGCCGGCCAGCAGCAGGTTCAGGTTGCGGGCCTGCGCCATGAGGACGCCGACACCGAGCAGCAGGGCCGTGCTCGGCAGCCACAGCGTGCCCCAGTTGACGCCGCCGAGGCCGCCGAGGGTCCAGGCGAGCACCGCGCGGGCCTCGTTGCCCCGGTCGGTGGTGAGCAGCAGCAGATCGAGGACCGCGGTGAGCACCGCCGCGATCGCCACCCCGGACAGCACCAGCCGAGATGAGGTGATGCGTCCGCCGGTGCGCGCGGTGGCGTACACGAGCAGGAGCGCGCCCAGGGCGCCCACGAAGGCGGCCACCGACAGGGAGACCGGCCCGAAGAGGGTCACCCCGAACACGATCACGGAGACCGCGCCGAGGGACGCACCGGAGGAGACACCGAGCAGGTAGGGCTCGGCGAGGGGGTTGCGCACCAGGGCCTGCAGCGCGGTGCCGATCACCGCCAGGCCGGCGCCGGTGACCGCACCGAGCAGCACCCGCGGTGCCCGCACGTCCACCACGATGGTCTCCCTGGCCCGCGACCAGTCCGGCTCCTGCCAGTCGGCACCCAGCGCGTGCGTCACGATGCCCCACACCTGGCCGGGCGGCACCCGGACGGAGCCGATCGCGAGGCCCGCCGTGGCGGAGACCGTGAGCAGGGCGGTGAGCACGAGCAGCGTGACGGCCAACCGTGTACGGCACGCTCCTGCCTCCTCGCCCTTCCACCGTCGAACCGTCCGCTCGGTGGACGTGTCGGTGGCGGCCCGGGTCACCGGAAGCTCTCGGGGTGCAGCCCGCGGGCCAGGTCCTCGACCGCGTAGGCCGAACGGATGCCGACCAGGGTGGCGGTCAGCGGCAGGACGACGAACCGCTTGTTCCTGACGGCGGGTACGTCGGCGAGCGCGGGCTGGGAGAGCAGGAACTCCTTCTTCTCCTCCACGCTTCCGGCGCCCGCGTAGTCGTAGACGGCGATGACCTCCGGCCCGCGCTCGACGACCTGCTCCCAGGAGACGTCGCCGAAGACGTCGTCGAGGTCGGCGAAGACGTTCTCGCCGCCGGCCAGCCGGATCAGCTCGGTGCCCAGGCTCTTGCCGCCCGCGGTGAAGGCGCTCTTGTCGCCGCTGTCGTAGACGAAGACGGATGGTTCGGGCTCGCCCTCGACCTCGGCGGCGGCCCTGCCGACGCGGCCCTCGAGGTCGGCGACCAGCTTGTCGGCCCGGTCCGGGACACCGAAGATCGTGCCGATGGTGCGGATCTCGTCGTAGGTGTCCTCCATCGTCACCTGCTTCTTGCCGCAGTACTCGCGGTTGAGGTGGGTGGCGATACCGGCGTCGGCGAACGCCTCGCGGGAGCGGCCCTCACTCTCGGCGAAGGCGCTGCCGTAGCCGCCGTAGACGAGATCCGGCTCGGCCTCCAGGACGGTCTCGAACGACGGTTCCTTCCGCGCCAGTTCGGGGATCGCCTCGTAGTCCTCCTTCAGCTCGGGCAGGACGGCGGAGTCGGGGAAGGCCGTGCCGGCCATGTGGTCCTTCAGGCCGAGGGCGAGCATGAGTTCCGCCGGGTGCTGGTGGATGGTGACCACCCGCGACGGCGGCCTGTCGTACGTCGTCTTCACACCGCAGTTGTCGACGGTGACCGGGAAGCCCGCGGTCACGGGAGCGGTGGCCTTCGCGTCCCCGCCGCTCCCGTCGGACGCACCGCAGCCGGTGGCCGGCAGTACCGACGAAAGAGCCACGGCAGCGGCCGTGGCACGAAGGAACCCGCGCGTGCGGGCAGGGGTGAACAGCTGGGACACGTGAAGCCTCCTGGAGTCCGCGCTCCTCGGATCGGGCCCGCGACGGACCAGTGTCCTGACTCCCGGATCGACGTTCCCTCCGCCTTCCCGCGCGGTGCGCAGTGGCATGTCGGAGGGGCGCTCCCCGGTCACAGTGGCGGGACCGTGCCGGATTCGCACCGGCTTCCTGTCTCCCGTCGCGGCGATGACCAGGTGATCCTACGTTTCCCCGAGCCGACGGCAAAAGGGCGTGCGGACCCGGCCGCACGCCCGCGCCCCTCACGCTTCGCGGACAGCCCGAAGGACGAGCCGCTCGGCGTTCTCGTCGTAAGGGTGCCCGTCGAATCCGCCGAAGCCCCGAATACACCTTGTTCGCGGGCAGGTGGAGCGCGGCACCGCAGCACGTCACGACCAGTGCCCGGATCGCGAGGGGCAGCCGGCGCAGGGCCGGGCAGGAGCCCGGCGAAACCGGCGGTGCGTACGACGAGTGCCCGCAGCATCGTGCCGCGCGGCCCGGTCCGGTCCGCGAGGGCCCCGCCGGCGATGCCGCCGGAGAACCGCACGAGCGATGCCGCGGTCAGGACGACGCCGACCGTGCCGAGCCGCACGGCGACTCTGGCCGGATACCGCCTCGGGGATCGCCGCCCCCTCAGTCAGACTTGTTGCCTCACGCCACTTGCGCACCGCTGCTGCGGTGGTCCGTGCCCGGGAGGCCCCCGATGACGTCAGACACGAGGCCGGACGAGGACGGGGCGGCAGCCCTTCCCGGGCGGCGACGGCCTCCCGGCGATCGCGTCGCGCTGCGCGGCGACCTGCGGTCCGCCCTGCCCGATGCCACCGCGGCGGTGGTGGTCACGGCGCTCGTGTTCGCGTTCCTGTGGGCGCGCATGGAGTCGGGCGAGTCGGACACGGTCGCGGTCATGCCGTTCATGGACGACCCCGGCACCTACTGGATGTACTTGCTCAGCCAGGCGTTCGGGTGGTCGGGACTGCTGTGGGCCTGGGGCACGGTCACGCTCGGTCTGCTGCTGTCGGGGCCGCGCCCCGCCCGGCTGCCGGTCTCCCGGCAGGTGCTGGAGCGCTGGCACCGCACCACGAGCCTGACGACGATGGCGCTGATGTTCGCCCACGCGCTGATGTTCGCCGCCGAACTCGTGCGCTACGAGACGAAGGTGGCGTGGGCGGAGCGGTTGTGGGTGGCCTTCGCGGACACCTTCGTGCCGGGCTGGTACGACTCCGGAACCGGAAAGATCGCCATCCCGATCGGACAGGGAGCCCTGTACCTGGCGATTCCGCTGGGGCTGTTGTTCTACGTCCGGCACCGCATCGGAGCGAACGCCTGGCGCCGGCTGCACCGTTTCGTGATCGTCGTGTACGTGCTGAGCGTGTGGCACACGTTGCTGTACGGAACCAACGTCTGGTACGGGGAGTGGCCGCGCACCGTGTTGTGGCTGCTGCAACTCCCGGTCGCCGCACTGCTGTTGCTTCGTCTGCTCAGGCCTGCCCGGCGGGCCGGACGGCTGGGCCCTCCCGGCGGGGGCGCGACCCGTCCGGCCTGGTGGGCGCGGGCGGCAGGGCGAGTCGCGGTCGGAGCCATTGTCGTCGGGCTGGTCGTCGTGGCGGTGTCGGGCCGTGACGGCGGACGGGACCGTCCGACCCATCCGCCCGCGACGGCCCCGCACGCCCAGGAGACGGACTGACGGCCGGTACCGGGCGGGCGGGACGGCGTCCCGGGACGGGATGACGGCCGGCGACAGGGCGACGGCGGAACTCGGTCCCGATCCTGGTCTTCGACGCCTGGGAGCACGCTTTCTGCCTCCAGCACAGGAACCAGAAGGTCGGCTTCGTCGACGCGACGCGGGCCGTCGTCAACTGCGAGGGCCCGGTTCTGCGTGACCCGCGAGGCGCGCAGCGTGGAGCGGCGGTGGACGACGGTCACCGAGCGGGCGAAGCGGGTGAGGAAGGCGGCTTCCTCTCCGCGCCGGACCTCTCGGCCTGCGCGCGCATGTTCGCCTCCAGGCCCCGGTGGAACTCGCCCCGTTGATCGACCCCAGCCAGCACTCCTGCGGCACCGTCCACCCGCACGGGCACCGCGCGCTCTCCCACCCCGAACAGGGCGTCCACCTGGTCGGCATGAAGTCCTACGGCCGCGCCCCCACGTTCCTGGCCATGACCGGCTACGTCAGGCTTTGTGAGCTCCACATTTCTTCCGGGTTTCGGCAAACGGGAGTGGCACGCGCCTTACTGATCGTTGCAGAACGAGGGCGCTGGCTACTCGTCGTCGAGTCGCTGAAGAACCTGCGTGAAGTCACCGGTTTCGAGCAGGCCGGCGAGTACCCGGGTCATGTTGTCGATGCCAGGGTCCCGGACTATCAGTCCGTCAGAGCACCAGAAGTAGCGGCCGCCCAACTCCTCGCCAGTTCGGGACCACCTCTTCATGAGGCGCTCGACCTCGGCGAGCGTGAACACGGTCGCGCTCCATCGGGAGCCGTCCGCTGCCAGCTGCACCTCTACGTCGACGTTGCAGACGGCATCCAGATCCTCGCCGGCGCTGGGCAGGAATGACGCCTCGAACAGATCTGTGCGCACGCGGTACCAAGGTTCATCCCCACACTGCTCAGTGGCCTTGCCCCCGGTGTTGGTCATCCGGGGAGTATGTCGATCCGGCTCGGCGTGCTCAACCGGGTTCTCCGGCAAGCCGCAGCCTCGTGAACGTGAAGCTTGTCCTCGATGATCCCTGGGACCGGATGGCCCCGCTGCTGCCGGTGCGCCCACGCCGGCACCGCCATCCCGGACGGCTCCCGGTGCCGGAAGGGTCGCACCGGCGGGCATCGTTCACGTCCTGCGCAAGGGCGTGGCCTGGTGCGACGTGCCAAGAGAAGTAGTGGGCCGGTCCGGGGTGACGGCCTGGCGCGGACTGCGGGACCGGACCGTGGCCGGAGTCCGGCCGCGCCTGCAGTCAGCCCCGCTGACCGGGATGCGTCGCGCCGACCTGCTGGAACCGGACGACTGCTCTATGGACGGATCGCACGTCCAGGCCCTCAAGGGGGGATCACGTCGGCCCCTCTCCGGTGAGATGGTCGGGGGAGTGCCCGCCGCCCCGGCGGACTGCCGGTCGCCGGTGCGGGCGGCGGGAGTCCTGGATCAGTAGCCGTAGATCATCTTGTAGGCGACCTCGGGGAGGAACTGGCCGGCCGTGGAGCCGGTTCCGACACCGCAGTTGCCGTCGGACTCGCCCGGGGTCTTGATCCACAGGAGCATCTCGGCGCCTCCGCCCGTCCGGGTGGGCGTGCCGATGCGGCGGCCGGAGGGGTTGCACCACTGGCCGTTGGAGCCGTTGCCGTTGCGGCTGGTGTCCACGACGAACGGCTTGGTGTAGCCGTAGCGGGCGGCCAGTTCGTTGTTGACGGCGTTGCCGTAGGCGGTGTTCTCGGCGGTGGTGATGTAGTTGGAGACGTTGAGCGAGAAGCCGTGGGCCTGTCGGAGGCCGGCTTCGTGGAGGCGCCGGGCCATGGTCGCCGCGTCGGCCCAGCGCGGGTTGCCGGCGTCCATGTAGACCCAGGTGTTGGGGGCTTGGCGGTTGAACTCGGCGAGGGCACCGGTGAGCATGGCCTCGCGTTCGTCGATCTGGGCCTGGGTCATGCAGCCGTAGTCTCCGAGGGAGTCCGGTTCGAGGATGACGACGGCGGGGCGGGCCGCGATGCCTCCGGCGAACTGGGCGATCCAGTTGGCGTAGGCGGACGGCGAGGCGGCTCCGCCGGCGGAGTGCCCGCCGCAGTAGTCACGGTGGTAGACGTTGTAGGCGACGAGGATGGGCAGCTTGTCCTGCTGGTCCGCCGCTCCGGCGTAGGCGCCTGTCGCGGTGCCGATGGTGCCGCTCCAGGAGCCGAACCAGCGGGCCATCGGCGTGTTGGCGATGGAGGCGTTGATCGCGGCGGCCCGGCCGTCGCCGGGGTTGGCGGCCGCCCACCGCCTCGCGCTCGAGTCGGGGTCCACGTAGAACCCGTTGGTCATGGTGGTGGGGTCGGCCGCGTGGGCGGAGGGTGCGGCGGCGAACGCCAGCGGCAGAGCACAGAGCGCTGCCATCAGGGTGCGGAGTCTGCGGCTCAAGACAGTACCTCGGTTTCAGAGGATGTGCGCTTTGGGAGCGCTCCCACTGGAAGCGGTCCCAATCGTGTGGGTGGGCGGTTGAGCTGTCAATAGTCGGCGCAGCATTGGACTTTCACAGCGGGACGTAAGTCCTGTAGCCCACTGCACTGGAAGCGGTCCCAGGTCATGCGTCCCTGAGTGCTCCCCGCCTGTGAAAGACTCACGAGCCATGGCAGAAGCAGCGCCGCGTCGGCATCCGACGCTCGACGAGGTGGCCGAACGCGCCGGTGTTTCCCGCTCCGTGGCCTCCCGCGCCCTCAACAACGCCCCGCACGTCAGCCGCGCCAAGCGCGAGGCTGTCGAACGGGCCGTGCGGCAACTCGGTTACGTACCCAATCCGACCGCCCGCGCGCTGGCCACCCGTCAGACGGGAGCGGCCGCCCTGGTCATCTCGGGAGAGGATCCGTCGATCTTCGCCGATCCGTTCTTCGCCCGCGTGATCGTGGGGGCGTCGGCCGCCCTGGACGAGGCGGACCTGCATCTGATGCTGTGCCTGGCCGCTTCCGACCGGGGCCGCAAGCGGGTCGAGGAGCTCCTGCGGTCCAGGGGCGCGGACGGTGTGATGCTGATGGCGCTGCGCGAGGACGATCCGCTGACCCGGATGGCCGACGAGGCGCAGATGCCCGTCGTGTTCGGCGGGCGCCCGGTCGGTTCTGCTCCCCGGTGGTACGTGGACGTGGACAACGTCGGCGGAGCGCGCGAGGCGACCGAGCATCTGGTCTCACTCGGCCGGAGGCGCGTGGCCGTGATCTGCGGGCGTCTGGACACCGAGGCCGGGCGCGCCCGGTACCGCGGCTACCGGGACGCCATGCTGGGCGCCGGTCTCGATCCGTTCCCGCCGCTGGAGGGGGACTTCACGGAGCGCAGCGGAGCCGCCGCCATGGCCGCGCTGCTGGCGGAACACCCCGACGTGGACGGAGTGTTCGCCGCCAACGACAACATGGCGGCGGGAGCGCTGCGCACCGTGCGGGAGGCCGGCCGACGGGTCCCCGCCGACGTCGCCGTGGTCGGCTTCGACGACCTGACGGTCGCCCAGATCGCCGATCCGCCGCTCACCACCGTCCATCAGCCCGTAGAGGCTCTCGGACGGGAGATGGCGCGCATGCTCGTCGCGCTCGTCAACGGGCAGGACCCCACCCCGCTGGTCCTCCCCACCCGCCTGGCCGTCCGGGCCAGCGCCTGACTCGTCACGGTCCGGGAGGGGCGGGCCCCGGTCCGAACGGGTTGCTCCCGGACGCGGCGCGGGGCGTCCAGGGAGCCGGCCGGGGTGGCCGAGGTCCAGCGCCGGAAGCAGCGACTGCCGTCCGATCCGATGGCTTGGGTACTGGTTGCAGCCTGCCCCTTTTGCTGATGCCGGTCGCGGTGCCGGGTTCATCAGGGTGGTCGCTGCCGGCATGCTCAGGGCGGATGCCCGGCGAAGACCGAGCTGTTTCAGCGGGCTCATGGTTCTCCTGGTCGGGGCCGGGGCCGGGGCCGGGGCCGGGGGCCGGGCGGTGCGGTCGATGGATCGGTTCAGCGGTTCAGGGCGTGGACACCTCGAACCGCGTGACGCGGACCGCGCCGCCGAGGGCCTGAGTGGCGTGGTTGAAGAGGGCGAACCGGTAGCCCATGAAGAACCGCCAGTCGTTGCCCATGGAGAAGGCGGGTCCGAGACGGGTGAACGTGATGCCGTCGGTGCTGTAGGAGAAGGTCCCGGGGCGCGGTGCGCCAGGGCGGATGTCCGCGTTCGCGCGCAGCCGGATGCGGCCGCCGGAGACGGGCGCGCTCGCGATCTCGGTGCCGGTGCCGGTGGTGTTCCAGTTGCTGTCCATGGTCAGCCCGGTGACCATCACCACCCGTGTCGCACCGCCGTCGCGCTTGAGGCCGATCCAGGCGGAGGAGTCACGCAGCAGCGCAAGCCCGGCCCGGTCGCCGTCCCGCATCGCGGAGTGGTCGAGCTGGACCGTGGCGGTGGAGGTGGGGCCCTGGACGCGGTGCGTGAGGGTGTTGCGGGCCCAGTAGAGGTCGTGGGTGACGGTCGCGGTCCGCAGCGTCAGGCCGTTGCCGACCGACCACTTGGTGTTGTCGGGGTTGTGGTTCCACTCCCATCCCGGTTTCAGGGTCGTACCGTCGAAGGTGTCGACGCCGGTCATCGGGGTGACCTGGCGGGGCGGAGTGGGTACGGACGGACTGGGATACGTGGTGCCCCACGCGCCGTTGACGAGCTGTACGACGGGCCAGCCGTCCGTGGTCCAGGTGACCGGTGCCAGGGCGGGCATGCGGCCGCCGGGGTAGGCGTCGACGAAGGCCATGTAGTACCAGGCGCCGCTCTGCGTCCGCACCAGCCCGCCCTGGTGGGGGACGCCGCCGCCGGGGATTGGTCCGCGCAGGTCGAGGAGGACCTGCCGCATCGTGTACGGGCCGAAGGGGCCGCTCGAGGACCTGAGGATGTACTGGCCGTTCGCGGGGCGGGTCAGGAAGATGTAGTACTGCCCGTTGATCTTGTAGAACCGGGCGCCCTCCAAGGTGCCGACGCTGGACGGTGTCCTGAACACCTCCTGCGTACGGACCTGGTTGCGGCCGTCGGGCGAGAGCTGGGCCACGCTGATGGTGGTGTTGCCGTACGCCACGTAGAGGGTGTCGTCGGTGTCGACGAGCAGGCCGGCGTCGTAGTAGGGGGTGCTGATCGTCGCCAGTCTGTTCCACGGCCCCTCCACCGCGGTGGCGGTGTAGAGGTACGTCCGGGCGAAGTCGATCTGACCGAGCCAGTAGAAGGTCCTGTTGCTGGGCCGGTAGGCCAGTGACGATGCCCAGATTCCTCTGACATAGCCGCGGGCGCCGTTCAGGTCGTACTTGGCGCCGAAGTCGAGGACGGGTACCGAATGGCCGGCGATCTCCCAGTTCACCAGGTCGTACGACCGCAGAACGGGCGCGCCCGGCGAGTAGTGCATCGTCGAGGCCGAGGCGTAGTAGGTGTCGCCGACGCGGATGATGTCGATGTCCGCGAAGTCCTGCCAGATCACCGGGTTCGTGTACTGCGCCGCGGTCGCGAGGGCGGGCCCGGCGGGGAGGAGGGCGCCGGCGGCCAGGCCGGTGGCGGCCGCGAGCGTGCGGCGACGAGTGAGGGGTTGATGCGGCCATGACAGATCCATGGAGGTGTTCACCTCGAGTTCATCGGTCGGAGCGGCTCTGTCGCGTTCGAAGTGTCGAACGTGGTGCGACTTGTCGAGCATTCTGGATGATAGGGGGTCGGCGTACCCCGTCAACCCTTCTCGCATAAGTCGTGCGCCGCTTCGAAATGTTCGAAGCGGCTGGTGCGGGGACGGTGCGCCTCGGCCTTGCTCTCTTGCTGATTACGCGACAAATCCTGTTCCTCCAGGAGGTGTTGACATGACCGGACGCCTCTCTAGTATCCGTGGGACATCTGAAGTTTCCGAACGTCAATCGAAATTTCGAACTTCTCCTCTCCTCTCCTCTCTCTTTCCTGCCGAAGGAGTTCCGGGTGCCCAGACGATCAGGCGGACGACTGGTCCGCCTCCTCACGGCCGCCGCGCTGACGGTGACCGCGTCCGTGACGGCCTCAGCGCAGTCCACCGCCACGGCCGCGCCGGGCAGTCCGGCGCTCACCCCACCGCTGGGGTGGAACAGCTGGAACAGCTTCGGGTGCGGAATCACCGAGGCCCAGGTCCGCCAGGCCGCCGACGCGATGGTGTCCTCGGGCATGCGGGACGCCGGCTACCGGTACGTGGTGGTCGACGACTGCTGGTTCGACCCGCAGCGTGACGCGCAGGGCAACCTGCGGGCCAACCCGACGAAGTTCCCGAGCGGGATGAAGGCCCTCGGGGACTACATCCACGGCAAGGGCCTGAAGTTCGGCATCTACCAGGTGCCGGGCGAGCGCACCTGCGCGCAGACCGTGGGCACTTACCCGGGCGCCACGGGCAGCAGGGGCCACGAGGTCCAGGACGCCGCCACGTTCGCCGCGTGGGGGGTCGACTACCTCAAGTACGACTGGTGTTCCTCGAGCGGCACGCGTGACGAGCAGGTCGCGCGGTTCAAGCTGATGCGTGATGCCCTGCGCGCCACCGGTCGGCCGATCGTCTACAGCATCAACCCCAACAGCTTCCACGCCATCACGGGGTCCACGTACGACTGGGGCGAGGTCGCCGACCTGTGGCGGACGACCGAGGACCTGCTCGACATCTGGCAGAACGGCAACACCAACAGCTACCCGATGGGCGTCGGCAACGTCCTGGACGTCAATGCGCCGCTGGCCGCACAGTCCGGCCCGGGGCACTGGAACGACCCCGACATGCTGGTCGTCGGCCGCCCCGGCCTGTCGCTGACCGAGTCCCGCTCCCACTTCGCCCTGTGGGCGCTGATGAGTGCCCCGCTGATGGCCGGCAACGACATCCGCACGATGTCCGCCGACGTCAGCGCGATCCTGCGCAACCCGCGCCTGCTGGCGGTGAACCAGGACTCCCAGGGCGCGGGCGGACGCAGGGTGCGCGACGACGGCGACATCGAGGTGTTCGCCAAGCCCCTGGCGGACGGTTCGGTCGCGGTGGGACTGTTCAACCGGGGCGGGAGCGCGGCGACGGTCACCACGACGGCCGCCCAGATCGGCCTGAGCGGAGGACCGTTCACCCTCACCGACCTGTGGACCGGCGGCACGTCGAGCACGTCCGGGCAGATCTCGGCGAGCGTCCCCGCGCACGGCGTCGCCGCGTACCGGGTGAGCGGCGGCAGCCCGCTGGCCGCCACCACCTCACGCCTGCGGGGCAACGCCTCCGGCCGCTGCGTGGACGTGGACAACGCCTCCACGGCCGCCGGCGCCGCGACTCTGCTGTGGGACTGCCACACGGCCGCCAACCAGCTGTGGACCACATGGGCGGGCGGCGAGATCCGCGTCTACGGCGACAAGTGCCTGGACGCCTACAACCAGGGCACCACCAACGGCACCCGTGTCATCACCTGGCCCTGCAACGGCCAGAACAACCAGAAGTGGACCGTCGGCTCCGACGGCTCGATCCGCAACGTCCGCTCCGGACTGTGCCTCGACGCCAACGGGGCCGGCACCGCCAACGGGACCCCGCTGGTGCTGTGGACCTGCAACGGCCAGGCCAACCAGAAGTGGACCCGCGCGTGAGCGACACGGCACCGGGTCACGGCCGGAGCGACAACACCCCGGCCACGGCCTCCCGCACGGCTGCCGCATCCGCCGGTACGGCCGCCCCCGGCTCCGGCTGCGGCGGGACCCCGGGCGTCGGAGCATCGGCTTTTGGGCCGGCCACCCACACCGGCAGCACCTCCCCGCCGAGCACCTGCACCCTGCACGGCACCGCCTGCGGCTGAGCGCCGTGCCCGCCCGGGAGATCTCCGGGCGGGCACGGTCCCGGCTCAGGACGTCGTGCCCGTCACCGTGGTTCCCGACGCGGTGGGGCAGTGCGTCGTCGAGCAGCCCGTGACCGTCGGCGCAGCGCTCCAGCCGCACTCTTGACGCAAGGTGTCGGGACCTGAGGGGTCACTTCGGTCCGGGCTGTCTCCTTGGCGAAGGCCACATGCGGTGGCGTACATGGCGGATTCGCCGTCGCAGTCGCCGGTCCAGGCAGCGATCCGCTGGGCTGCCTCCCCGTCGTCCATGCCGTACTCGCTGCCGCGCGCCGGCATGGGTGTACTCCCGGAAAGACAGAGAGACGGGGGAAGGCGGCACCGGTGGACGGAGACGCGCGACCCTTGCCGTCCGGACGCTGTAGCGGGATGACCGCCGGTGCCGTTCTCAGGGTTGAGGAACTCAACCCCGCGACCTGAGGCCGACCCGCTCTCGTCCCCGGGTGGGACCCGCGGAGGGCGTAGTACTGCGGATTCAGTACCGCACAGTGTCGGCAGCCGGACGACGACAGGACACCCCCCTCTTCAGGAGTCTGGAGGCACCTTCGAAACCCGGATGTGGAGACCTCCCCGTGGCTGCTTTTCTGTATCGAATGGGCCGCTTGGCCTTCAGGCGACGCTGGACCGTCGCCCTTGTCTGGGCCGCCGTGCTGGCCGCCGTAGGACTCGCCGGCATGACCGCGCCGGAGGCGGAGGAGGAACCCTTCTCCATGCCGGGGATCGAATCGCAGGAAGCCTTCGACCTGATGGAGGAGCGGTTCCCCGGCGCCGCCGCCGACGGTGCGACCGCCCGCGTCGTCTTCGTCTCGCCGAACGGCGAGAAGGTCACCGCCACCGAGAACAAGAAGGCCGTCGAGGCCGCGATAGCCGAACTCGGGGACGGCACGCAGGTCGCGAGCACCGTCGACCCGTACGAGTCCGGCGCGGTCAGCGAGGACGGCTCCACCGCGTACACGACCGTGACCTACAAGGTCGACGCCTCCGGACTCACCGACGCCAGCCGCAGCCACCTGGACGAGTCGCTCGAGCGCGCCCGTGACTCCGGGCTCACCGTCGAGGCAGGCGGCGACGCCATGGAGGACACGGGCGGACCCAGCGGCGCCGCCGAGGCGATCGGCATCTCCGTCGCCGCGGTCGTCCTGCTGATCACCTTCGGCTCACTGGCCGCCGCCGGACTCCCGCTGCTCACCGCGCTCATCGGCGTCGGCATCAGCCTGTTCGCCATCACGGCCCTGGCCGGTCCGCTGGGCCTGACCGACACCACCAGCACCCTGGCGATCATGCTGGGCCTGGCCGTCGGCATCGACTACGCCCTGTTCATCGTCTCCCGCTACCGCGAGGAGCGCGCCAAGGGGCGGGCGCCCCAGGAGGCCGTCGCCCTCGCCACCGGCACCGCGGGCTCCGCCGTGGTCTTTGCCGGGCTCACCGTCGTCATCGCGCTCGCCGGTCTCTCCGTCGTCGGCATCCCGATGCTGACCGAGATGGGCCTGGGCGCGGCGGGCGCGGTCGTCGTCGGCGTCCTCATCGCGCTGACCCTGGTCCCGGCCTTGCTCGGCTTCTGGCCCAACGCCGTACTGACCCGCAAGGACCGCAAGGCCCGCCGAGCGGGCGGTACGCCGCGGGAGACGCGCAAGGTCAACGGCGGCACCCGCTGGGCGAGCTTCGTACTGCGCCGCCCGCTGCCCGTGCTGCTCGCCGCCGTCGCGGGCCTCGGCGCCCTGGCGCTGCCGATGACCGACCTCCAGCTCGGTATGCCCGGCGACGAGGCCAAGTCCACGGAGACCACCCAGCGGCGGGCCTACGATGCGCTCGCCGAGGGCTTCGGGCCTGGCTTCAACGGACCGCTGACCGTGGTCGTGGACGCCGAGGACGCCGACGACCCGAAGGCCGCGGCCGAGACCGTCTCCGAGCGGATCGGCGGCACCGAGGGCGTGGTGTCGGTGTCGCCGGCCCAGTTCAACGAATCCGGTGACACGGCCGTCTTCTCCGTCGTCCCCACCACCGCGCCGACCGACCAGGAGACCAAGGACCTGGTCACCATCATCCGCGGCGACCGGCCCGGCATCGAGTCCGAGGCCGGGGTGACCTTCGAGGTCACCGGCGCTACCGCGATGAACATCGACATCTCCGAGAAGGTGCAGTCCGCGCTGGTGCCGTACCTGCTCGTGGTGGTCGGGCTCGCCGTGATCCTGCTGCTGGTGGTCTTCCGCTCGATCCTGGTCCCGTTGAAGGCGGCCGCCGGCTTCCTGCTCTCGGTGCTCGCCTCGCTCGGCGCGGTGGTCGTGGTCTTCCAGCAGGGCCACGGCGCCGACCTGCTGGGCGTGGAGACCACCGGCCCCATCATGAGCCTGATGCCGATCTTCCTGGTGGGCATCGTCTTCGGCCTCGCCATGGACTACGAGGTCTTCCTGGTCTCGCGGATGCGCGAGGCGTACGTCCACGGCGAGCGGCCCGCCCAGGCCGTGACCTCCGGGTTCCAGCACAGCGCCCGGGTCGTCGTGGCCGCCGCGCTGATCATGATCGCGGTGTTCTCCGGGTTCATCGGGGAGAGCGACGCCATGATCAAGATGATCGGCTTCGGCCTCGCCGCGGCCGTCCTGCTCGACGCCTTCGTGGTCCGGATGGCGATCGTCCCGGCCGTCCTCGCCCTGCTCGGCGAGCGGGCCTGGTGGCTGCCGAAGTGGCTGGACCGGATCCTGCCCCGGGTCGATGTGGAGGGCGAGGCGCTGACCCGCCCGACCGAGCCCGAGGCGGAACCGGCCGAGAAGGACCTCGCCCGCGCCTGACCGGGTGCGCAGGAGCCGCCCGGGGTCGTCCCAGCGACCCGGGCGGCTTCGCATCGTCCACCATGGATGCCAGTCCCCTCGTCGAGAGAGCCGACCATGAGCAGCAGCCTGGAGCGCTACACCGAGCGCGTGGAGCAGTACGCGTCGCGCTTCCCGCGCCTCCCCCGCTTCCTGGACGTGATGGTGGTGCTGGCCCTCATCGGCTGTGCCTCCTTCGGCACCCAGCTCAGCCTCCCCGGCGTCAGCCGCCCGGACGCGGGGAAGTCGCTGGAGGTCATGCTCGGCCTGTCCTGCTTCGTCCTGCTGAAGTACCGCACCCACACCCGCACGGTCGTGGTCGTGGTCGCCGGGGTCACCATCGCCGCGATCGCGCGCGGCTACCTGCTCACCCCGATGCTGCTGGCCCCGCTGCTCGCCGCGATGTACTGGCTGGCCGTCCTGTGCGACCGCCGGACCGTCCGCCTGTACGCGCTCGTCGTCACGGTGGCCCTGCTGACCGTGCACCTGTTCTCCGACGGCATGCGCGACCTTTCCCCGGTCCTGACCGTGATCGGCCCGGTGTTCTGGATGGCCCTGCCGCTCGTCGGCGGCAGCCTGGCCCGGCTGCGCGGCGACTACCTGGAAGCGGTCAAGGCCCGCGCCGAGCACGCCGAGCGCACCCGGGAGGAGGAGGCCCGGCTGCGGGTCACCGAGGAGCGCATGCGCATCGCCCGTGAGCTGCACGACGTCGTGGCCCACCACCTGGCCCTCGCCAACGCCCAGGCCGGCACCGCCGCCCACCTCTCGCGCAGCAACCCCGAGCAGAGCCGGAAGATCCTCGACGACCTCACCGGCACCACCTCCTCGGCGCTGCGCGAGCTCAAGGCCACCCTGGGCCTGCTGCGCCAGGACGACCGGCCCAAGGGCGAGGGCCTGGAACCGGCGCCGGGGCTCGCCCGCCTTCCCGAGCTGATCGACTCCTACCGTTCGGCGGGCCTGGAAGTCGTCGTCCACCAGGAGGGCGTGCGCCGCCCGCTGACGCCGGGCGTGGACCTGACCGCGTACCGGATCGTGCAGGAAGCCCTCACCAACGTCGCCAAGCACGCCCCCGAACGCGCCGCCCACGTCAGCTTCACCTACGCCGACTCCCGGCTGCTCATCACCGTCAGCAACGACGGCCCGGCCACCGCCACCGCCGTCAACGGGACGTCCGGCGGCTTCGGGCTGCGGGGCATGCGGGAGCGCGCCCAGTCCATCGGTGGCGACCTGTGCGCGGGCCCCCGCCCCGAGGGTGGCTTCGAGGTCGCCACCGCGCTGCCGCTGCAACCGTCCGCCGCCGTCGAAGGAGAGTCTCCATGACCGTGAAGGTGCTGCTCGCGGACGACCAGGCCCTGCTGCGGGCCACGTTCCGCATCCTGATCGACTCCTGTCCGGACATGGAGGTCGTCGGGGAGGCGTCCGACGGGGCGGAGGCGCTGGAGCTGGCCCGTACCCACCATCCGGACGTGGTGCTCATGGACATCCGCATGCCCGGGACGGACGGCCTGTCCGGCACCGCGGCGATCTGCGCCGATCCGGAGCTGGCGACCACCCGCGTGCTGATCCTGACCACCTTCGAGACCGAGGACTACGTCGCCCAGGCGCTGAAAGCCGGGGCCAGCGGCTTCCTCGGCAAGGACGTCACCGCGGACGCCCTGCTGGCCGGCATCCGCACGGTGGCCTCCGGGGAGGCGCTGCTCTCCCCCGGGGCCACCCGCACCCTGATCACCCGCTTCCTCACCTCCCCGGCCCCCGGCACCCACCTGGTGCCCCCGGAACGGCTCGCCGACCTCACCGGACGGGAACGGCAAGTGATGGCGCTGGCGGCCGAGGGCAAGTCCAACGCGGAGATCGCCGAGCTGCTGGTGGTCAGCCCACTGACGGCACGGACGCACATCCACCGCGCGATGACGAAGCTCAACGCCCGCGACCGGGCACAGCTCGTCGTCATCGCGTACCAGACGGGCCTGGTCCAGACGGGAGGGGCGAACGGGGCCCCCGCCGCGGTATAGGAATTCCGACGGAACGAAAACCGGCGCCAAGCCTCGGTCGACCCTGGTGGACGGCTGGCGGACCGTCGGCGGCCGGACCTGTCCGAGGTCTTCCCGCGGATAGCTGTCAACGGCCACTTCGTTCGGTTCTGATCCACTTCTTGTGGTCCGGTGACGGCCAGTCGCAGACTGCTGGAAGGATGGCCGTTCGTGTGATGGCGACGTGCTCTCGACGGTCTTTGGCCATCTGTCATCCGTGGTGGTCGAGGAGGTTGTGGTGGACGATGCCGCGGCCTTCGCCGCGCGGACGGTGACCCGGGAGGCGGCCTGCCCAGGCCGTGGCAGGGTGTCCGCACGCGTTCACGGCGGGTGCCGGCGGCGCCTGGCCGACCTGGCCATCGCCGGTCGGAGGGTCGTGATCGACCTGGCGGTGCGGCGGTTCAGGTGCCGGGCGTCGGAGTGCGGACGCCGCACGTTCGTCGAGCAGGTGGAGGGGCTCACCGAGCCGAGCTGAGACCGCTGGTGCGCAGGGCGGTGGAGGTCGAGATCAGCTGTCGGCGCATCACTTCCCAGGGCGCAGCCTTGAAGCTCCGCCGTGGCTGCGACCACCGACTGGACCCGGAGTTTCAGTGCCCCGTCACCGTGGTGAGGGGGCCGTGCTCATGCGCGCATCTCTCGCAGGAGCCGTAGGTGTCCCAGGCAGGGAAAGGGATCGGAAGCGGGCAGAGCTACGCCTTCCTGCATGAGGCAGCCGTTCAGGTCGGCCCGCAGCAGCTCCGCGTCCACCTGGGGCCGATGAAGACGAGTTCCTGCGCATAAGGGCTGGCGGTGTCACGAGCAGAGGAAGGCTCGAAGCGAGCCACCGAACCGGCCTGCGGCCACAGTCCCGTCACCCAGGGGCGGCCGGCGAGGGTGAAGAAGCCCTTGGACCTGAGGACCTGCCTGTAGGCGCTGCTGCCCGGTGTCTCCGTCACCAACGTCCAAACCGTCCGGGGTGGAATGACCTGCCGGAGCAAAGGAAGGTCGCTGAGATGGCGTGCTGAACGAAGTTTCCAAGGAGGGCGTGAACACCGTGTCGCGGGGCACAAGGGCTATTGCACCGAGGTCCTGGCATTCGGAGCGGGTCGAGATCCACCCACCAAGGGACGGAACTCAGGCCCTTGTGAAGCTCATACGCACACGCGCCTGAGCCGGAATTGACGATGGGGTTCAAAATGATCATTCTTGGGCTTATTCTGCTGATCATCGGCATGCTTGTCGGCATGGGTCTGCTGACGACGATCGGTGGCATCCTCATTCTGGTTGGTGCCATCCTGTGGATCCTGGGTGCGACCGGTCGCGCGGTCGGTGGACGCAAGCACTTCTTCTAAAGTCGGGGCGCCTCACCGACTCTCTGCGATGAGTGACGTGTCCATGGCTTCCCCCGCGTCGGAAGGTCCACACCGTGAGGAGCTTCTGGACCACTCGAGGCCGGGACGAGGTGAGAGCCCGGCCAGAGAGACAGTTGGGAACCCCGTGGGCGGAGCCATGCGCCGACCCCGCCCTGTCTCGTTGGCGATGAGTTTGCCCGCTCAAGAGTGCTGCGGGATGAAGGGGGTGGCGGCCGAGCGGGCTCGCTCCCACATGCCGGGCAGCTGCTCCTCGGGACGCTGCTGCTCACCGTGCAGGGCGTTGAGCACCACCAGGCAGCCGGTCAGGGCCGGCACCGCCCACTGCGCGACGGCCAGCTGCCGCTGGGTGCTGTCGAGGTCGATGGGGTGCCGGGCGGCCTCTTCGGCGTCCTGCGGGTCGGAGGAGGAGGCCAGCTCGACTTTCTTGCCCAGGACCCGAGCGTAGGCAGTGGCGGCCAGGGCCGCAGCGGTGACGAGGGTCTTGGCCGTGGTGGAGGCCCCCACGCCTTGCTGGGCGGCGACCCGGTGAGCGTTCACCGCAAGCAGTCCGCCGCCGCCGAACAGGTGCGCTCCGATGGCCGCGGCGTTGACCGGCGTCCACTTCGCCCACCCCGACGAGGCGATCCGCGCCCTGACCTGGGACGTCTCGCCTTGATCCTTCGCTGCCCCGTTGAGACCGACCGCGCCCATGAGGGAGCCGCCGAACCAGGCTGCCAGACCCACATCGTGCAGGCTGCGGATGAAGGTATTGCGATCGGACATGACAGCACTCCTTGGGACAGGGGACACGTGCCGACGGGAGCGTCGAGCACCACTCCACCCTCACTGGAGCCTGCTCCCGCCGCCATCAGGATTGACCCGGACGGATGCAAGTCCCCGGAGCGAGACGCCAGAGAAGTCCGTTCGCGAATCGGCGGCTGCCGAGACCGGGACAGCGCTGCTGCCCAGGCTCATGTCACCCTCCCGATCATGACGGGCACCGCCTGGACGGCTGGTTCCGGGCCCAGGACGCTTCTCGGCCCTTTCCAGGACGGTGCGTGCCGTCCTTGACGGTTGGGAGGCGTCGGTGAGGTCGGCTCCAGTGGCGGCGTCACGCTCGGATTGGTTGGTGCCGTGCCAGTCCAGGCACATGACGGTCGCGTCGTCCTGCAGGTGGCCGTTGCCGGCGTCGATGACGGCCGCGATGAGGGTGCGGGCCGCCTCGCGGGGATGCAGATCGCGGGTGCGCACGATCAGGTCGAACAAGTTGAGGCTGCCTGCGTTGCGCTCCAGCATGCCGTCGGTCAGCATCACCAGCCGGTCGCCCGGACGCAGGTCCAGCGACTGGACCCGGTACGTATGAGGGGCAGGGAAGCCGAACGGCGTATCGATCTTCGGAGTGATCTCCTTGACCTGTCCGTTCCGCATCCGCAGCGGCCAGGGGTGCCCGGCGTTGACGAACTCGGTTGTGCCGTCGAGCAGGCTGATGCGCAGGAGCTGACCGGTGACGTAGCCCTTGTGGCCGTGCTCGCGCATGGCCTGGTCGGCCTGGCGGGCCTGCTCGGCGAGGTCGCCGCCCGCCCGCCGTGCCCGGCGCAGGGCGCCCACCGCGAGGGTGGCCAGCAGCGCGGCCTCGACGTCGTGCCCCATGGCATCGGTGACAGAGAGCTGGACCGTGTCCCTGTCGATCACATAGTCGAAGGTGTCACCCCCGACGTGGTCGGCCGGCTCCAGCGCCCCGGCCACCGCGAACTGCGCCGCCTCACACGCCAGTGACGCCGGAAGCAGCCGGTGCTGGATCTCCGCGGCCAGGCTCAGCGGGCTGGTGCGGCGGCCCCACTGATAGACGTCGGTGTAGGAGCGGTTGGCGATGACGAGGTATGCCAGCGCGTGCGCGGTCTCGCTGATCTCCCGCATCGCCTCCGCGTCCGGCGCTGCCGGCAGGAACAGTTCGAGGAGCCCGATGGCGTCTCCGCGGTTGGTCACCGGAGCCACGATCCGCACCAGCGTGCCCTCGCCGCCGTCCTCCACGCCCGGCCGCTGGGTACGGATCACATCGTCGTACAGGGTGCCCCGCAGTGTGATGCGCCGGGCGGGTTCATCGGTGTCAACGCTGCCCGCCGCCCCTAGCCGGACGACCGAACTGCCGGTGAAATCGGTGATCAGGAACGACACCGACACCGCCCCGAGACGCTCCTTGAGCATGCGCGCGACCACATCGAGCGACTCCACCGGCGCCGCGGCCTCCGCCGCCTTCAACGTCCCCGCCAACGTCATCTCCCGGCCCCGGCCACTTCCGCCTCGGGGAAGACTAGCGGCCCGCCCACCATCCGCCCCTCCAACGGTCACAGCGACTCCTCCATTGCTCGATCGCCCAGGACTTCGCCCATGAAGACGCGGAAGACCTGTCCCGAGCCCGGTACCCGGGCAGGTCACATTGCACCATCGGACGCGACTGCTTTCCCGCTGACACCGTCAGGCGGCTGCGAGGAGGATGGCGGTGTGGTGCGCGGTGAAAGCGGCGATGGGCAGGGCGTGAAACACCTCGTGGAAGCCGCACCGTGAGGGTGAGGGGTCGGGGCGCTTGAGTCCGTCAGACGACGGCGCCCGCGGTGCAGAGCAGACGGCCGGCGATGACGAGGACGATGGTGGCGGTACCGCCGGTGCGCGAAGTCGGACAGATCGAAGACGGCCACCCAGTCCGACGCGATGTAGTGGAGCCGAGGGGGACGCGCCGGCTGCCAGAGGGCGTCTGAAAAGCCTCTCAGCGGGCACGTCCCTGGTAGCGGGGTGGTGACGCACTTTCGGGGGCTGGGGTATGCGGGCTGCGTACCCGTTACTCGACGGATCTGTCCGATCAGGAGTGGGAGATCCCCTGTCCGCTGGTTCCGGCGGTCAAGCCTGGTGGGCGACCGGCGAAGCATGCGCGGCGGGAGATCCTCAACGCGTTGGTGTACTGGCTGCGGGCCGGTTGCGCCTGGAGACTCCTGCCGCATGACTTACCGCCCTGGCAGACGGTCTACCACTACTGGCGGCGCTGGCAGAAGGACGGCGTGTGGGAGGAGATGCTGACGGCGCTGCGTGAACGTGAGCGGGTGCAGCTCGGCCGGGATCCCACTCCCAGCGCGGCCGTCGTGGACAGCCAGAGTGTCCGGGCCAGTGAACGTGGCGGTCTGCACGGTTACGACGGCGGCAAGAAGGTCAGCGGTATCAAGCGGCACCTGCTCGTCGACACCCGCGGCACCGTCCTGGTGACGTGCGTGAGCCCGGCCGGTGTGGGTGACCGCGATGACGCCGTGGTGTTGTTCGCCCGGGCTGCCGATGCCTTCCCGCGCCTGCGGCATGTGGGCGGACCAGGGCTATCGCGGTGTTGACCTCCATGCCTGGGCTCTGGAGGCCACTGGTACCACCGTGGAGATCGTGCAGCGCCGTGACGGTGGTTTTCGCTCGACCTGGGCCCGGGTGGGGACACCGCCGCCGGCAGTGCCCCCGTTCGCGGTGGTCCCGCGTTGTTGGGTGGTGGAGCGGACGTTCGCCTGGCTGGGACGGTGCCGCCGCTTGTCAAAGGACTACGAGTACCTACGTGTCTGCTCGGAGAATGCCATCTATCTCGCCATGGCCATGCTCCTGGTGCGTCGCCTCGCAAGATCAGCCCGCTGAGAGGCTTTTCAGACGCCCTCTAATACTCCAGCTGTAGATCGTGATCCGAGAGAGGCGCGTCGGCGAGGGACGGCCGTTATTCCAGCCACATTCCGTCGCGCATGATGACTCTCCCGCGTAGTTCCGGCTCGCCGCGCCAAGCGCGCACAGTTCTCGGGGCCACGCGTACATACAGAAAGGAACCCTCTTCCACGCGTGGATCCCACCCGAACTTGTCGGCGAAGGCCTCCGCTGCGCTTCCGGGCACCTCCTGGTCCGGGAAGCACTCCGCCTCCCCTTGGAGGAGCACCACGTCGAAGGTGTCCGGTAGCGCCAGGCGCACGCGCGGCTCTTTGCGGACGTTCCGCGCAGTCACGGAAGTGGCGCTGGTGCACATCCACACTGCTCGTCCATCCCACAAGAACCACAGCGGCACCTGGTGCGGCCCGTGATCAGGGTGAGCCGTCGACACCCATACATCCCGCTCGGTAACGAGCCGCTCCAGAGCGTCGCGCATACGCTCCGCCGTCTGGCGGCGAACGATTCCCGTGGTCTCCATGCGGACCGACCCTAGCCAGCAGGGGCGAAGCGCGCCTGAGGCGCAGGACCTACTCCCAGCGACCGATGAACCCCTCAGCTTTTGGCTGGGGGCGACCGACCACGGTGCTCAGGGTGGCCAGCTGAAGTGTTCAGGCACGCTTGTCTCCGGTAGTGGCTGGCTCGTGATCGCGCCTGGTGGCTGCGTCGCCAGGCGGACCAGCTGAGCCGGTGGACCGGGCCGTGAGCGGGCCGGACAACAACACCGATGAACAGGCGCTGGATCTCGTTACAGGTCAGCGGGATCAGGTTGGCCGGCGTGGGGCGGTGTGCGTGTTCGTCGGCGCGGACGACGGCGAGGAATGCATGGGCCAGCATCGCGAGGGTGACCCAGCGGGCCCAGGACGCGTAGCGGCGGACCTGGTGCTCATCCAGTACGGCCAGCCCCTTCTCACTTTGGAAGGTTTCCTCCACCCGCCATCTGGAACCTGCGACCTTGACCAGGGTGGCCAGGGATGCCGACGTGGTGGAGTGACAGCGGTAATAGGCGAGTTCACCGGTGGTGCGGTTGCGACGGATCAGCAACTGGTGGTGGCCCGGTGCCGCCTCGGCGAGGTCGATGACGGCCCAGTCGTAGAACCGCTGTCCCTTCGCGCCGCGTCAGGGTCTACGCTGTGATCTGCGGCCACCGCGTGATCGTTTGTTTTCACACACCGATGATCAACGTGGCCGCACCCGTCTCCACAGCGCGTCAGGGTCGCGCAGCGTCCGCATGCGGTCCTGTGTCAGGAGGACATGTGCAACGTGGCGAAGTCTGGTGGGTCGAGTTCGACGAGCGGCGGCCGGTCGTACTGCTGTCGGAAGGTGACGCGTCCGGGATCCGGGTGATGCAGGTCGTGGCTCCGGCGGGCGTCGACATCAGCGGTCTGGGCGTCGAAGTGGCAGTAGGCGCCATGGAAGGACTGCCCTTTGAAGGCGTGCTGCGGTTCGCGTTCCCATGTCCGGGCTTTACCCCTTGCACGTGGCTGACCACCGTGTCCCGGGACGACCTGATCGAGCGGGCGGGCGCCCTGCCCTACGCGAAACTCAACGAGATTGAGGATGCCCTCCGACTCGCTGGACAGGCGAAGGAGCGGACCCCGGCGACGACCGAGAAGGTCAGCGCATTAAGAGGGCATCTGATCTATGTAGTTGGTAGTTAGGGATGGTTTTGTGACTGCTGGCGTTGGCGGTCGTTGGGCGAGGTGTGAGTGCTCGTCGTCCGTACCGCAGTGATGTCTCCGACGCCCACTGGGCCTTGATCGAACCGGTCTTCACCGCCTGGCGTGCCAGGAGAACCGGACCTGGCACAGCGGCCCGGGTGCACGACCTGCGGGAGATCGTCAACGCCATCCTGTACGTCAACCGCACCGGCATCCCGTGGGAGTACCTGCCCCACGACTTCCCGCCGTACAAGACCGTCTACGACTACTACGCCAAGTGGGAAGCCGACGGCACCACCCAGCAGGTCCACGACCTGTTACGGAACAAGACCCGTCGATCCCATGGCCGCAGCACCCAGCCGACCGCGGCCGTGATCGACGCGCAGAGCGTGAAGACCTCGGCAAACGTGGCCGAGACCAGTCAGCGCATCGACGCCGGCAAGAAGATCAAGGGACGCAAACGGCACGTCATCACCGACACCCTCGGTCTGGTCCTGGCCGTGCTGGTCACTGCCGCGTCCGTGCACGACACCACCGGCGGCAAGCTCCTGCTCGACGACCTGGCGGCAGCCCACCCCACCGTGTCGAAGGTCTGGGCCGACGGCGGCTACCAGAGCAGCGTCCTCAACCACGGCGCCGGTCTGGGGATCGATGTGGAGGTCGTGCAGCGGCCACGGACGAAGGGGTTCGAACCGTTGCCGAAACGGTGGATGATCGAGCGGACCTTCGGCTGGCTGATGCAGCACCGCCGCCTGGCGCGGGACTACGAAGCCCTCCCGCAGAGGTCCCGGGCGATGATCCAATGGATGCAAACGGCCCTCGCAGGGCCCGTCTGTACGATGCTCAGGCGTCTTGCCTCACGTACCTGGCCAACAACGGGGTGCCGGATCACCTGCTCGCCATGTGGGCCGGGCACACCAACGTGAGGACGACGAAGAAGTGGTACGTGAAGCCGGACGTGGCGGACCTGCTTCCAGCGGCGGAGGCATGGGGAGGTCTCGCAGGGGGCGTGTGACAGATCGTGACAGATGAAGGTGTGAACCCGTGACCGAAGCCAAGATCGAAACGCTGCAATACCGCTTTGACGGGCCGGAACACCTCCCCGTGCTGATCTTGGGACCGTCCCTCGGTACCACATGGCACAGGTTGTAGAAGGTGTCCGGGGTCCAAGCCAGTCCGTTGCAGGCGTGCAATGCCGACTCGGTGTCCTCCGGGCCGGAGGAGGCTTGCCCGGTTTGCGGCACGGGCGTGATGGCGCGGTGGGACCCAGGGGTCCGCCAGGAACACTTCGGCGGGGCCTCTGCGTGCCGGAACCACGGCACTGGACGGCATCGGGCTCGGGGACCGTTGTGCTTGGGCTCCCGGCTCTCCGGCACCCGGATCAGGGCCGCGGTGGCGACACGCGTCGTACGTCCGACGCGCAGTGCCCGGCACAGGAACTGACCGCTGCCGATCAGACCGTACCCGTACGCTCGTGAGGATCCGAGCGTCCTTGAGGCTTCCTCGCCATCGCCGCGACCCTCATATGCCACCGCGGCCTGTCCTGGCAGCGGACGTCATGCGGAGTCGTCTCTCTCGGCTGCCGTGCGGTGAGCGCAGGGCGTGAAATGTGTGGGGGGCGATGGGCAGGCCGGGACGCCGGGCGGAGAGGATGTGGGCGCTGCACACGAAGAGGCCCTCCTGCAGTTGACACAGGGAGTACCAGGCCCGGTCGTCGACGCCTTCACCGGGCTGTGGGACCGGCTGGCCCTGTCGGGAAGTCGCCGGATGAACCGACCCCGGCCGGAGGCGAGGACGTGCCAGGGCCGAACGAGTCACACGAGCCGGCCCAAGAAGCGCTGGTACCGGGCAACTCCTCGCCGGAGGTTGGACACTCGCCTCCTGCGGGCCCCCTGGCTAACTTGGCCCTGTGGAATTGTGCATCGCGACGGAACCCCAGCAAGGAGCGGAATACTCGGGCCTGCTCAATTTGGCCCGGTGTGCCGAGGACGCGGGATTCAAAGGATTCTTCCGCTCCGACCACTACCAGCACCTGGGCGAGGACGACCCGGAACCAGGACTGACCGATTCCTGGATCAGTCTGGCCGGCCTCGCCCGGGAAACATCCCGCATACGGCTCGGAACCCTGGTCACGTCCGCCACTTTCCGATTGCCGGGTCCGTTGGCCATTATGGTCGCCAATGTCGACCGCATGTCCGGCGGGCGTGTCGAAATCGGCCTGGGCGCGGGGTGGTACGAAGCCGAGCACATCAGCTATGGCATTCCCTATCCCGACATCACCGAACGGTTCGACCGGCTGGCCGAACAGCTTGAGATCCTCACGGGGCTGTGGACGTCCGAGGGGCCGTACTCCTTCAAGGGCCGGCACTATACCCTCACGGACTCCCCGGCGCTGTCCAGGCCCGCTCAGTCCCCTCACCCACCGCTGATCGTCGGGGGAAAGGGGAAAAGGCGGACACCCGCACTCGCCGCGCGCTTCGCCGACGAGTACAACCTTCCGTTCGGAACTCCGCAGGACGCGACCGAGCAGTACCGGAGAGTCCGTGCGGCGTGCGCCGACATCGGCCGCGACCCGGAGGACCTGCGGCTGTCCGCCGTGCTTCCGGCCTGTGTCGGCCCCGACGACCTGACGGTGGGCCGACGGGCCGGCGCGACCGGCTTCCCCCCGGACGTGCTCCGCCACATCGGCGCCGCCGGTACTCCAGCCGAAGTCGTCGACGCCCTCGGCCGCTGGAAGGAAGCAGGCGCGCAACGCGTCTACCTACAGATCCTCGACATGACCGACTTCGATCACGTCGAGTACATCGCCTCCCAGGTCGCACCTCAACTGTGACGCGCCGTCGAGGCGGCGCCACGGCCCACGAGACCTGTGCACAAACACTGTTCGAGGTATGAGGAAGGAATACCGGAAGGTGAAGAAGGACGCGACCCGGCGACCCGACACCGTGGCGGAGACAGCCTTGCCGACCAGTGTGCTGCCAGGCGATCCCCGCTACGAGGACCTCGCGTTGCGCCGGCGCAACGAACGTTTCGAGCACCGTCCCCGGCGCTTTCAAATCGTGCGGACCACCGAGCAGGTCGTCACCGCGGTGAACGACGCGCTCCGGGCCGGTGATCGCATAGCCGTCCGCAGCGGCGGGCACTCGATGGAGAACTCCGTCGGAGAAGCCAGAGGCGGCACGGTGATCGATATGTGCGCCATGAACGCGGTCTACTTCGACCCCGAGCGGGACGCGTTCGTGATCGAGGCCGGCGCGACCCTGGGAGATGTCTACCGGCAGTTGTACCTCAACTGGGGCGTGACCATTCCCGGCGGCTGGGGACACACCGTCTGCGCGGGAGGCCACATTCAGGGCGGCGGCTACGGCGGCCTCTCCCGGCGTCATGGTTCCACGGTCGACCACCTGCTGGCGGTGGAGGTTGTGGTCGTCGACGAACACGGCAGGGCAAGGTCCGTGGTGGCATCACGCGATCCCCAGGATCCGCACCACGACCTGTGGTGGGCACACACCGGCGGCGGTGGCGGCAACTTCGGTGTCGTGACCCGTTACTGGATGCGCACCCCGGGCTCTGTCGAGACTCCGCTGCCCCGGCCCCCTGCCACGCTGCTCAGCGGAGTGCTCGCCTGGCCCTGGGAGGGGATGACCCGTCAGGCGTTCCAGGCGCTGGTGCGCCATCACGGCGAGTGGCACCGCAAGCACAGTGAACCCGACAGCCCGTACACGGCCCTGTCCTCGTTGTTCATGCTGCCGGGCCGGGCGAAACGACCCGACGCGATGGGCCTGACCCTCGTCGGTCTTGTCGACGGCGGCCTGCCGAACGCGCAAGCGATGATGTCCGAGTTCCTCGACGCGATCGACCCGGGGGGTGAGGCGGCCCGCGCCCTCCTGCCGGCCCAGCCCTGGCTCTACGCCATGGTGCCCCCCGTGGTCGACGGCGAAATGCAGCGCATCCCCGAATACGACCGGTACAAGGGGAAAGCCGGCTACCTGCGGAACCCGTTCACCCCGGCCCAGGTGGACACCATCTACGACTACCTCGTCGATCCCCCGGCCGAGATCGACCTGGCCGGCGTCTGGCTCAATTCCTACGGGGGAAGGGTCAACGCGATCGATCCCGCGGCCACCGCCATGGCGCAGCGCGACTCCATCCTGAAGGTCGTCTACACGGCCGCCTGGCCGTCCCCGAAGGACGACGAGAAGAACATCGACTGGCTGCGGCGCTTCTACCGGGACGTCTACGCCGAGACCGGCGGCGTCCCGGTGCCCGACGGGATCAACGACGGCTCGTACATCAACTATCCGGACACCGACCTCATGGACCCGGAGTGGAACACCTCCGGCGTGCCCTGGCACTACCTGTACTACAAGGACAACTACCCCCGCCTCCAGCGGATCAAGGCGCGGTGGGACCCGTTGAACGTCTTCCGGCACGCCCTGTCCATCCGGCCCGCCACCGACGAGCGGTAGCGCCGCTTTCCCCGGAGAGGCCCCGCCGGCCACGGCCGCACGCCAGGACGCGTCCGGCGGCGCCCTCACTCCAGCGGCACGGAGCCGAACAGGTTCTGGGGGTCACACTGCTGCTTCAGCTGTCGCAGCCGCTCCCTGACACCCTTCTCGTGGACCGTCTCCCACGCGCCGTGGTGGACGGGCCCGTAGACGAAATTGACCGAGCGGCCGACGGCCCACGGCGCCAGCTCGCGCAGGACGCGGCGGTGCACACGCTGGACGTCCGTGAACTCCACGCCCCCGAGCGGCGACAGAACCCGCACGAGATACCGGGCGTCACGGTGCCCGACGGCGTTCGGCTGCGCGGGCGGACGGGACAACGCACCACCGAGGTGACGGACGTCCACGACGATCGGTACCGGTGCGGCCGGACCGCAGAGTCTCCTGAGCACCTCGGCCGCCTCCGGGGGAAAGGCGTCCAGCAGGAGGTTGTCGCCGTGGTAGGCGTGCGGCGAACGGGGGTCGTCGTAGATCGACGCCGATGCGCTGAACGGCATCTCGCGGACGTCGTCCCGGAGCACCGGCCTGATCCGCCGCAACGGCGCGAGCAGGTCCGACACGGCCCGCGGGGTGCACGTGCCGGCCAACCGCACGTGCAGTACATGCCGGCCGCGCAGCGCGTCGGGGACCTGCGGTACCGGCGGGAGGCGCAGCATGCCGAGGGAGGCGGTCACCGTCGTCGGAGCGTGGTCCGTCAGGTTCCGGAAGGCCGCGAATACTTCGCGGGCCCGCGACACGTCGAAGAGGAGTCCGCCGCCCTGGATGCGGTCCACCGGGAACAGCCGGACCGTCATGGCCGTGACGACCCCAAGCCGGTCCTTGCCGCCGCGGAACGCCCAGAACAGCTCCGGCTCGTGCGCCGCTGACACGGTACGCAGCCGTGCGTCCCCGGTCACCACGTCGATCGAGTGCACATGGTCGGCCGCGAAACCGAACTCGCGTGCCAGCAGGCCGAAACCGCCGCCCAGGACGTACCCGACGGCGCCCACGTCAGGGGACGAACCGCTGAGCGGGGCGAGTCGGTGCCGGGCGGCCGCCGCCACTACCTGGCCCCACCGCACCCCGGCCTCGATCCGCGCCTCCCGCCGTTCCGGATCGATCCGCACACCGGTCATCCGGCGGGTGCTGATCAGCAGTCCTCCTCGCCGGGGGACCGTCACCCCGTGGCCGGTGGCCTGTACGGCGACCGGAAGCCCGGCCGCCGCCGCGTGAGCGACGGCCGCGCACACGTCGTCGGCATCCGCCGCGCCGACGATCAGGGCGGGCTCATGACGGAAAGCGGTCTGGAACGCGTCGCGTTCCTGTTCGTAACGGTCCTCTCCCGGGGAGAGGACCGGGCCCCGCACCCCCTCCAGCTCCGTGGGAACAGCCACCGCAGAATGTCGTTCCTCGCCCATACCTCGTCCTTCACGACGTGACGCGCCGCCACTCCAGCGTGCTGCGCCCGGCCTTTCCGCTCGGCCCCCGTCCTGACAGGAGGAGGCGGTCACCGCTGAGTTCCAGGTCGCGGACCTGCTCCGATCCGATCCAGGTCCGCTCGGGGGCGACCGAGATGGTGTGCACCACCCGGTCCCGCTCCCGGCGCCACGTGCCTGCGTAGCTCATGTACCGGCTGCCGTCCTCCCCGTCCGTCCGCATCATGTTCACGGTGACATGACCGGTCGCGGTGTACACGAGAAGCCCGTCGGGGGAGGCGCCGAGGGGGCCCGAGTCCGGGTCCGCGTCCGCCTCGGCACTCAGGAAGGACACCAGCCGCCACACACCCACCAGTTCGTTCATCGCTCTCACTCCACCGGAACCGCCGGGAACACCGTCTTCGCGGGGTCGCCCCCGACGACTCTGCTGAGAACACTGGCGCTGATGCCGTGCGGAACCCCGGGGTCGGGCCGGCTCACCTCGTCCAGCCGTGCGAGGTGGGCGAGGTCGAGCTCCAGATCCAGGGTCTGGAGGTAGCCGTCGAGCTGAGTGGTGTCCCGGGGCCCGACGATCGGTATCAGCGCGGTGGTGGAAGCGGCCTGCCGGTGGCGCAGCCAGGCGGTGGCGACGCTCGCCGGGGACTGCCCGACCTGCTCGGCCACCGAGAGGACGGTGTCGAGCACCTCGGTCTTCTGCGGGGTGTCCTCCTGCTGGACCGCTCGTTTCCAGTCCGTCAGCCGGCCGCTCGACCCGCGCCGGTACTTGCCGGTGAGCAGCCCGCCGCCCAGCGGGGACCACGCAGCGACACCCAGACCCAGCGCCTGTGCCATCGGGAGAGCCTCGCGTTCGGCGGTGCGCTCCACCAGACTGTATTCGAGCTGGATTCCGGCGAGCGGCGTCCATCCGCGCAGCTCGGCCAAGGTGGCGGCCCTGGAGACCCGCCAGGCCGGGAAGTTCGACAGCCCGATGTACAGGACCTTGCCGCTGCGGACCAGGAGGTCCAGCGAGGCCATCACCTCGTCGATCGGGGTGAGCGGGTCGGCGAAGTGCACCCAGTAGAGATCGAGGCGGTCGGTGCCCAGTCTGCGGAGGCTGGCCTCGACCGACCGCACCATGTTCTTGCGGCTGTTGCCGGTGTCGGAGACGCGTGGATGCTCGCAGTCCCCGTAGGCGAACTTGGAAGAGACGACGAAGTGGTCGCGGTCGGCGCGCACGAAGTCACCGACCATACTCTCCGCTTCGCCGTAGTTGTAGCAGTCGGCCGTGTCGACGAAGGTGCCGCCCGAGTCGGCGAAGTGCTCGAAGATCGCCCGCGCCTGTGACCGTTCGGCGCCCCCACCCCACGCCGAGCCGAAGTTGGCCGTACCGAGAGCGAACTCCGACACCCGCAGGCCGGTCCGACGCCCGAACGTCATGTAGCGCATTCCTGCTCCTCCACACCGCGAGCGGCCATGTCTTGCTCCATGGGTTCACTGGGACTGTTGGGTTCGTCCGGCTCCGTACGGCTCTGTTCGGCTCCGGACGGGGACATTCGGGTCCACCGGACGGGCACCCCGTGTCAGTGGTCCTGGCGGCCCGTTCGTCCGGTGACGAGGGCCGCCGCTCCGGGAGCTCCGTCGCCGCCGGCGGGCTCTACGACGTCGTGTCGCCGTCCTGGCGCAGCGTGTCGGCGATGAGGCGGAGCAGTTCCGGCCGCTGTTCGCGGTGGTAGAAGTGGTACCCGGGCAGCAGGTGGGCCGCGAATCCGCCCGCCGTGTGGGCCCGCCATCCGCGCAGGTCGCGGATGGCCTCCGGCTCCTGGGAACCGGCGAACGCCGTGACCGGGCACTGCAGTGGCTCACCGGGAAGGTAGGTGTAGTTCTCGAAGAGGGCGAGATCGTCCCGGAAGGAGGCCAGAGTGACCCTCAGCAGGTCGGGCCTGGCCGTGACGGCCTCAGGGAAGGCGCCCCACAGGGCCTGCACCTGGTCGAGCAGCTCCCCGTCGGGCAGGGTGTGCAGCGCGGGGGACCGGTGCGACAGACGGGACGGCGCAGGCACGGACGAGACGAGGAGCCGCCGCGGCAGCGGCCTGCCCCGGGCCTGAAGGCCCCGCGCCACCTCGAAGGCGACCAGCGAACCGAGGCTGTGCCCGAACAACGCGAAACGCTTGCCGAAGTCGATCCCTTCCAGTACCTGTTCGACCAGGGCGGGCATACGGGTGATCGCCGCCTCGGCCATGCGGCTGCCCCGGCCGGGGAGCTGCACCCCCCACACCTGGACGTGCGGCAGGCCGTCCGCCCAGCGCACGTACTCGCCCGGGGAACCTCCGGCATGGGGGAAGCAGTAAAGGTCGATCGGCGCGTCGGGGTGCCGCGTCTTGTGGACGAGCCAACGCGGCGGCCGCTGGGCCATGGTGCTGCTCACGTCGGCTCCCCGGCGTCGGTCCCGTCGTCGATCAGTCGGGCCATCTCGGCCGGGGTCGGCGCGTCGAATATGGACAGCGGGTCGAGGTCGACCTGGAAGATCCTGCGGAGGCGCTCCAGCAGGTCCACGGAGATCAGGGAGTCACCTCCGTGCTCGAAGAAGTCGTGCCGTGCCTCGAAGTCCGGCATGCCAAGGGTCTCGCCGAACACTCGGGTCACCGTGGTCAGCGTGTCGGTGCCCCGCTCGTCCACGCGGTCCGTGTCCGGCTCGTCCGGTTCCGGTCCGGCCGGCGCCGCGGCGTCGACGATGTGGCGCTGCCGGTCGAACGGGTGGTGCGGCAACGGCACCTTGCGCCGGGAGCCGTCCGGCCGCCACCGGATGCGGGCCCCGGCCAGCCACAGCCTTCCCAGTGTCGACTCCGGAAAGTCCTCGTCGTGCGGCTCGCCAATCGTGACGACACGCCCGTCGTACTCCGTGAGCGGTTCCTCGGGCGTCACGCTCGCCAGCAGAGCCGCCCAGGTGCGGGGATCGCGCGCCTCGGCCGTCATGGTCCGGCCGTCCGGACTCCGCACGATCTCGACGGAGGGAGGGGACAGGACGATGCGCTCCAGCCGCTCCACGACACGGTCCTCGCCGTCACCGAGGTGCTCGGCCAGCGCGCACGCGTCCGTAAGCCGGAGCGTTCCTGCCACCACCCCGGCGGCGAGGGCGCCGGCCCCGTGGCCGGTCACCGCGGCGGGCTGGAGCCCCCGCGCGGCCAGTACGCGGGCTTCTCCCACCCCGTTCGCGAGCGTCAGCAGCGTGGCCACCCGGCCGTCGCCTGCGGGTGCTTCGGCCGTACGCACGAGTGCGCCCAGTCCGGGTGACGCGGCGTCGGCGACCTCGCCCAGGGCACAGCGGAAGGCCGGCTCGTCGCGGAGCAGCCGGGCCACCGACTCCTCACTGGGCGGCCGGCCGGAGAAGGCGAAGGCCACTGGCGTACGGTCGGCCGCGTGCTGTGACGACACAAGACGCCGCCCGTCGCCTCCGCCGAGCACCTGTTGCGGATCCTCTCCCTCGCGCACGAGCGCGAACCGGCGCCAGGGCATCTCTCCGCGGCCGGTCTGGAGGGTCCAGGCGATGTCCGCGAGGGACGCGGCAGGATGCTCGCGCAGGTGCTCGGTGAGGTCACGGGTGAGCACGTCGAGCGCGGCACGGGTCCGGGCGGAGACCGGCAGCAGGTGGACGGCCCGGCCCGCGTCCGTGGACATCGGCGAGGTGGCCTCCTCCAGTACCACGTGGGAGTTCGTGCCGCCGATCCCGAAGGAGCTGACGCCCGCCCGGCGCGGTGAGCCGTCGGTCTTCCACTCCAGCGCCTCCGTCACCACCCGGAACGGGCCGTTGTCGAAGTCGATGTGTGGATTCGGCGTCTCGAAATGAATGCTGGGCGGGATGACTCCGCGGCTCAGCGCGAGGACCGACTTGATGAGGCCAGCGATCCCGGCAGCGACATCCGTGTGGCCGATGTTGGTCTTGACCGAGCCGATGTGGCAGAAGCCGGTGCTGTCGGTGCCCTCGCGGAACGCCTGTGTGAGCGCCTCGATCTCGATGGGGTCGCCGAGCGGTGTGCCGGTGCCGTGCGCTTCGACGTAGCCCACGGTGCCGGGATCGATCTGCGAGACGTGATGAGCGGCCCGGATCACCTCGGTCTGCCCCTGGACACTGGGGGCGGTGAAGCCGGGACGCAGGGAGCCGTCGTTGTTGACGGCCGTGCCCCTGACCACGGCGTGCACGGTGTCCCCGTCGGCCAGGGCGTCGGAGAGCCGTTTCAGCACCACGAGACCGGCCCCGTCACTGCCGACGGTCCCGTTGGCCCGGGCGTCGAAGGCCCGGCAGACACCGTCCTTGGCGATGATCCCGCCCGGGGTGTACGGAGTGTGCTTCTCGGGGTGGTGCACGCAGGCCGCCCCGGCGAGCGCGGCATCGCAGTCCCCCGCCAGCAGGGCCTGGACCGCGGTGTGCACGGCGACCAGAGACGTCGCGCACGCCGCTTGCACGTTCACGGCGGGACCGGTCAGGCCCAGTTTGTAGGCGGTCCGGGCGATCATGAAGTCCTGCGCACTGCCGAGCAGGATCTCCCACTCCGTGACACCGGGCAGCTGCGCTCTTTGCGCGCGCAGTACCTCCCCGTACCCGGTGTGCGCCCCGCCACCGAACACGCCGATGGGCCCCGGATAGCGTTGCGGGTCACAGTTGGCGTGCTCCAGTGCCTCTGCGGCGCACTCGAGGAAGACGCGGTGCTGCGGGCTGATGAGACGCGCCTCGCGGGGCGACAGGCCGAAGTGCTCGGCGTCGAACCACTCGGGATCGGTGAGCAGCCCGCGGGCGGGAACGTACCTGTCCTGTCCGCCCGTGACGGTGCGTTCGGCCGACCTCGTGACGGAGTCGACGCCGCCCACCAGGTTGGCCCAGTACTCCTCCAGGTTCCGGGCGCCCGGAAAGCGGCAGGCCATGCCGATCACCGCGATGGCGTTCTCGTCGGTCTCGTCGTTCGCCGCCCCCGAAGTCGCGGGGCCGTCCCCGCGACGGGCAAGCTCATGCATGCTCGTCCCCCCGTGTCCGTTCCCTGCGGCGGCCGAGCTGAGAACGACGCCGCTGAGCCAGTCGTCCTGTCCGGTGTTCGGCCTGCTGTCCTGACGGTGGTGTTCCTGCGGTCCCTTCCGTGTCGGCGGCCTCGGCCGGACTGCCGAGTTCGTCGATGCGTTGAGCCAGAGAACGTACGGTGGGACAACGGAAGAGGTCCATGAGGGGCAGAGTCGCGTGCCACTCGGTGGTGATGCGTTCGTGCACCACGTGCAGCAGTAACGAATGCCCGCCGAGGTCAAAGAAATTCTGCTCGACTCCCACTTCCGGAAGTTGCAGAACGTCGGCCCAGAGTGCGGCGAGTCGGCGTTCGGTTTCCGTTCCGGAACCGGCAAGGAATTCGCCCGCGGCGGATAATCCTGGAGAATTGGATATTCGTTCGGGTGTGGACACAAGTCCCCCCTGTGCGCGCTTCACGGGATGTCAATCTCGGTTCTACCAGCCCGCCGCACACAGGAACAGTGTCCACCGGCGGCGGTGCCCTTGGGGGAGCCGTTCCGGCGGTCCGGGTTCTCGTCCCGGGCGTTCCCGCGGGTCCGGCCCCGGCGCGCTGGGCACCGGGGCCGGACCTGGCGGGGCGGGAGCGGGAGGGCGCTGCCCCCGGGGTTGCTCAGGCGCCCGTCCCCGCGGGAAGGGGGAAGTTCGACCGGATCAACGCGTCCGGGTCGACCTCGGCCTTGATCCTGGTGAGCCGCTGGAGGTCCTCTTCGGTGAACGCCGTCCGGATCTCGTCCTGCGACAGGGGCCCGAAGGTGAAGTTGAGCAGACGCCCGACCGCCAGCTCGGACCAGGACTCCAGGGCCCGTGCGTGCATGGTCCGTACCGCCTCCACCTGGCCGGGCTCCGTGGGGGACAGCACGCCCAGGGAGTAGGCGGCGGAGCGGAGCCCGAGCGCGTTCGGGATCTCCGGCGGACGCGAGAGAGCGCCGCCGAGGTGACGCACCCCGACCACGCACATCGTCGGGTTGGCGGGAGAGGACAGTTCGAAGAGTTCGGACAGTTTGCCGGGGTCGACGTCCCGCAGGAGGAGGTTGTCCCCCTGATAGGCGTGCGGCTGGTCGGGGTCGTTGAACACGACCTCCGACCGGGCGTAGGCGATCTCCTGGAGCCCGTCCGTCATGGGTTCGAGCGCCCGCAGCGGTGCCACCAGTTCCTCGCCCTCGGCCGCGGAGCCGAGGAAGGCGATCTGCACCGAACCGATGTGACGGCCCCGCATCGGCTCGGGCATCCCGGGGATGTCCGGGAAGGTCATCATGGACACCGCGGAGGTCATCTCCTCCGGCACGTCCGCCGTCCATCGGTACCACGCCGCCGCCAGGTCGGGAACCTGCGCGAGGTCGAAGACCAGCCCACCTCCGTAGAGGCTCTCGACCGGCATCAGGCCGATCTCGATTCCGGTGACGACACCGAAGTTGCCGCCCCCGCCCCGCAGGGCCCAGAAGAGGTCCGGCTCGCTGTCGGGGGTCACGTGGCGGAGCCGGCCGTCGGCGGTCACGATGTCGATACGGTGGACGTGGTCGGCGGCGAAGCCGTACCGCCTCCCCATGAGACCGACGCCCCCGCCCAGCGCGTACGAGACAGCACCGACCCCGGGCAGACTCCCCGACAAGGGGGCGAGCCCGTGCGGCGCGGCGGCGTCGATGACGTCCCGCCACCGCGCGCCGGCCTCCACCCACGCCGTGCCCCGCTCCGGCTCCACCCGGACCGCGTTCATCTGGCGGGTGCTGATCAGGATGCCGGAGCCGTCCAGGGGCGTGTTCAGTCCGTGCCCGGTCGCCTGCACCGCGAGCGGCGCTCCCGTCGCGGCGGCGTGCTGCACGGCCGCGACGACGTCCTCACTGTTCTTGACCGCGACGACCGCCTCCGGTCGGTGCTGCGCGAGCAGTTGGAACCCCCCGCGCTCCTCGTCGTAGCCACTCGTGCCCGGCCGGCTCACGCTGCCCTTGATGACGTCGTCCAGTGCCTGCCCGGCAGAGCTTGAATTACGGTTGTATGCCATGCTGAGCACCGTAGGACGCAAAGCGGACATGGGCTGTCCGCAATAGGGAGGGTGTCGGACGCGTGGTGGGAAAATGACATCCCAGGACATGCCCGCTCGGCTGTTACGGCTGTTGTCATTGCTTCAGAGCAGACCCGAGTGGCCGGGCCCCGAACTGGCGGCGAAGCTCGGCGTCACCACCCGCACCGTGCGCCGCGACATCGACCGGCTCAGAGGACTCGACTACGCCGTCGAGACGAGCAGAGGTGTTTCGGGCGGCTACCGCCTGGTGTCCGGGCAGACGTTGCCACCCCTGCTGCTGGACCACGAGGAGGCCCTCGCGGTGGTGGCCGGGCTGGTCACCGGGGCGGGCGGCTCCATCGCGGAGGACAGTTCCCTGCGGGCGCTGGAGAAGCTGACGCGGCTGCTCCCCACCCGCCTGCGTACCCGGCTCGCCACCATCACCAGCGCCACCGCGGTCGTCTCCGCTCAGGGGGCGGCCCGCACCGACCCGGCCGTCATCGCCAGCCTCGCCATCTGCTGCGGTGAACAGGAGCGTGTCACCTTCGACTACTGCAACCGGGCCGGTGACACCAGCGCGCGCCGCGTCGAGCCGCAGAGCCTGATCACGCTGGAGGGCCTGTGGTACCTGCTGGGGTTCGACGTCCACCGGCAGGACTGGCGCATCTTCCGGGTCGACCGGATCGACCGCCTCGCGCCCACGGGTCACCGGTTCGTCTCCCGGGACCTGCCCGGACGGCCCGAAACATACGTCACCCGATCGCTGCGGAACGCTCCCTACCGTTACACCGCCCTGGTCACGGTGCCGTTGCCCGCCGAGACGTTGCGCGCCAAGCTTTTCGCCCCGCTCCCCGGTGAGATCACCAGCGACGGTCCGCACGCGTGCATCGTGCGGATCAGCGCCGAGAGCGACGAGGTCGTCGCCCAGTACGTCGCCGCGGTCGGCGCACTGACCCCGACGTTCGAGCTGGACGCCTCCGAGGCGATCCACGCGCGGATGCGGGCGCTGGGGGAGAGGCTCAGCTCCGTATGACGGTCTTGCAGCGCATGAGGAAGCTGACCAGGTGGTCCTCGTGGGGCAGGCCGATGTCCGTCCAGTAGGTCGGCCAGTCACCGCGGTGCAGGTTGGCGATTGTGGGCTCGCCGACCAGGTCGTCGAACAACTCGTCGTCCCCCGTCAACACCGTCAGCGTCAGCGTGTCCCGCAGTGCCGCCCTCCCGCCCCGGCGCGACCAGGGCGCGACCCACACGCAGGGAAAGGGCAGTTCCACGTCCAACTGGGGCGCGTCCGGCCGGTCGACCTCGTGCACGGCGGGACGCAGCACGGCGCTGCCGTCGCCCAGGTCGTCGACGACCTGCTGGGCTCCCAGCCACGGCTTGGCGTTGCCTGCCTTCACCTGCAGGAACTTTTCCAGCGCCCGCGCGGAACGGGTGGCCTGTACCGGCAGGACGGCGGTGTCGTCCTCGGGCCTCGCCGAGGGCAGCGCCGTGAGGCGCTCCGCGAGGGCCGACGCCAGCGGTCCGGCGTCCCCCTCGACGAACACGGCCGTCGCGTTCACGCACCCTGCTCCGCCGTGGTGGCTCACCGAATCGACGATCGTGTCTAGGTGCTCACGCCAGTCGTGGTCGGCGGTGACGAGGATTTTCGAACGCCCCGGCTCCTGGGCGAGGATCTTCGACGACGGGCTGAACCGCCTGATCACGTCGTCGCCTCCGTAGGCGAGGTCGGCGCCGTGCAGGAGCGCCGAGCCCGCCTCGTGCTCGGTCGGCAACCACACGACGTGGTCGGCACCAAGACCCGCCATGCGAAGGGCGGCGACGAGCCGGTGGGCGGTGAAGGGCTCGCGAGGGTTCGGCCGGACCGCCACGCGGTAGCCGAGCGCCAGCGCTTCCAGCCAGAGACTGTGGCCGCCGGGGTGGAGCCCGGAGGCGTGCACGGCGAACACCTCCCCCTTGCGCGCCCACACCGCCCGGCCGAACCGCGTCAGAGGGTCGCGCCAGCTGGGCACGGCATCCTTCGGGCGGGCCGCGTCGACGGCCCGCCGCAGGTGCAGCGCGCGGTGCGCGGTCGCCGCGGTCGCCGCGCGGATCACGGAGATCGGCAACCCGGACACCCGGCACACCGCGTGCTCGTACTCGCCGGGTGACAGCCCAGCGACGGTGGACGTGGCGAAGAGCTCGCCGGCCTCGGCGATCGCGCCGAGCCGCTCGTCGAGCGGCAGCGGACTGGCCTTGCGGAGGCTGCTCAACGCGCGGGCGACGAATGCGGTGGGGACCAGTCCCAGCTCCGCGACACGGTTCCCGGAGACGTCGTGTACCGCGATCTGTGTTCCCGACTCGTACGCGCCCCTGGGGCCCAGGGCGGGCAACCGGATCACGTCGGCCATCTCAGTACACCCCTTCGATCACGGTGCTGTCCTCGAAGACGTCGACCGGGGCGATGTCGGCGACCGCGTCACCGACCGTGCCCTTCGGCGGTTCCGTCCTGACCGCCGTGTCGCGCTCCAGGTTGTTGGGCAGCAGGAGCGACTTGGTGACGTGGTGCATGACGACCTGTCCCCGTTCCCCGTACCGGACGCTGTGTCCCGTCGTCGGGTCGACGACGGAGAAGGTGTTGTAGGGGGAGAAAGGGTCGAACACACAGTCCGCGTCGTCCGCGAGCCCCAGCCGCTCACCGGCCACTCCCAGCACCATGGTGCTGCCGTAGTGCCCGTACAGGACGCTGTCGGGGAACACCTCGGTGCGGTACAACCGCCGGCTCGCCGGGTCCATGTGGGTACCTCCCCAGCGGATCGCACGCACCTTCTCGTTGACCAGCTGCACGAGCTCGTCGCGTTCGAGGAGACGGTCCAGCAGGGCGGGTGTGATCGCCATGACGCGGATGTCCTGGACGCGCAGGACATCCGTCATCTGGTCGAGCACATGGTCGCCGTAGGCCCTGGCCTCCTCGGTCTTCCCCGCCGCGATGAGCTTCTTCACATACCGCGGATCAAGATCGACGAACATGCCGAAGGAACCGTGGGTGAACGCGGACCGCTCGAAGAGCTTGCCGACGATGTGCGGGCCCGACGGCGTGACGCCGAGCCACTGTGCGTTCCGGGGGAAGCCGTGCGCGTCGAGATTCGCGTTGCACCAGTGCACGAAACGCTCCAGCCAGTCGCCGAGGCACACGACGCGTTTGGGCACCCCGGTGGTGCCACCGCTCTCGAAGACACCGACGATGTCCGGCCGCGCACCGTAGCCACGGGGTATGAGGTCGGTGACCGGAACGTCCCGCAGTTCGTTGACGATATTGGGAAAGAGCCGGAGGTCGTCATGGGTCTCGACGTCCTTGCGGGGATCAAAATCCAGACTCTTCGCACGGCGCAGCCAGAAGGGAGACCCGGTCTCCGGACCGAAGTGCCATTCCATGGCGGCCTGGATGAACTCGTCCGGATCGGGCTGGACGTGGGCTGGCAGATCAAGGACGGGGTGTGTCGTCGGCATGTGCTTCCTTCGTCGTCTGAATTGACCGGTCAGGGGCTGAGGGCGGAGGTTGACCGGGCGGAAGCGGGGAAGAACCCGCCGCCCGCACGTCCACGGGATCTGCGCCGCCAATCGGCGGAGGCGGCTGCCGTTCAGCCGTTCGCTGGCGGCTCCCAGACCGCACCGAGCCCGGTCAGTTCCTCGATGCGGTGCAGTCCTTCGACGGTGGCCTCGACCTCGACGTCCAGCCGGTGCGTGGCCGGATACCCGATGAGCGCGCCGGCCCGGTTCGGGGGCAACGACTGATCGCGGTCGGCACCGGGCTCCCACAGCATGACCGCGCCCCAGACGTTGTTCTTCCGGTCGGAGAACCAGAACTTGACGAGCAGTCCGCGCACGCTCGCCCAATCGGCCACGCCCTCCTCCCGCAGGGACGCACGCAATGAGTCGATGGTCTGTTCCGACCTGCTGAGATCCCAGTGGGCGACCGTGGCCCTCATACGGAAACACCTTTCGTTCTCGTCACGGGTGACGTGCGCCGGGTGACTGGCACCGGCCGAGTTCACCGGTTCGCGGGGCCGCCCGGAGCAAAGCGCTCCCCAAGGGCGCCGGGCGAGTGACCCCGCTCGGGAACCGACGCCCACAGCGCTGCGGCGAACGAAGCGATCTCCAGGGCCTGATCCCGGTTGAGGCGGGGGTCGCAGGCGGTCGTGTAACGCTCCATCAGGTCCATGTCGTCCACCGTGCCGGTACCGTCCACACACTCGGTGACGTAATCCCCCGTCATCTCCAGGTGGAGTCCTCCGGGATGCGTCCCCAGCCGACGGTGAATCTCGACGAAGGAACGGATCTCAGCCTTGATCTCCGACATCAGACGGATCTTGAGCGCGCCGGCCGTACGCGTGTTGCCGTGCATGGGATCGCAGACCCATAGCACGGGAGCCCCGCAGAGCCTGACCTTCTCGACGAGTTCCGGGAGGATGTCGTCGATGCGGTCCGCGCCGAGACGGGTGATCAGCGTCAGCTTTCCCGGAGTGTGCTCCTGGTTCGTCCTGGCGATGAGTTCCAGCAGGTCGTCGGCCGTGGCCGAAGGGCCGATCTTGACCGCGAACGGATTGTCGACCCGCCTTGCGAAGTGGACGTGCGCCCCGTCGACGTGCCGGGTGCGTTCACCGATCCACAGCATGTGCCCGGAGCCGGCCAGCGTGCGCCCGGTGCGGGGATCCGTGCGGACCAGGGCGTTCTCGTAATCGAGGAGCAGTGCCTCGTGGCTCGTGTAGCAGGTGGCCGACGCCCCGTCCGCGCCCAGCCCGCGCAGCACCGCGGCGGATTCGTCGTACGCCCGCAGCATGCGCCGCGGATCCGGGGAGCGCTCCACGGCGTTGAACACCGCTCCGTTCACGGCGTCACCACGGTAGACCGGCAGGACCACACCGTCACGTTCCTCGGTCGGCCGCGAGCGCGGCTTGGCGTACTGCCCGGCGAGCCTGCCGACTGTGACGACGGGAAAGGAGGAGACGCGCGCCAGCACCTCCGCCATCCTTCCGAGCGTGGCGACGGTCCTTTCCGTCTCGGCGAGCGAACCGAAGGTCTCGGCGCACGGACCGCCCTGGAGCAGGACGGCCCGTCCCGCCGCCGCCTGGGCCACCTTGTGGCGAAGCGCGGTGACGTCGTCCTGGCGCACCAGGGCGGGCCGTGTCCGTAACTCATCGGTGACGCGCCGAAGCTGGTCGGCGTCGGGCCAGTCCGGTTGTTGTTCGGCGCGCAGGGCGCCAACCGGCGCGCCGGGTACTGCGGACATGTGCTTCCCTGCCTTTCGTATCGGGGCCGGGGTGCGGGCCGGGGGACGGCGGATCCGGGCGCCGCGCCGGGTGCGGCCCGTCACGACGCGCGTCCCCCGCCGGGCGCAACGTGATCGAGGAAGGTCCGGTCGAGGGTTCCGTCCGGGCGCAGTGGCAGGTCGTCGAGTGCGACGATCGCCGAGGGAAGGAACTCCCGGGGGACCTTTCCGCTCAGCCACTCCCGCAGTTCCGCGCCGAGCGCGTCGCCCCGGCGGGTCGCCGCCGGTACCTCGGCGAGACGTGCCGGCACCGAGCGCGGTGCCCTGCGGGTACCTGCAGTCCTGCCCTCTCCCGGGAGAAGGACGGCGTCGAACCGGTCGGCCGGTCCGGGGCTGGGCGCCAACACGGCGTGACGGCCGGCGGCGGTCGCCAGCAGGACGATCTCGTGCGGGTCCACAGCGCCGGAGCCGGTACTCGCGACGGCTTCCCCGGCCCCCCGGACGTCGTCCTTCGTGAGAGCCTGCCAGGCGGCCACCTCGCCCGCGAGACGGGCGTTGGGGATCTCCGCGACCCGCAGCGGCCCCCGCGAGGAGGCCAGCCGGTCGCGCACAGCCTGGAGCGAGTCGACATCGACACCCCAGCGCAGCAGCGGGCAGTCGGCGACGTCCAGCACCGCGGCGGCCTTCTTGTACAGGACGACGTCGTACCGGTGGCGGGTCAGCTCGTTGTGGTGTTCACCCTTCTTGAGCTGGATGTCGACCCCGCCGACCTCCGGGTGCGAGCGGGCGAGGTCGGTGAAGTAGTCGGGGTGGACGAAGAGTTCCTCGTCCTTCGCCTCGTGCCGCCGCATGATGCGGCGCACGCCCGCGGCGTCGGCGGACTTCGCCCTGCGTAGCGCTATGGCGGTGTAGAGGTAGTCACGGGTGCGCAGATCGCGGATGTCCCCGATGAAGAACGAACCACCGGGAACCAGCAGCGTCAGCACCCGGTCGATGACGGTGGTGAGGTAGGAGGCGCTGGGGAAGACCTGCACCACCGAGTTGATGACCACGGTGTCGAAGTACGCCTGGGGCAGCCCGTCCACGTCGTCGGCACCCTGATTGCGCAGCCGGACGCGTCCGGCCGGCACGGCGTTGGAGCGGATGTGCTCGGCGAGCTCGTCGATGGCGACCGAGGACAGATCGGTGGCCCAGTACTCCTCGCAGTCCCGCGCCAGCCGGGAGAGCAGCAACCCGCTGCCGACGCCTATCTCCAGAACGCGTCGTGGCCGCAGTCCGCGGATCCGGTCGACCGTCATGTCCCGCCACTGGCGCATCGCGTCCAGGCCGATGGGGCGCCGGTCGTACGCGCTGGTCCAGCCCGCGAAGTTCTCCCCGAAGTCGGCGTCGGACGAGGCCGTGTATAGGCGGTCGTAGATTTCCTGCCACTCCGTGACCTGCTCCTCGGCACGTGTGCCGGCGTCCGAGGCCAGCGCGCGGAGCGTCACGTAGGCGACGCAGTCCGTGGAGCCGGCTCCGGCCGTGCTGTCCGAGGGCACCACGGCCACGTGCGCGACATCGCTGTGCTGGGCGAGCAGACGCTCGATCTCGCTGGGACTCATGCCTCTCCCTTGTCAGGCGATCTGGTTTCGCGAACGTGCAAGGCGACCCGCACGCCGGGCCCTTGGCCCCGCACTGCGTGCACGCGGTCCTGAGCCCGGCAGCCGTGGGTTACGGCCGCCGGCCGGACCGGTGGAGGAACGGCCGGGGCCCGCGGCGCGCCGATCCACCGGATGGTGGTCAGGCCCGGAACAAGGTCGTGCACCAACGGCCCACGGAGATGCCGCTGAGCGCCACGATGTCGCCGGGTTTCACCGCGCCCCGTTCGTGCTGGAGCGCGAACGAGATCAACTGGTCGGCCGCGCCCATGTGTCCGTGGTCGGGGGAGACCACCGCGTTGGTCCGCTCGGGCGGAATGCCGAGGGGCTCCGCGACTTCTCGGATGCTCTCCGTGGTGTCGTTGAAGTAGAGGAGGTGGTCGATGTCCTCACGAGCGATGCCGGCGCGGCGGCAGGCCCGGTCGATCACCTCGGTGATGCCGTCGTACCGCCTCTGGAGGTATCGGGAGAGGGCGGCGCTGTCGTCGCCGAAGTGCTCGCGCAGAGTGTCGTAACCGCCCGGTGCCACCCTGCTCGACCAGCCGTCGGGCGGCAGCGGGTTGGCGGACCCGCCGAACTCCACGCGGAGCAGCTCGCCGTGCTCGGGCTCGGTGAACTGCTCCGTCGCCAGCCAGCGGTTCGCCTTGTGACCGCGCTCCAGGACCACGGCCACCGCCGCGTCACTGAGCGGGGCGCCGACGGTGTTCATCCGGTTGCGGTGGAACTCGCTGACCCGGCTCACCGCGACGAACACGGCGGTGCGGACTTCCGGCTGCAGGGCCATTGCCGCCGCCACGTAGTGGAATCCATGGACCCCCGCGCCGCACCCCTCGGTCAGCATGAGGGTCTGGGTCCGCCGGACACCCAGTTCCCGGGCGAGGGAGACGGAACCGTCCCAGTAGTGGTACTCGGGGGGGTCGGCACAGGCGAGGACGAGGAGGTCGACGGCCTCCGCGCCGAGCCCCAGTCGCTCCAGCGCCCGCGTCGCCGCCTGCCCGGCCAACTGGGTCGTCTGCAGGTCGTCGTCCGCCCGGTGGTACGTGCGGAATCCCCACTTCAGCACGCGTTCCGGATGGCTGGTGTACTGGCCCGCGGTCTCCGCGACGTCCATGTCCTTTCCGAAGACGTAGCCGAAGGACGAGATCCCGAAATCGACGGGTGGACTCACGTCGTGATCTCCTGTTCGGTCATCGTGTGAGGCGCGACGCCATGTCGTCGGCCGCTGCGGCGAGGTCGGACTCCAGAAGCACCATGAGGTCGTACTCCACGCCCCAGCGCTCCTTGGCGAGGCGGTTCATCCTCAGAGCGAGGACCGAGTGCCCCCCGAGGTCGATGAAGTTGTCCTCCGGGGTCACGTCCGGATCGTCCAGCAGAGCGACAGCCCACTCCACCGTCATGCGTTGGACTTCTTCCTTCGAAGCCGTGGTCATTCCTGCACCCCTTTCTCTTCCTTCCAGATCTGAATGGCCGCCCTGCGGTCGACCTTGCCGTTGACCGTGCGGGGCAGCTCGGGGAGGTGGTGGTAACTGGAGGGGCGCATGTAGACCGGCAGCCGGGAGACGACGTGCTGCCGCAGCGTGCGCTGGGGGACCGCGGCGGCCGGGTCCTCGGTCGTGTAGGCGCACACCAGCCGCGAGTCGTCCGCGGAGTACTCGTGCACCCATACGACGGCGTCGAGGACCGACTCGTGCGTCCTGACCGCCGACTCCACGTCGCCGAGTTCGATGCGGTAACCCCGCATTTTGATCTGGTCGTCCTCCCGGCCGTGATAGACCAGTGTGCCGTCAGCGCGCTGCCTGACGATGTCACCGGTCCGGTAGTAGCGGTGCGCCACGCCGTCGGGGCCCCGCAGGGTGCGGAAGCGTTCCGCGGTGAGTTCCGGCAGGTTGATGTATCCCTCGCTCACCTGCGGGCCGGCCAGCCACAGGATTCCGCGCTCGTCCTGCCCCGCGTCCTGGCCCTGCGGGTTCAGCACCCGGCAGGTCACCTCGGGCAACGGCCTTCCGATGACCGAGTCGGTGCCGGCGATGTCATCGTCAGTCATCACGTGGTAGACGGAGTGCACGGCGGTCTCGGTGATCCCGTACAGATTGACCAGCGAAGGACGGTCCAGCCCGTTGTGCTCGGCCCAGGGACGCAGGGTCTCCGGCGCGAGCTTCTCACCGGCGAAGAAGATGTACCGCAGGAGCGGGAGGTGCGCACCGGTGCGCCGGGCGGCGGCGGACAGGGCCGCGAACGCGGTGGGGGTCTGGTTCAGGACGGTCACGGCCTGCTCCCCGAGCGCTCGCAGCGTTTCCTCCGGTGACCGAGTGACGGAGTACGGGAGGATCACCAGAGCCCCGCCGGTGGTGAGGGCCCCCCACATCTCCCAGACCGAGAAGTCGAAGGAGAGGGAGTGGAAGAGCAGCCAGCGGTCCTCGGGCGAGAACCCGAACAGCTTGCGAGCGCCCTTGAGCAGGGTCATCAACGCGCCGTGGGTGACCGGAACACCCTTCGGCCTGCCCGTCGTTCCGGAGGTGTAGATGACGTACGCGGTGGTGTCGGGTGTCACGATGTCCGGCTCCGCGGGCGGCTCGGGCAGCTTTGCGTCCCGCAGCCCCGCCACCTCCTCGGGGCGGACGAGCACCAGCCCTTCGGCGAGGTCGCCCTGCGCGGTGCCGATCAGGGCCGTCGCACCGCTGTCCCGCAGGATGACCTCGTTGCGCGATTCGGGCATGCGCATGTCGAGCGGGAGGTAGGCGCACCCCGCGCGGAGAACGGCCAGAATCGAGACGGTCGCGAGCGGCCCGGCAGGCAGCCGCACGGCCACCCGGTCACCCGGCCGGATGCCGAGCTCACGCAGGTGCGCGCCCACCGCGGCCGACCAGGTGTCCAACTGCCCGTAGGACACCTCCTCGCCTTCGGCGACCACGGCGGCCCGGTCGCCGTGCTGCCGGGCGCATCGGGCCAGCGCCGCCACCAGGGTGTGAGCGCCGTCGGCGGACTCCGGCGTGGCGAGGCCCCTCGCGCCCGTGTCGTCTTCGTGGAGCTGAGGGCTCATTGACATGGTGCTGCCTTCCAGTTCACGTGTGCTGTTGTGGGCGGGACGGACGGGCACCCGGGCGCGGTGGGACCGGGCGGCCCGACCGCCTCGCCCGGTCAGGGCTGGAGACGAGCCCACAGCCAGGTACGGCCGATGCGCTCGTAGCGGAGCCGGTGATGGAGCCGGTCCGCGCTGGCGCTCCAGAACTCCACCTCGGTCGGCTCCAGCAGATAGCCGGCGAAACGGTCCGGTCGGGGCAGGGGAACCCCGGACACCGCGAGACGCACCGCTTCGGCGCGCAGAGCCTCCGTGTCCGCCAGGGATTCGCTCTGGCGGGACGCGGTGGTCATGGGGTGCAGGGCGGCCGGGCGGGCCCGCCACAGTTCCTCGCACTCCCCGTCGTCGAGCCGCCGCACCGGCCCGGAGAGCACCATCTGCTGGGAGGTCTCCCGCCAGTAGAAGATTCCGGAGGCCCAGGCGTTCTCGGCGAGGTTGCGGGCCTTCAGGCTCGTGGTGTGGCTGGTGAAGACCAGGCCGCGGGCCGACAGCTCGACCACCGCGACGGTGCGGTTGGAGACGTGTCCACGGCCGTCGGCGGTCGCCAGGGAGATCGACCGCGGTTCCCGCACGTCGTGCGCGACCGCGTCGGCCAGCCAGCGCTGCGCCAGACCGAGCGGCTCGCCGGGCGGATCTGCGTACTCGGGAAAGGCGGTGTCGACCGTTCCGGTGAGCGACTCGTGGCGGCTGCTGCGCAGAACGTCCGCGGGCGTTGGCGCGCCGTCGCGTTCAGACATGGAGTTCACCCCTGCCGACGACGACTCCGTACCCTCCGACCCGAACCTCCCGAGGTGGGCCACCGTCTCCGTGGGCGGTCGCCCACATCGTCGACGGGCGGCCGATCTCGACACCCTGGACGATGCGGATCTCCTGACCGAAGCGGGCCAGACCGTGCCTGGCCAGGTGGATCGCCAGTGGACCGGCCGCGGAGCCGGTCGCCGCGTCCTCGACGACGCCGTACGCGGGGGAGAACATCCGGGTGCGCCACGTGTCACCCTCCCCCGCGAAGCAGTTGAACGCGACGTCCTCGAACGCCGCCAGGGCACGGTGGTCCGGAGCGAGCCGGGAGAGGGCCGCCACGCTGTCCAGGCCGACGAAGGCGTGCCGGGGACCGTTGCGGTAGATGTCCACCGCGGTCGTGGGAGTTTCCACGCCGAGTGCCGAGCAGACCTCCGCGGCGTGGGCGTAGGGTTCCCAGGTCGGGACGGGCTGTCGCATCCGTACGAAGGTGGCTCCCCCGGAGTGGGTCAGACAGGACGGGATCACACCCATCCGCGTCTCCACACGCAGGTCGTCCTTGCCCAACACCTCACCGAGTGCGACGGCCGTACCCAGCATCGGGTGGCCGGCGAAGGGCAACTCGTTTACCGGTGTGAAGATCCGGATCCGCGCGTCGGCCTCCTCGTCGGTCGGCAGGACGAAGGTGACCTCGGAGAGATTCATCTCCCTGGCGATGCGCTGCATCGTGCCGGTGCTCAGGTCGGAGCACTTGAAGAACACCGCGACCGGATTGCCCTCGAGGGGAGTACGGGAGAACGCGTCGACGATCATGTACTCATGCATGGGAAGACTCCGTGGGCTTCGCCGGCGAGAGGTGCGGGGTGCGGCGGCCCGGCGGGCGCCGCGACGCGGGCAGGACCCGCGCGCGCCCGAGGCTCCAGGAGCCGACGGCGGCGGGGCGGCGGATCCTCCCGCCGGCGGGAGGGTGTGGGGGACGGGCCGGCCGTGCCGTCATCGGCCCACCGCCCGGCGGATGGCGGCGAGCGTGATGTGCGGGCCGTTGCGGGTGAGTACGGACTCGGCGTGGAACTGCATGCTCGCGAAGTGGCTGCCGCGCAGGGCGAAGACCTCGCCGTCCGGACCTCTGCTGACCTCCACGGGTCCGAGGCCCTCCGGCAGCAGTCGGTCCTCACCGCTGCGGGCCACGTAGGTGTTGTAGAACCCCACCGCCTGGCGCTCCCCGAACAGGTCTATCTCCCGCTGCACGCCCTGGTTGGGGATGTCTCTGCGTGTCAGTTCCAGACCGAGGCACAGGCTGAGCACCTGGTGGCTCAGGCACACGGCCACGAACGGCTGCCGCCGCGTGAGCAGTGTGCCGATGGCCCGGTGCAGGTGCGCGATACGCGGGTCCTCCAGGTTCCTCGGGTCGCCGGGGCCGGGCCCCATCATGACCAGGTCGTGCTCGTCGAACGAGTAGGGCTCGTCGAAGCGCCGGACATCCGTCTTGAGCCCCAGAGAAGCGACCTGCTGGGCCATCATCGCGGTGAAGGCGTCCTCCGCGTCGACGATCAGCGTCCGCAGACCGACGAGGTCCGGCTGCTGGTCGGCGCGCGAGCGGGGTGGCCGCAGCCAGAAGCCGCCCAGCCGCGCGTTCCGGGCGGCCAGGGCGGTGCGCACCTCGGGATGGTCGTTCGAGGGGACCTCGTCCCGCGGCGCGAACGCGGCGAGCAGACCGGCAGCCTTGGCCCGTGTCTCGTCGGCTTCGGCCCGGGGGGCCGAGTGGCGTACCAGGGTGGCGCCCACGTCGAGCCGCATGTCCCCTTCCGGGGAGATCTGCGCGGTCCTGATCAGCAGGGCGGAATCGAGGGCACGCCGCCCCTCGGTATCCTGCCCGATCAGTGCCGCGATGCCGCTGTAGTAGCCGCGCCCACCGGGTTCGTACTCGGCGATGACCCGGGTCGCGTTCTCCAGCGGACTGCCCACGACGGTCGGGGCGAACATCGTCTCGCGCAGGATCTCCCGCACGTCGCGGTCGGTCCGCCCCTCGATGAAGTACTCGGTGTGCGCCACCCGCGACATCTTCTTCAGGTAGGGACCGACGACGACCGCCCCGTCCGGGCAGATGCGCGACATCATCTTCAGTTCCTCGTCGACCACCATGTACAGCTCGTCCGCTTCCTTGGCGTCGGCGAGGAAGTCAGTGACTCCTTGCAGGGTGGGGCCGCCCGGAGGGTAGGGGTAGGTGCCGCTGATGGGGTTCATCACGGCGGTCCGGGCATCCAGCGAGATGTGCCGCTCCGGGGTGGCACCCACGAGCGTGTGCGTGCCGGTGTGGACGACGAACGTCCAGTACGCGTTCGTCTCCCGCTCCAGGAGGAGCCGGAAGAGGGACAGCGCGGTCCTCGGTGAGTAGCCGTCGATGCCGGCCCGAAACGATCTCTTGATGACGAAGTTCGAGCCCGCGCCGGTGCCGATCTCCTCGTCCACGATCTGACGGACGAGTCCGGCGTACTCCTCGTCGCTCGTGTCGAAGTCGCCACCCGTGAAGGAGACGGTGGCCGCGGGGACACGCCGGAGCACCTCGTCCACCGGCACGCTCGCCTGGGCGGTGATCGTCATCGCGACGAGGGGGGTCCCGTCGTCCGGGGCCTGGTAGCCGCGTTCCGCGAGCTGGCGGTAGGGCACGAGCAACAGCACCTCGTACGTGACCCCGGTCCCGTCCCCCTCGTCCTGCGGAGTGAGTGGCACGTCGGAGAGCGACTCGATGGTGGAGGGCTCCCCGAGGAAGACGTCCACCGTGCCGGACAGCGGGGAGTTCGCGCGGTGGAGGACGGCGAAAGGGGGTGTTTCCCGCTCGGTCAGCAGCCGGCCCAGGAGGTCGGTGTGAGGGAGGCTCATGCGAAGACCTCATCCGCCTGGAGGACCACCGCGCACCGACGCGCGGCGTAGTCGAGCGCCATTCTGTGGTCAGCCTCTGAGAAGTCACCGAGCGCGTCGGCGGGCAGGAAGGGCTGGAGGTCGTGGGCGAAGGCGTCCAGAGCGGTGGAGAGCACGCCGATGTGTGCGTAGACGCCCGTCAACACCAACTGGTCACGGCCGGCCGCACGCATCCGGTCGAGCAGGCCGGAGCGGAAGAACGCGCTGTAGCGGAGCTTCACGAACCGCCAGTCGTCCGGGCGCGGGGCGAGTTGGGGGACCACAGGGCGGTCATCGCGGCTGCGGCGCATTCCTGGCCCCCAGAAGTCGCGCAACAGGCCACGCTGCTCCGTGCTCATGTCGCCGGGCTGGGCCGTGTAGGCGACCGGGACGCCCTGGGCGTCGGCCCTGGCCCGCAGGCGGGTGATGGTGCCCACCAGTTCGTCGCGGAAGCCGGGATCGAAGGGCTCGACGAAGTACTGCTGCATGTCGTGGATGAGCAGGACCGCACGGTCGGCGGACGGTTCCCAGTGAGCCGTGTTGGGGGGGAGCGTCGCCCGTGAGGGCAAGTCGTAGGGGGCGATGGCCGGGAGGCTCGCTGTCATGGAGGTCTACCTTTCGGGTCCGGTGGTGGGCAACCCGGTGATCCGAGCGGGCGTGAGCGGAGTGGTCGCGCCGACGGGGTGACGCGGTGCCACAGGAGCACGCGGCGGACGGCGGCCCTTTCCCGTGGGTCAGTCCGCGGGAACTCCCGCGCGCTTGATACGGGGCGGCGTGATGCCAAGAGCGTGGTACTGCCGAATCGGGTTCATGAACTCTCGTTGCTCCTTGATCCGTCCGTCGGACAGCAGGAAGGAGTGGATGAAATGGTTCTCGTAGATCGCTTCCGGATATCCCGGGAAAAGGATCTTCCCGCGGCCGCCGCACTCCACCCAGAAACGGTTCGGATCCTGCGTCTCGAAGATCTGCACATCCGTCCACTCCCAGTCCGGAAGAACCTCCAGGGACCAGCGTCCGTGTGCTGCGAGTTTCTCCTTTCCGCTGAAGACGATCGGCTCGCCGCTGTCGGTGGTGTACAGCCCGGCGGATCCGTCCTCGCTGAACAGGTGATGGCGCTCGAGGCGGAGTTCACCCTTGATCTGCTCCATGTACTTCTCGACGGTTTCCCGGTTGCGCCTTCTGAGGTCGAGGTCCTTCTCGAAGGCTGACGAATCTGTCATGTTCGCTTCTCCAATCGGTTGCCGGCCTCTGGGTCAGGCGTGCGTGGGGGTGGGCCGGTGTGTTGTGGGCGCAGGGCACTCGTCCGCAGGAATTCCCTTCTCGGCGATCCCGGTCAGTACCGGGACGAGGGACGCGGGGGACGGCATGGCGCCGATCTCCGCGCGCACCTGGGCCGCCGCGGTCGCCATGGCCGTGCTGTGCACGACGTGCTCGATGAGCTGCCGGTCGACGTCCTGGGCGCGGGCGGCGACGGCGACTCCCCGCGCATGCAGGGCGTCGGCGTTGTCGCGGCGGTCCACGCCGTCGGGGAGGACGAGTTGGGTGACGCCTGCGGCCAGCGCCGACATGGCCGTCCCGCCGCCACCGTGGTGGATCAACGCCGTGCAGGTGGGCAGGAGTTCGGAGAGCGGAACCCAGCCGGCCGGGCGCACGTTGGAGGGCACCTCCCCCAGTTCGCTCAGGTCGACATGGCCCAGCGCCAGGACGAATTCCGCTTCGACGTCCGCGGCGGACGCGAGAAGAGCGCGCAACGCCTCAAGGCCGCCCGTCCTGACCGACACGGTGCCCAGGGTGATCGCCACCCGCGGACGGTCGCGCTCCGGCTCGCGCAGCCACGGGGGCAGGACACTGCCGCCGCTGTAGGTCACGTAACGCATCGCATGCCCGTCGGGCGGGCCGTCGAGCATGCTCGGGGGCGCCACATCCAGATGCAGCAGAGCCGGAAGGCCGTCCGCCCCCTGTTCCGCGAACACCGACCGCAGCCGGGCGTGCATCATCTGGGCGAGCCCGGTCGTCCGGCCGAGTCCGACGCCCAGGGAGAAGGCCGGCACGCGCAGAGCTGAGGCGGCGACGAGTGCTGCGGCATTGTTCGCCGGTGCGACGACGAGGTCGGGCGCCCAGGAACGGGCCAGCGCCACCGTCTGCTCCACTACGGTGCCGGTGACCTCGGCGTAGAGGTCCGCGGATTCTTCCAGCCCACGTACTTCTCCGCCCGGCCGCTGCAACGCGGCAAGGTCGGGCCGGCGTTCGGCGGCCTCGACGTAGAAGGAGAGCGAGTCGCGGCCGGGCGCAAGGTCGACCACCGGAAGGCCGGCCTCGCTGATCGACAGGCCGTCTCCCGTGGTCGCGGCGAGAACGTCGTGGCCCGCCCCGCGGAATGCCCAGGCGAGCGGAACCACGGGAAATGCCTGTCCCACACCGGTGAAAGGCAAGAAAAGTGCGCGCATGTATCCCCACAAGTAGAGGCTCGGTACGGGCGAACGGTCGAGTGCGGCACGGTTGTCTAATCAGGTGGAGTCCGACGCGGCATCCTGCCCGTTTCTTTCCGGCCGGGCCTTCCGGTAATTTCAGTGATCGAACCGTGGGGACGGCCCGGGGAAGTGAAAGTGGCCCGGATGATTGCGAGACGTCGTCGCTCCGGTCGAAGGATTACCGCTATTTGTTGCTGCGCTGACGGCGCGGCAAGCCGAGAGAATTTTTACAGCGCGCAGGAATTGCTGTCGAGTGGTGCGGCTGGACGACCGCCGGCCACAGCCCTGAGAGGGGGGAGCGACCGTTGTCCAACTGAGAACGGGCCACACTTGGACAACGCTTTACCCGGTCGGCGGCGGTCCTTGCCGCGGCGCACGCCGGCGGCCCGGACGGACCGCCGGCGCGGGGACGCGGTCATCACCCGGGCGTGCCGGGGGAGGGGCGAGGGCATCTCGCCGGGAACTCCCCGCAACGGTGGGCCCGGCACAGGTGCGGCTCGGCCCTCTGCCGGGGCCGGCAGTTTCGGTGCCACTGCCCAGAGGCTGTGCAGCCGGCCGGGCACGTGGACGCCGCGCCCGTGCGCTGCCGCGCTGATTCCTCGCGCGCTGCGACGAAGTTTCCGCGCGCCGGGCCGCGGGTGTCCGTCACCTGGCGCGTGACGGCGCGGAACTCACCGGGTGCGCAGTCGACGACTCGTGGGGGGACAGGTCAAGGATAGTGATGAAGGCGCACCTGTCACGGGTACGGCGTGGACACCCGCGGCATCGGGGCCGGCCGGACGGCGGTTTCTACGCATACGTCCGCAGGATCTCCGCGGCGAGTTGCCGGATCCGCTCCCGGGCTTCCGGGGGGTCGGTCACGGTGACGCTGTCGCCGAACTGGAGAAACAGACGGACGTCTTCCACGTCCCGTCCGGTGACCGTGATCCGCACCCGGTGCGCCCCCACGGCTTCGCCGGTGGTCAGCCTCCTGCCGAAGATGCGCCTGGCCCGGCTGACCTGGTCCGAGGCGAGCTCAGCATGGATCTGCAAGGTCTTGGAGTTCTCCCAGCTCGCCGTCAGCTCCGCCGCGACGCTTTCCAGCGTCGCGCCCGGACGCAGCCGACGCACCGTGCGCATCGGCTCCCAGTCGACGAGTCGTTCCAGCGCGTGCAGGCGGGAGCGGCCTTCGGAATCCGCCACGAGGTACCACTTTCCCGCCTTGGCCAGCAGTCCGTAGGGGTCGACGACCCGCCAGGTGCCCGAACCCTCCTCCGACCGGCGGTAACAGATGCGTAACCGCACACCGCGCCGCAGGTCACCCACCAGCGCGGCCGGAGGCACGCCCTCGGTCTGCGGGGAGAACCACGGTCGGTTGTCAGTGGCGACGACCGTGCTCAGGGGCAATCGGTCGGGGTCCGGCGGGCGCAGCGTCGAGCGCACCTTCTGGTGCGCTCGACGGGTGTCGGACACGGCTCCCAGCTGCTCACGCTGCGCGTCGTCGAGGCCGTAGAGCGCGAGGTGGTCCCGTTCGTTCGGGGTGAGCCCCGACGTGTCGAACCAGCCACCCGGCAGGAGGGACACCCCGCCCCAGCGTCCGCGGCGGATCACCAGCGGAAAGCCCGCTTCCTCCAACCACTGGAGATCCCGCAGAACGGTGCGGACCGACACGCCGACCTGAGCCGCGAGCACGGCGGCAGTCGTGGTTTCCCGGGACTGGAGCGCCAGCAGCAAGGAGAAGAAGCGATGGGGTGTCATGCCGTCGAGGATCCCAAAACATGACGGAAAGCGTCATGATTGACAGGCATACTCACGCCGAGCAATCGACCCAAGGAGTGTGCGATGGCGCCTTCCATCGTGTTCATCGTCTACGTCAGCGACGCCCCGGCTTCTGCCCGCTTCTACGGAGACCTTCTGGAGATCAAGCCGAGCTTCGAGACCCCCGGATACATCACCTTCGCACTCGGTGGAGGATCGGAACTCGCACTCTGGAGTGGGCAGTTCGACGACCTGTCCGCGTCGGTGCCACGCACCAGCGAGGTCTGCGTCGCGCTGCCCGGAGGGCCCGACGCGATCACACGCCAGTTCGACCAGTGGGTGGCGAAGGGGGTCCGTGTGGTGAGCGAACCGCGCGACGAGATGTTCGGGCGGACGTTCGTCGTCGCGGACCCGGACGGAAACCTGATCCGAGTCGCCCCGGTCGACTGACGACGGGCCGTTGCGACGCGTCCTGGTACGCCGCTCACGGGAGAGGGGCGTGGCTGGCCCGCCTGACGGCACCTCCAGTGCCGCCCGGCCGAGGCGGTCCCCGGGCCGGGTGGGAACGGCCGGGTACGGGTGCGTTGCCCTGGCGAGAGCGGCGAAGCGGTACCGGCCGGAGAATCGGTGGCGTCCCGGCCGCTCCCCGGCTGACGGTCCGGACTCCTCGGCGAACGACCCGCCCGGCGGCAGCCCGTCGAGGGAAGGTGCCGAGCGCCGGCACCGCAGTCCCCTTTTGTGCGCGCCCCGGGCCACCAGACCCATGTCGGCGCCGGTCGCCCGGATGTCCGGTCCCTTGGTGCTTGCCGCGCGGAGAGCCTCCTCGGACGCCGGTGCCGACCGGGGCGCGGACGCCGTCCGCGCGGGGCGCCCGCGGAGTGGGGCTCTTTCTGCCCGGCATGGATTGCTGTGGCGTCCGCCGCAGGGGCGCGAGGCCCTTGTGGCACCTCGCCCTGCGCCTCCGCGTCGGCGCCGGCCGAGGGACCGCGTCCGGTTCCGGTTCGGTGCGTCGTGGGACGGGCGTGCCTGTTGTTAAAGTGCGATCTACAGCTATACGCTGATTGCCGAGTCTCGCCTGCGGATTGAGCTGTGGCGAATGGGAGCCCAATTTGTCCGCACCCTGTCGTCGTGAAGAATATTCTCTCGTTCTAGCTCCTCGTTCACCCGGCCATGGAAGTCTGGAAAACTGGGGGAATTCGGTAATGGAAGGCATGTTAGAAGCTGAAGCGATATCTTTGTCCTTGGACAAGGTGCGTGAAGGCGGTTCCATCAGGGACGGTGGCGAGGATCCAGAGCACGTGCGGATGCTCGCCGAAATATTCGAGTCGCTGCCACCGATCCTTGTTCATTCCGAGACCATGCGGCTGATAGACGGTGTGCATCGGCTCCGCGCGGCGAAGTTGCGTGGTCGCGAAACAATAAAAGCACATCTCTTCAAGGGGACCGAGTCGGAAGCGTTCGTGCTTGCTGTACGGTCGAACGTTTCGCACGGACTGCCGCTGTCCCTTGAGGAGCGAAAGGCCGCCTGCCTGCGGATCATGGACCTCCACCCGGACTGGTCGGACCGGCGCATCGCCCGGGTCGCCGGAATCAGCCCCAAGACCGTGAGCAGCCTGCGTCGTGCGAAGGGCGACGGGCAAGGGAGCCGGGTGGGACAGGACGGCCGCGTACGTCCGCTCAACGCCTACGCGGGGCGGCAACGTGCGGCGGAGCTCATCCGGGCCAATCCCGAGCAGTCCCTCAGGCAGGTGGCGCGCGCCTCTGGGATCTCCCCGGAGACCGTTCGGGCCGTGCGAAGCCAATTGCTGCGTCAGCAGACCCTGGCCTCGACCACGGCGATCCGTGAAGAGCGCCCGGAGCCCCCGGCGGATACGTGTCAGGCGCCGGAGAACTGGAGGCGGGCGATGCGCACCCTCCAGTCGGACCCCGCGATGCGCTACAGCGAGCACGGCCGGTTCCTCCTGCGGCTCCTCAGCCTGCACGACGTGGACGACGAGGAATGGGGAAGGATCCTTCAGGCTGTTCCTGAGTACGCCCGTCCGGTGTTTTCCCGGGCAGCTCAGGGTTGTGTGTCGTTGTGGGCCTCCACGGCACGCAAGATGGAGGGCGGAAAAGAGTGCAGAAAGTCCGCCTGAGGGCCAGGTGGAGCAGGAGGCGCGATCGGCCCCCCGGAGCAGGTGGCTGTCCGGTTGTGGAAATTCGAGGAATCCGGTGTCCGGAACCGGTCCGTAGATGATCCGTCGTGCATCCACCGCGTCGTCGACGCTCGCGCGTGGCGATGCGGTGGACACTGTCCGAACCACGCTCGGAAACGACCTGCTTCGCCTGCGGAAATGGGTTGTTCGAGTGGCCGGATAGTTAGAAGCCATCTCAATTGGCTCGGTAGGCTGTGGGTCGTGGCAGGGATCGTTGAGCGGCTGATGCCGGATGAGTTGTGGGAGCTGTTCCAGCGGGTGGTGCCGGAGGCGCCTTCGCGGCCGCAGGGTGGTGGCCGGCATCGCCACGGCGACCGTGAGGTGTTGGCCGCGATCGTGTTCGTGGCGACCTCCGGGTGCACGTGGCAGCAGCTGCCCGCCGCGTCGTTCGGGCCGTCCGGGGCCACGGCCCACCGCCGGTTTGCCGAGTGGACCAAGGCCCGGGTGTGGGCCAAGCCGCACCGCCTGGTCCTGGACGAGCTCGGCTCCCGCGGCGAGCTGGACTGGTCGCGGTGCGCGATCGACTCGGTGAACATGCGGGCCCTGAAAAGGTGCCTCTATGGGCTTCGTCAAGCTGTAGCCGGGGTGGGTGACTGGTAGAAGGTGCCGTCTCGGAGCATTGCGAAGAGGACGTCGCAAGGGCGACGGCGTCCACCACGCCATGCTCGGCACCGCCCGCCTCCACAACCTCACCCTCGCCGGGGAACGAAGAAGCGGGCAGGTCAACGAGCACGTCGTAGATCATTTACGGGACAGCGCTTCGGCTCGTCGAACACCACGCCCCACAGCTGCTCGAACCGGTGGGCATCGGTCCGGACAGCGCCGTCACACTCCTGATCACTATGGGAGACAATCCCGAGCGGCTGAACACCGAAGCGTCCTTTGCAGCCCTTTGCGGAGTCAGCCCCATCGAGTACTCGTCGGGGCGGCGGCGCACACGTCGGCTCAACTATGGCGGCGACCGCCAGGCGAATGCCGCCCTGCACCGCATCGTCTTCACCCGGCTGCGCCACGACCCCCGCACCCAGGCGTACTTCGAACGCCACACCCAGGAGGGCAAGACCCGCCGTGAGACCATCCGATGCCTCAAGCGATACGCAGCCCGCGAGGTCTTCAACCTGGCCAGACCGGTTTCCCGCGCCCTCGCGTTATAGGGGCGTCGGCGACACTGCCTGTCCCCCGAGGTTGCGTGAGTCGCGTGGACGTGACCGTCCCGGCGTTTTGGACCCGTCTCGCAACCGTCGCTGTGCCCAGCGGGCCGTACAGAGTCTGCCATCCGTCTCATCGGCACCAGGGCGCTTCCCGACCCGAAGAACGTCCCCGACCCGTGGTCGTGGTCGGCGCCTTGTGGAAAGGCGACGCTACCGGGCCGGTGGCATGTGCCGGATATCGCCGCATGCCACCGGCCTGTTTCCTCATCGGGTCACACCAAAGGGCGTGACGGGACAGGTCAGAAGAGGTCGAGCTGGGCGGACTCGGTCGCTCCCAGCATGCGGCACTCTCCTGTTTCCCCGGCGACGCTGACATAGCCCGTGCCGACCAGCCATGTCCCGGAGGTCTCCGCTACGGAGGTAGGCGACCGATTGGCAGTCGAAGTAGAAGATGCTTCCCACCTGGGTGCGCTCTCCCTCGACAAGCGCGAAGGCCATGCCCTCGTGACTGACCTTCTCGTCCAGGAACTTCTCGGCCAGCCTCGTCGCCTCTTCCATGTCCAACATCAGTCTGTCCTCAGGAGGAGAAGTTTCGCCATGGTGAGAGGTTGGCGTACCCCGACTGGCCATCCAGGACACCACGTCTCCTTACAAAGCGAAAGGAGTGTAGGCCAAAGCAGTGTCCACGACCTCTTCTGCCGTCAGATCGTCTGTAAAGCCTTCCGCATCGGGGTGGTAAATGAGATTGAGAACGCGAGGATGAGGTACGTTCGCTTCGAGAATCTCAACGAGCTTATCGTCTTCCTCCTCCGTCCCATTTGCGACCATGATTTTCCGAACGAGCTCGACGAGCTGATCGCGAGTAAGGTCACGCACGTCCACCACACCTCACTGGTGATAGTCGGGGTCCAGCACCTCAGCATGATACCGAGGTGTCACAACTATCAAGTTATCCAGATCATAGACACCACCGCCATGTTGAATTGGTGTCACGTGGTGCAGGACGTACTTATTATTTTTCCCTACGGCCTGCTGGTTCGTCACAAAAGGTGCTCTACCCGCAGCCATGCGTGTCCTGTTCGCTTTACTGAAACCTGCCGCCAGGCCTGGGTCATTGGCAACAGCTTTCCAGAAAGCTTCGCGAAAATCTCCGAATGTCTTGAAGGATTTCCCTTGCAGCTGTCGGCCGATCTGTCCTGGGATTTTCCCTGTACTCCCATGAGTCCCCTTGAGCCATCCGCCCGATATGTCGGACAGGCGCCCGCCACCTGTTACAGCGCCTGGGGAGTTCCTTAGCTCTGTGGCCGTCCTGGTACCCGGTATGGCCAGGCGATTACCCAGTCCTTCGGCGCCCAGGACCGAGGTCTCTGGCTCGACCGCTTGTCGTCGCCAGCCGGTGAGGCCGCCGATGCCTACGAGGGCGATCTGCTGGGTCAGTTCTTCGGCGGTTTCGGCGTACAGGTCGGCGAGGGCGTCGCAGCCCTGCTGGCGGAGCATGTATTCGGCGCGGTAGAGGCGGTAGGCGGGGCGGACGGGGAGGTACTTGTCGACGAAGGCGCCGGCGCCGCCGTTCTCGCCGGTGAATGCGTCGTGCAGGTCCCCGGCGAGGACGAAGGGCGACTTGAAGACGTCGACGAAGGCGTCACCGAAGATGCCCGCTGCTTCGCCGAGGCTGTCGACGCTGTCGTTGTTCGGGTCGTCGGGGGTCAGTCCGCTGGGGTCGGTCAGGAGGGTGGGGACGTTGTCGGCGTAGGCGTAGGGCGATATGTACGGCGTGGTCTGGGCGCGGGTGGCGGGGTCGGGTCGGGTGAAGCGGCCGGTGGTGGTGTTGTACTGGCGGGCGTGCAGGTCGAGGTTGCCGGTGGTGGTTTCGTAGCGGGCGCCGGTGTAGGAGGGAGGGCTTGCGGGGGCGCCGCCGGTGGTGGTGCCCAGGACCCGGGTGCCGAACGGGTCGTAGGCCCAGCGCTGGTAGAGGGTGCCGGTGCTGCCCGTGACGTCGACTGGTGAGCCCTGGGTGTCGTGGTGGTAGTAGAAGAGCGCACCTGTGCCGGTCTTGACGGAGGTGGGCTGGCCGAGGGGGTCGTAGCGGAAGGACTGCTTGATGGTCCAGGCGCTGTCGTACTCGGTGGCCAGGATCGGCAGCGGGGCGTTGGGGTCCCACTGGGTGCGGTGGGTGACCGCGCCGTCCTTGAGGGTGGCGACCTGGTTGCCGCTGGCATCGTGGTCGTAGGTGTAGGCGGTGCCGCCGACGGTGGCGGCGGAGATCTGCCCGGCCAGGTCGTAGGTGTAGGTGTCGGCGCCCTTCTTGGTCTGGTTGCCTTCGGCGTCGTAGTCGTAGGCGGTGGTCGTGGTGCCGGTGGTGGTGGAGGTGAGCTGGTCGGCCGCGTCGTAGGCGTAGCTGGTGGAGGTGGTGCCGAGGGTGGAGGTCAGGCGGTTGCCGACCTTGTCGTAGGTGTAGGACGTGGCGCGGCTCGCGGCGCAGCCGGCGACCCAGGGCTGGGGGAAGCAGCCGGAGGTGAGGCGGCCTGCGGTGTCGTAGGTGAGGTCGTAGCCGGTCGTGCCGACGTTGGCGCGGGTGATGTCGACGTGGGTGGGCAGGCCCGCGGGGGAGAGGGAGTGCGCGGTCTTGGTGACCGTGGTGCCGGCCTTGGCGGAGGTGACGGCGGTGAGGCGGCCGGCCCGGTCGTATGTGCGGTCCTCGGTCTCGGTGTTGGGCAGCGCGGACCTGGTGAGGTTGCCGGCCGGGTCCCAGGTGTAGGTGGTGGTCTTGCCGTCGGCCAGCATCGTGGCGGTGCGGCCGTCGTTGTCGTAGGTGTAGGTGATCGTGTTGCCGTCGGAGTACTTGCGGGTGAGCATCTGCCCGGCGGCGTCGTAGGTGTAGGCGAAGCCGCGGGTCTTGGTGAGGTTGCCGACCGCGTCGTAGACGAAGTCCTCGGAGATCTTCGAATTGGCGCGGGCGGTCAGCTGTCCGGCGTCGTCGTAGCCGAACGTCGCGTCGGGGGTGGAGTCGGAGTGGTCGACCTTGGTGAGCAGGCCGCGCGGGTCGTAGATGTAGCCGGTGGATCCGCGGGGCGTGGTCTTTTTGGTGAGGTTGCCGGCGGCGTCGTAGGCGTAGGTGGTCTCCCGCTTCAGCGGGTCGGTGACCGAGGTGGGGCGGCGGGCCGCGTCGTAGCCGTACGTGGTGATGTGGCCGTTGGCGTCGGTGCGCTCGCTGACGTTGCCGGCCTTGTCATAGCCGTACGTGGTGACCGCACCGTCCGCAGCGGTGACCTCGGTCAGCCGGTCGAGGTTGTCGTAGCCGTAGACGGTGGCGCGCTTGTCGGCGTCCGTCTGTTTGACCACGTTGTTCACCGCGTCGTAGGCGGTGGTGGTCACGCCGCCCAGCGGGTCGGTGACCGTGGTCGGGTTTCCGGCCGGGTCGTAGCCGTAGGTGGTCGTGTACGGGGCGGGGTCGGCGCCGGCGGCGTTGCCTCGCGGGTCGACGGCGGTGGCTTGGCGGCCGTCGGCGTCGTAGGTCCAGCTCTCCTTGTGGCCGAGCGGGGAGGTGCGGCTGAGCAGGTTGCCGTCGGCGTCGTAGGCGTTGGTGGTGGTCTTGCCCAGCTGATTGGTGCTGCTGGTCAGCCGGTTGTTCTTGTCGTAGACGGAGGTGACCGTCTCGCCTGCGGCGTCGGTGACCTTGGTGACGTTGTCGTTCGCGTCGTAGGTGTAGCCGGTGGTGTGGCCCAGGGGGTCGGTGACCACGAGGGGCCGGTTGATCGCGTCGTAGGTCGTGTTGGTCGACGCGCCGGTCGGGCCGGTGACCTTCGTGGTGTTGCCTGCCGCGTCGTAGGCGTAACTCGTGGTGTAGGCGGCCGGGTCGGCGCCGGAGACGTTGCCGCGCGGCGAGACGCTGCTCAGCAGGCGGCCCACCTTGTCGTAGGTGTAGGTGATCTTGCCGCCGGTCGCGTCGGTCTCGGAGGCCAGGCGTCCGCTCGCGTCGTAGGTGCGGGTGACGAAGTTGCCGGACGGGTCGGTGGTCCGGGTCAGGTGCCCTGCGTCGTCGTAGGCGAACGTGGTGGTGTTGCCCGCCGGGTTCCGCGCGGACGTCATCTGCTCGGCGCCGTTGTACTCGTAGGTCGTGGTGCGGCCCAGAGGGTCGGTGGCCGAGCTGAGGAGCCCGCGGCCGTCATAGGCGTAGCTCGTGGTGTGGTCGGCCGGGTCGGCGCCGGTGACGTTGCCGCGCGGGTCCGTCTTCGTCAGGATCCGGCCGGCCTTGTCGTAGGTGAACGTCGTCTTCTCACCCAGCGGCGTGGTGACCGAGGTCCGGTTGCCGGCCGTGTCGTAGCCGTAGATGGTGACCTTGCCACGTGGCGTCGTCACGGTCTCCAGCGAGCCGAGCGCGGTGTACGTGTAGCCGGTCTTGCCGCCCAGCGGGTCCGTGGCCGACGTCAGCTGGTTCGACGTGTTGTAGGTGTACGTCGTCTTGTTCTTGCGGCCGTCGGTGTGGCTGGTGAGATTGCCCGCGCTGTCGTAGGTCCAGCTTTCCGTGTAGCCGAGGGCCGAGGGGGCGCTGCGGGTGAGCATCCGCCCGGCGCTGTCGTACGTCATCTCCGTGGTGTTGCCGCGCTGGTCGGTGATGGCGACGGGCCGCAGGTGACGGTCGTAGTCGTAGGTGATGCTCTTGCCGTACGGGTCGATCGTCTCCATCAGGACGTTGCCGGCGTACACATCGGTCCACACGCCGCTGTCGGGCGCGGTGGTGTGCGACTCGCTCCTGCCGTCCCAGGTGAACGTGGTGGTCTTGCCGTTCTGGTCGGTCTGGGACTTGATGCGGCCCGTGGAGTCGTAGACGTTGGTGACCTTGCCGCCCGCCGGGTCGGTGTAGGAGGAGAGCCGCTTGTTCGTGTCGTAGGTGTACGAGGATGTCCTGCCGGCCGGGTCGGTGACCGAGGTCAGCAGGCCTCCGGTGTAGCCGTACGAGACTGAAGTGCCGTCCGGCAGGCCCACCTTGGACAGCAGTCCGTCGGCACCGGGCGTGAACGTGGTGGTGCGGCCGGCGGCGTCCTTGACGGAGGCGAGCGTGCCGGACGGGTACGTCAGGGTCAGTCCCTTGCCGGCTCTGTCGACCACGGATGTGAGCCGACCGCTGCTGTTGAACGTCCGCTTGGTGTGGTCCGGCGTGGTGATCGTATAAGTGCTTGTGTCCTTGACCAGCTTGGCCGCCGACCCGGCCGGAGCGGCGTACGTGCCGTCACTGTTCTGTGTGAAGACGAACGACGCCCCGTCGTCCGTCCGGTACGTCACCTTCCCCGTCGCCGCGGTCAGCTTGGCGTCGAACGGCGTCGCCCAGCCGCGCCCCAACAGACCGACGGCACTCGAGTCGGAGCGGTAGGTGCGCTCCAGGGTCAGCGGCACCCCGGGGCTCACCAGCGAGGCGTCGGTGAGCTGTTCGAAGAACATGCCGGTGGCCGTGTTGACCGGGTCGGCGCGGTGCGCCTGTGCGTAGCAGGTACAGATTCCCGCCTGCGCACCGGGGATCACCGGAGTGTAGAACGCCTCCACCAGCGGCGAGGTGGTCCCGCCGGGGCTCGACGTCCCGTCGGCGCTGTTGAGGAAGACCCAGGCATAGTACTCCTTGCCGTCCTCGAGAATTCCGCCCAGCGCGCTGCCGGCCCACCAGAAACACTGGTCCGTGGGATAGGAGTTGCTCGCCCACCAGTCGTAGCACCAGGCCCCGGTGTCCGGGGTGTCGCCGCTGGGATCGTCCGTGGACTTCTTGATCTCCTGCTGCACGACGGGGGAGCCGCCCTCGTCCAGGACGTACAGCCACATCCCGGTATACGAATCTCCCCGCTTGGGCAACTTCACCTGCCCGCCGATCGACAGCATCCCCGGATACGCGGTGGCCCAGGACGACACCCACGTCGGGTTCTCGGCCGCCGCCGCGAGAGGCTGCAAAGCCACCTTCGACTCGGCGGCGGGCCCACGTTCGACGCGGTTTGTGTCCGGTCGGCTGTGGGGCTTCCCCTTGGACATCCGCCCCGGCGCGTTCATGTAGTCGCGCATCGGCGACCGTTCGTGCCGGTCCTCGTCGACCTGCTTGCGGCGCTCGGCCAGCGTCATGGCTTTGGGGGGCTTGGGCAGGTCGGCGGCTGTCCGGGCCTGCGCGTGTGTGATGGCCGCGGTGACCGCGGAGTGGGGACGGTCCACGGGCGACGCCCAGGAGGGGGCGACCCCCGCTAGTGCCAGCAGAGCCAGGGCCAGAACGACCGTGACAAGTCTTCGCGCTTGTGTGCGCACAGTGCATCACCTGTGGGTCAGGAGTGAAGAGAGGTCGCGGTGATGCATGATCAGAAAAATCTCGAACTAACGTGCCGTGGAAAGCGGGGCCGAAACGCGACGGAGTCCCCACTCGCCCTGGCCATGAGATTGCAGGCTGAGCGGACGGAGAGCTCCGCTTGGCCGCGCGTTTTGGCGCGAAGGTGATCCAGAGCGCGAGGTGGCGTGGGTGAACGGACTCTTGACGGTGAGCCAAGGAAAGGCAGCGGACCGGAAACGGAAGAACGGGCTGCTTGAGTGGAACCTTTTCCCCGGCCTCGGGCAGGCGATACACCTGTCTGTCACGACTGAGGGATCGATGGCCGACCCGCTGGCCGTTCAGTGCCGTCGCACCGACGTGCTACTGCGATTACCCGCCTCAGGAGGAGGGTCCCAACCGCAGGACGAGTACAGCGGAGGCCCGGGTGCGTGCCCCCGCGAGGCGGAGTTCGCCCTGGTGCCGGTCGGCCCAGCGGCGGATCCGCCAGTCATCCGCTCTGAACTCGGTGATGCAGACGGTGGATGGTGAGCAGACGGACGGCCTCGTGAGTGAACAGGCAGTTGAGGCTGCGGCCGCAGGCGACGGCGTACGTCTTTCGGGCAACTCGTCCGAATGCCAGTTAAGTTCGTCCAATGACAGCGAGCAAGCTCCGGGGATATGGCCGACGGCACGATCCTCTGCGGGGCGGACGTCGATCAAGCAGACGTTCGTGCTGTTCATCCGATGGAGCAATTGCTGACGGGCGAGCGACACGGTGTCCGTCGGCCCAGGTGGACGGCCCGGGTACGCTTGGCCGCGGTGAGATACTCATGGGCCACCCGCTGGAGCAGCTCGACCCGAGTGACCGCGCCACCGCCTGCCAACCGGTAGCGGACACGCACCCTCGCGTCGGGAGTGACGATTCCCGAGTGCGGGCCCTATCACTCATCGCCGTGGACGGAGCCCAGGCAAAGCCGGCGAGGATCTCACGTAGCAGTTACAGGACTTATGGACAGCCGCTTACCAATAGGGGACCCGAGGTCGTTCGTGTCATGGTCAACGAAGGACAGCTGGTAAGGAGGGCCACACGGCTGTCTGCCAATGCCGGTCACGAGTGAACGAAGAGTGAATTTCTTGTCAGCCCGTCCGGGCCAGGTTGGGCACTGGTTCGGGCGAAGCCGTCCGGCTGTGGTCGGGACGTGCCGGTGTGCCGGGTTCGATGGGACGGTTGCGCGATGCCGTCCCGGACGGGGTCTGACTCGTGAGATCTATGACCGAAGTGTCCAGTCACAGGCTTGTCGACTGTCGTTGCGGGATGTTTTCTGCTGTCACCGAGCCACAAGGCGTGTCCCAATAGGGGCCTTGCCGAGTTTCCGGCGCCATCACGGTTCAGACCGCCCGAGCAGGCCGGTGCCATCCACCCAGCCAGCACGTCATCACGTGGGAGGCCGACCACCATGAAGACCCGACATTGCAGCACCTCCTCGAGCACGGATCCGCCCGTTCGGCGCGAGGTCGTCCTGGGCGTGGACACGCACGGCGAAGTCCATGTCGCCGCCGTGATCTCCCCGCTCGGGAAGATCTTGGGGACCGAGTCCTTTCCGGCGACGGCGGCCGGCTGCCGGCAGCTGCTTGTGTGGGCCCGCAAGCGGGGTACGGTGCGCCGGGCCGGGGTGGAGGGCACCGGCACCTTCGGCTCGGGCCTGTCCCGCTACCTTTTGGCGCAGCAGATCCAGGTGTACGAGGTGAACCGACCCGACCGCTCGGCCCGCCGGCTGCTCGGGAAGTCGGACCCGCTCGACGCCCAGGCCGCCGCGCGGGCCGTGCTCAGTGGCCGCGTCCGGCGCGGGCCAAGTCCGGCGGCGGTCCGGTGCGCAGCGCCCGGATGTTCAAGCTCGTCAAGGACTCCGCGGTCAAGGCCCGCACCCAGGCGATCAACCAGCTCAAGGCCGTCCTGGTCATCGCCGACCCCGCCCTGCGGGAACGGTTGTCGAGCCTGGGCAACGCCGAGCTGTTCCGCACCTGCGCGACCCTCAGCCCACCCGATGGCGGGGGAGACGAGGACGCGGCGGCCCAGGCCACCCACCTGACGTTGCGCATGCTCGCCGAGCGCATCGAACAGCTCACCGGGCAGATCAATGAGCTGAACCAGCGACTGACCCGGCTCGTCGAACGTCACGCCCCACAGCTGCTCGTACCGGTGGGCATCGGTCCGGACAGCGCCGTCACTCTCCTGATCACCATGGGGGACAATCCCGAACGGCTGAACACCGAGGCGTCCTTTGCTGCCCTTTGCGGAGTCAGCCCCATCGAGTACTCCTCGGGCCGGCGGAGCACGCGCCGGCTCAACTACGGCGGCGACCGACAGGCCAACGCGGCCCTGCACCGCATCGTGTTCACCCGCCTGCGCCACGACCCGCGCACCCGGGCGTACTACGAACGCCGCACTCAGGAGGGCAAGACCCGACGCGAGATCATCCGATGCCTCAAGCGGTATGCCGCCCGCGAGGTCTTCAACCTGGTCAGACCGGTTTCCCGAACCCCCGCGTTATAGGGGCGTCTGCGGAGGAGGGCGGGTGTCAGTTTTGTTGGGCTCCGTCGGTTTCTCCCAGGCCGCCACAGGTCCGTGGCCAGCGGGCGGGCGAACCGGAGCTGCGCATGGGCGGCGATCACCAGCCAGGTCCACCGGCCGGCCGCCTCGGAGCTGCGAAGCCGGGGCTTGATCCGGCCGAGCGCCTGCTTGAAGAGGCGGAACGTGCGTTCGATGTCGAATCGCCGCAGGAAGGACTGCCAGCAGCGGTCGGCGTCCGCCTCGGACGCGCCGGTGCCCGACCACTCCAGCCAGACCGGCTTGTTCACCCCGCCGCTGGGCAGCTTCTGCACGATCAGCCGGACGACGGTGCCCTCGATGATGGGCAGCGGGCCGTCGTGGTCGAGCCAGGCCGCCCGCCGGGTCGACCGCCGGTGCAACCGGTCCCACGCCTGCGCGGTCGCCTTCCCATCGAGCCGGGTGTCCGTGGTCGTCGCAGTCTGTTCGGTGCTCCAGGTGCTGGAGTCTCCGAAGACGAACTCGCCGCCATGCTTGGGCGGTCGCCCCCTTTGGGGTTGTAGACCCGCGGTGGTGTCGGCCGGCGCATCACGCGATCGGAGCGGAGCCGACTGGAGATTTCGACGGGCAGGCCGTTCAGCAGTCGGCGCGCTGGCCGAGTTCGCAGCGCTGGGACGGCGGACGGGACTGATGCACCGGCGGCGACGTCGTGGTCGACGCGGCGGCTTGCCGCCCGACAGCTGCCCCGGACTCCCGCTGAACCGACGCGGGCCCGTCGTGCCCCGCGCCGCCCAGCCGCTCCTATCGGGCCGCCGACCCGGTCAGGAGGCCCTGGCCAGAGCAAGGACGACGTTGTGTCCGCCGAAGCCGAAGGAGTGGCTGACGGCGATACGGACGTCCTGTCGGCGTGGCTCCTTGGTGACGCAGTCGATGTCGAACCCCGGAGCCGGGGCGTCCAGGTTCGCGACCGGGGGCACCGTACTGTGCTGAAGGGTGAGCACGGTCAGTGCCGCCTCCACGGCGCCCGCCGCGCCCAGGCTGTGGCCGAGTACGCCCTTGGGTGCGGTGACACTGGGGCGGTGCGGCAGTACCCGGGCGATCAGTGCCGATTCGGCGGCGTCGTTGGCCGCCGTGGAGGTGCCGTGGGCGTTGACGTGGTCGACGTCGTGCGGAGCCAGACCCGCGTCCGCCAGGGCGGTGCGCAGGGCAGCCTCCGCGCCCCGGCTGTCCGGGGCGGGTGCGGTGGGATGGTGGGCGTCCGAGGTGCTGCCGCAGCCCACCAACAGGGCGCGGACACGGGCACCACGGGTGGCCGCGTCCGCGGTCCGCTCCAGTACGAGGACGCCGGCGCCTTCCGCCATGACGAAGCCGTCACGGTCGGCGGCGAAGGGCCGGGACGCGCGGGTGACCGCGTCGGTGCGCCGGGACAGCGCGCCGGCGCGCCAGAAGCCCGTGGTCACCAGCGGGGTGATGGCGGCTTCGGTGGCTCCGGCCACCGCGATGTCGCACTGGCCGGCGGCGAGGAGGTCGCGGGCGACGGCGACGGCGGTGGCGCCGGAGGCACAGGCGGTGGCCGGGGCGAGGCCGGGGCCGCGGGCCCCGAGGTCGATGGAGACCTCCCCTGCCGCCATGTTCGGGATGATCTGGGGAATGGTGAGCGCGGAGACCATGTCGGCGCCCCGTTCTGCCAGCCGCCTGGCCTGTTCCTCGCGCACCGCGTCCGCTCCCAACCCGCAGCCGATGACGACGGCGACCCGGTCGCCGTCCCACGTCCGGGCGTCGAGGCCGGCGTCGTGCACCGCCTCGCGGGCGGCGAGCACCGCCAGCACGGCGTTGTGTGACAGGCGCCAGGCGGTGCGGCCGACGCGCCGGTCCAGGTCGGCGCGGCGCAGCGGGACGCGGCAGGAGAAGTCGACGGGAAGCCCGGCCAGCGCCGGATCGTGCGCGGCCGCGGTGCCCGCACCGCGGCGGACCGTGTCCCAGGTGGCGCCGGTGTTCTCCCCGGCAGGGGTGATCAGGCCGAGGCCGGTGACGGCGACGGGCTCGGTCACGAGGGGGCCACCGCCCCGGTGTCACCCGTGCGCAACGCGTCGAGGTGGTCGACGACCTGCGCGACGGTCGTGCTCCGGGAGGCGTACGCGCTGTCGAGCTTCACCCCGAAGTGCTCGTGCACGATGAGCACCAGCTCCGTCAGGGCCAGGGAGTCCAGGTCCAGTTGCCCCAGCGTGAGGTCGGGCCGGATCTCGTCCTGGGGGATGCGGAAGGCGCTGTTCAGAATGGAGCGGATGGTGTCGTAGGTGTCTGGCACGGTGTCTCCTCGTTGTCGTTCGGGGTGGAGCGGGTGAGTTCCGCGATACCGGCGTCGAATCCGACCGGCGGTGCGAAGCCCAGGTCGCGGCGGGCCGCGGTGAGGTCGAAGTGGTGCGGATGCAGCAGCTCTGCGACGAGGAAGCGGCTCAGGGCGTGGGTGCGGGTACTGCGTGCCGCGCGCAGCAGCGTGTCGCTGACCGCGGCTCCGACGGTGGCGAGCCGGGGCGGTACGGCGCACCAGCGGGCGTCGATGCCAGCGGCCCGCAGGAAGTGCAGGGTGATCTCGCGCAGCGGACGCGGGTCGCCCTGACCGATGAAGTAGGCGCGGCCGCCCGCCGTCTCCGGCGACTGCCGCAGGCTGTCCAGGGAGAGCAGATGCGCGTGGGCGGCGGTACGGACATGGGTGGTGTCGACGAGGTTGCTGCCGTCACCGGGCATCAGCAGGCGGCCGGCTCGCACGGTGCGCGCGAGAGCGGGGGCGAAATGGGGGTCGCCGGGCCCCCAGATGATGTGCGGGCGCAGCGAGACGGTGGCCAGCTCCGGGCCGTGGGCCGCCAGCACCAGGGCCTCGGCGCGGGCCTTGGTAGCGGGGTAGGCGGCCAGGTGACGGGGAGCGATGGGAAGGCTCTCGGTGACACCCTCCAGGCCGCCGGGCCGGAAGACGACGCTGGCGGTCGAGGTGTAGAGGAGCGTGCGCACGCCGTGGGCGCGGCACTGCTCGATGACATGGCGGGTGCCGACGACGTTGGTGGCCCAGTAGGGCCGTGGAGGGCCGCTGACGCCGGCGAGGGCGGCGTTGTGGATGACGGCGTCGCACCCGGCGACGGCACGGGAGACCGCGGCGGCATCGGAGAGGTCGCCCAGGTGCTGGTGGACGCCCAGTCGTTCCAGCGCGCTGCTCGGGCGCCGGTTGAGGGAGGAGGCGACGTCGCCGCGTGCGCGGAGCAGACGGCAGATCTCCAGCCCCAGGAAGCCGCTTCCTCCGGTGATCAGTACCTTCATCGATCCCTCCCGCGCAGGCGCTTGGCGGCCCAGCCGGCCAGTCGCATGCGGTCGATCTTGGAGTTGTGCCGGGGGTCGGTGGGTAAGGCGGTACGGATCAGCAGGGCGCCGACGCGGTGCCCGTCCGGGTGGTCCTTCAGAACGGCGCGGACAGCCTCCAGGGCGGAGGCTCGTGGGGTGGAGGGCAGGGGTTCCACGCAGAGCACGGGCAGTTGGCACACGGCCGTGCCGACGCCGACGAGGGCGGTGCGCCGGATGCCGGGGGCGGTGTCCGCCGCGGCCTCGATGTCCTCGGTGGTCAGGGTGAAGCCGGGGCCGGTGATCAGGTGGGCCTTGCGGCCCAGGTACCACAGCCGGTCCTCGTCGTCGAGTCGGCCGAGGTCCCCGGTGCGGTGCAGCACGCCCTGGTCGGTGTCGCTCTTGGTGGTGGCGTCGGCGTCGGGACGGGCGTGGTAGGCGGGGCTGACGGTGGGGCCGGTGACGGCGATCTCGCCGAGCCCGGTGGCGTCGGCGTCCAGGATCCGCGCGCGGATGCCGGGCAGTGGCCGGCCCAGGCAGGTGCCCGAGTGCCCGGCGGGCGGCGCGGCGCGCGAGGCCCGCAGGTCGTGGTCGCCGATCGCGGACACGGGCAGGCACTCCGTCGCGCCGTACACGCTGAGGATCTCGGCGTCGTCCGGCACAGCCTTGCGCAGGGCGTCGGCGAGACCGATGCGCAGCGGGGCTCCGAAGGACAGGATCTGCCGGACCGAGGGCAGGGCGATGCCGCGGCGCGCGCAGTGACGGGCGATCAGGGTGAGGACGGCGGGGGAGGCCAGGATGATGCTCGCCCGGTGTTCCCGAAGGGGCCCGACGATTTCCTCTGGCGGGGTACGGGCCGGGGCCAGGTGGTTCACCGCCGGGGCGACGGTGGTCAGACCCAGCAGCGGACCGAGCAGCGCGACCGGCAGGAATCCGGCGAGGAGCACGTCGTCGGGCCGAGGGTCCATCAGTGTCGTCAGAGCGTCGAGCTGCCCGGCCAGGGTGGAGTGGCGGTACTCCGCGCCCTTCGGCCGGCCCGTGGAGCCGGACGTGAAGGCGATGAGGGCCGGTTCGTCGCCGTCGGTCTCACGCACCTGCGGGAGCGAGGTACCGCCGGCCGGCATCCGGGTGACCAGTCGCCGTCCCACGGGGAGCGGCGCGGAACCGGTGACCAGGGCAATCCGGACGTGGGGGCGGCCCCACCCCAGCGCCCGGCGCCCGAGGTGGGCCAGCGGCTCCCCGATGAAGACGTCCGGGGCGATGTCCTGAAGGCAGCGGCCCACCTCGGCGCGCGGTTCGATCAGCACGGGTACGGCGCCGAGAAGGACCAGTGCGTACGAGACGGCGGTGAGATCGTGGGCATCGCGGGTCATCACGACGGCCTTGTGGCCGGGCCGGACCCCCGCGTCGCGCAGGTCCTGGGCGATGCGGCGGCAGTGGCGCACCAGCTCGCCGCGACGGGTCGTCCGCCAGCTTCCCTGACCGCTTTCCATGAGGGCGATGGCGTCGGGCCGCTCGGCCAGGCTCCCGGCGATGTCCGCGGCGGTCGTGGTCATGAGGCTCCCTGGAGGAAGTCACGGATGAGGTCGCCCAGTTCGGCCGCGGCGTCCTCCATGACGAAGTGCCCGGCGCCGGGGAAGCGGTGGATGACGGCTTGCGGGCACCGGCGTGCCCACTCCTGAAGCAGGTCCGGAGTAAAGACGGGATCGCGCATGCCCCACCCGACGAGCAGGGGCAGGTCCGCCAAGCCGGCCCCGGTGCCGGGGGGTTCGAGCAGGTGCCACGCGGGGGCTGTGGGGCCGCGGGGGATCGCGCGTACGGCGTCGGTGAGCGCCCGGCGCTCCGCGCGGCGGGCGTAGGGCCGTAGGTAGGCCCGCCGTTCGGCTGGGAGCAGTTGGTGGTGGACTCCGGCTCGTACGGCGACGCGGGCGAAGGCGTTGGTGGCGTGGACGAACGCGGCGACCGGCCGGTGGTCACGGATCCAGCGCAGGTAGAACGGCAGCCGGAAACCGTCCGGGAAGGGGAAGGCCACGGTGTTGCAGACGACCAGCCGGTCCACGACGCCCGGGTTGCGCAGCGCCCAGGCGGTTCCGAGCGGGCCGCCCCAGTCGTGCAGGACGAACGTCCAGCCCCGCTCGGGCAGGCCCTCGTTCCGCACCAGGTGACGGTGGAGGCTGTCCAGGCCTTCCAACTGAGCCTCGTAGGGGTCGGGCACCCCGTCCGCCGGCCGCAGGTGCCGGGACAGCCCGAAACCCGGCAGGTCGGGGGCCAGACAGCGGGCGTGCGGGGCGAGCCGGTGCAGCAGCTTGCGCCAGATGTAGCTCCACGACGGGTTGCCGTGCAGGAACAGCACCGGCCGGCCGGAGCCGAGGTCGAGGTAGTGCTGGCCGGTGACCGGCACCCGCCGCCAGTGCCGGGGCGCGGGATAGCCCGGCATCAGCCGTTCCAGGGCGGCGGAATCCGGTGCCGGGGTGTGCCCGGCTCGTGCGGTCACCACCGGACGAGCGCCAGACCGAAGCTGAAACCACTGGCCAGACCGATCATCGCCACCAGATCCCCGCTCTCGATGCGGTCGGCCTCTCGCGCCTTGGCCAGTTGCAGGGGCAGGGAGGCCGCCGCGCAGTTCCCGTGCTCGGCCACCGCGGGCATGCACCGGTCCTCGGGCAGGGAGAAGATGTCGATCACCTCGCGGTACTGCGGCATGGCGATTTGATGGAAGGCGATGAAGGAGAAGGCGCCGGACTGCGCGGCCCGGAGTTCGTCCCCGACGGTGTCCATGATCCGGGGAAGCACGTCGAGCGCGCTCTGTCGCAGGTCCCCGTTCAGGCGCAGGGTGGTGTGGTCGTCGTGGACGGAGAGGTGGTGCATGCTTCCGCCGCCGGCCACCGTGCAGGCCTCCCAGGCGGGGGAGTTGCTGACGAACCGGAGGGACAGGATGCCGGGATCGCCGTCACCCGCGGGGCCGGCGGTGAGCACCATCGCTGCACCGGCGTCGGAGGCTGTGTAGCCGGGCAGGGCCCTGAGCAGGTCCTCTCGGTGGGGGACGTGCCAGCGGGTGGCCAGGGTGGAGGGTTCACCGCAGGCGATGAGGACCGTGCCGTAGCGGCCGGTCTCGATAAACGACGCGGCCACCTCCATGCCGTTGAGGAAGCTGTTGCAGGCGTTCTTGACGTCGAACACCGGGCAGGAGGCGCCCAGTTTGGTGGCCACGAGGTGAGCGGTCGCGGGTTCGATCAGGTCCTGCGAGGTCGCGGCGAACAGCAGCAGGTCCACGTCGCCGATCTTCAGACCGGCTGCGTCGAGCGCGCTGCGGGCGGCGGCCACGGCGAGGTCGGAGGCGTTCTCGCCGTCCTCGTGGACATGGACCCCGCGCACACCGGTGAGATCCTCCAGCAGACCGGGCGGCGGGGCGTAGCCACCCGTCTCGGTGATCTTGACGCGGATTTCGTCCAAGGTCCGGTAACGAGAAGGAAGATGAGTGGAGACGGCGGCGATACGGGCACGGATGGCTTCGGGCACCGGGTCACCGTAACCGGTGCGAAACCGTCATGGCGTACGTGTAATGATATTCACTATAACGAGTGCTGTATCCAGGATTCTTCCACTCCGCGCCCGCTTCATCCTCTTCAATCCGCACGAAGGCCAGTGATTGGCGCGAAGGGGCGGAGACTTGGCGATGCAGCAGCTTGAACGGGCCGTGGCGGTGGTGGGCGTGGGGTGCCGGCTTCCCGGAGGCATCACCGATCTGGACGGCCTGTGGGCCGTGCTGCGCGACGGGCGTGACATGGTCGGTGAAATGCCCGCCGACCGGCTGCCCCGCGACCGGACCGTCGACCCGGGCGGCGTGCGGCCAGGCCGCAGCTACACTGCCGCCGGCGGTTTTCTTGAGGACGTCGCCTCGTTCGACGCCGCCTACTTCGGTATCTCACCCGCGGAGGCCCGGCACATCGACCCGCAACAGCGGCTGCTGCTGGAGATGACCGCCGAGGCAATGGACGACGCCGCCATCCCCGCCGAGTCACTGGCCGGGTCGGACACGTGCGTGTACGTGGGCGTCTCCGACCCCGGGTACGGCGTGAACCTGTCCATGATGCAGGACCACACGAGCCCGCACACCATGCCCGGCGCCACCCTGTCCATCACGGCGAACCGGATGTCGTACGCCTTCGACCTGCGTGGGCCGAGCATGGCCGTGGACACGGCCTGCTCCTCCGCCCTGGTCGCCCTGGACCGGGCCTGCCGCACTCTGCGCGAGGGCCCGGGCCGCGTCGCCCTGGTCGGCGGCGTCAACGTGCTGTCCAACCCCTACTCCTTTGCCGGATTCTCCTACGCGGGCATGCTGTCGCGTCGCGGACGCTGCGCGGCGTTCTCCGCCGACGCCGACGGGTTCGTCCGCGCGGAGGGCGGCGCGGTGCTTGTCCTCAAGCGCCTCGCGGACGCGGTGGCGGACGGCGACCGCGTCCACGCCGTACTGGCCGCCACCGGCAACAACACCGACGGCCGCAGCACCGGAATGATCGTGCCCAGCGCCGAGACCCAGGAGGCGCTGCTGCACACGGTCTACGCGGAGGCCGGGATCGACGCGGACGACCTGGTGTACTTCGAGGCCCATGGCACCGGCACCCAGGCCGGTGACCCGGCGGAGGCCGAGGCCATCGGCCAGGCTCTGGGCCGGCGCCGCAGCCGCGGACCACTGCCGATCGGCTCGGTGAAGACGAACATCGGCCACCTGGAACCCGCCGCCGGAATGGCCGGCCTGCTCAAGGCGATCCTGGTCCTGCGCCACCGGATGGTGCCGGCGTCCCTGCACGCCCTTCCCCTCAACCCCCGCATCGACTTCGACGCCTTGGGACTGGCCCCCGCCGTCAACCCCGTCCCGCTGGACCCCGGGGAGAGGGCGGCCGTCGGAGTGAGCGCCTTCGGCTTCGGCGGAGCCAACGCCCACGCCGTCGTCGTTCAGCCGCCCGCCGCGCGGCAGCCCGAGCCGAACCCGGTGCCGGACGAGCGCCCACTGCCACTCGTCGTCTCCGCCCGGTCCGGCAAGGCGCTGAAGCAGATGACCGCCCGTATGGCAGAGCGGCTGCGGAACGCCGAGCCGGCGGACTTCTACGACGTGGCCCACACCAGCACCGTACGGCGCACCGCGCACCCGCACCGTGCCGCCGTACTGGCCACCGACCCGCAAGATGCCGCCCGGCAGTTGGACCGGCTGACGGCCGCGGAACCCGCGAGCGGGGCCATGGTGCGCGTCGGCGAGCGGGACGGGATCGCGTTCGTGTTCTCCGGCAACGCCTCCCAGTGGCCGGGCATGGCCGCCGACCTGCTGCGGGGCGACCCGGTTTTCCGCGGGGCCGTCCAGGAGGCCGACGCGGCCCTCGCACCCCACCTGGGTTGGTCGGTGGCGAAGGAACTGGCCCACCCGTCCCCCCGGAAGTGGCAGCGCACCGAGGTGGCCCAGCCCGCCCTCTTCGCCGTGCAGGTGGGCCTCACCGCGCTGCTGGCCTCACACGGGGTGCGCCCGCGGGCGGTGACCGGACACAGCGTCGGCGAGGTCGCCGCCGCCCTCGCCGCCGGGGTCCTCAGCCTGGAACAGGCCGTGCTGGTGATCGCCGAACGCAGCCGCACCCAGGGCACCACGGCGGGCCGGGGCCGGATGGCCGCCGTCGGCCTGTCCGAGGCACAGGCACGCGAGGAACTGCTCCGCCACGACGGCGCACTGGAGATCGCGGGAATCAACAGCGACCGGGACGTGACCGTCGCCGGGAACGCCGACGCGCTCGCGGCTTGGGGATCCGAACTCACGGGTCGCGGCGTCTTCTTCCGCGAACTTGACCTCGACTACGCCTTCCACAGCCGGGTCATGGAGTCCATCAGGAAGCCACTGCTCGACGCCCTCGACGGACTCGAACCCGCCCCGGCCCGCATCCCGTTCGTCTCTACCGTCGCCGGTGCCCCGCTGGACGGGCCCGAACTCGACGCCGCGTACTGGTGGCGCAACGTCCGCGAGCCCGTACGGTTCGCCGAGGCCGCCACCCACCTCGCCACCGAGCACGCCGGCGTCCTGGTCGAGATCGGACCGCACCCGGTGCTGCGCCCCTACCTGCGCCACACCGGCGCCATCTGCGTCCCCACCCTGCACCGCGACGGGGACGGCCTCCGCGAGACCGCGGCGGCCGTCGCCGCCGTACTCGCCGCCGACACATCGACCGACTGGCGGCACCACTTCCCCCGCCCCGGCCGGGTGGTCGACCTGCCCGCTTACGCGTGGCAGCACGAACGGCACTGGCACGGCACCGCGCACGACCTGGTCGCCCACACCAGCGGCAGCGGCCTGCTGGATCATCCGCTGGTGGGCGAGCGGATGCCCGCCCCGCACCCCGTGTGGCACGGCACCGTCGAGCCGCAACTGGTGCCCTGGCTGGGCGACCACAGGATCGGTAGCGACGTCCTCATGCCGGCCGCCGCCTACGTGGAGATGGCCCTGAGTGCCGGTCGCCGGGCCATGGACCGCCCGGTCGAGGTACGGCACCTGGAGATCGGCCGTCCGCTGTCCCTGCGGTGGCCGGACCCGACGCCGGTCGCCCTGCAGACCGCGGTCACCCCCGACGACGGCGCCGTGACCATCAGCGTTCGTGAGGAACACGGCGGTGAGTGCCTGCCCGTGGTACGCGCACAGGTCCGCAGCCTGCTCGGCACGGCACCGGCCCCGCTCGACGTCGGCGCGCTCCGGGCACGCTGCGACCGGAGCGTCGACGGCCCGGGCTTCTACCGCATGTGCCACGGCATCGGTCTGCACTGCGGGCCGGGCTTCCAGCTCATCGACCGCGTCGACACCGGCGACGGAGAGGCATTGGTCAGCTACCGGCTGGAGCACCCCGCCGACGCCTACACCGCCCACCCGGTCCTGATCGACGCGCCGTTGCAGGCCACCGTGGCCCTCGCCGAGGCGCCGGGGGAGTCCGCCGCGTTCCTCCCGACCGTGTTCGGAGCCGTACGCGTGTGGCGCACCCCCGCGCCCACCGGCGTCGTACATCTGCGCCGCCGCAGCCGCAGTGCCAACGAGATGTGCTGGGACATCACCTACGCCGACCCCGACGGCACGGTCACCGTCGAGATCGACGGCTGCCGCACCCGCCGGGCACACCTGACCGAACACACCCCGCTGACCGTCCAGCGCACCGTCCTGAGGGCCGCCCCCCACCCGGACGCCGCCGCCCCGCCCTCCCCGCTTCCCACGCCCACCGAGGTGGCATCCGCGGCCGAGCCGCGCATCGCCGCCGCCCGCACTGCCCTGGACGACGGCGGCCACCGTCGGTTCACCGCAGCCGCCGAGCAGGCCGGCGCCCATTGCTGGGCCGGGACGCTGCGCGGTCTTCTCGCCGACCCGGCGGCCCCATTCTCGATGGACGACCTGGTGGCCGGGGGCCTCCAGCCGCGGCACCGGCGGCTCGCTCGGCTGATGCTGCCCCTGCTGGCCGAGCACGGTCTCGCCGGGCCAGCGGGGGAGACCTGGCGGCTGACCGGCGTGGAGACCCACGCCGAGGCCATGCTGCGCGGCCTGGTCGAGGACCATCCCGCGTACGGCGCCGAGACGCTGCTCCTCAACCGGCATCTGCGCCGGCTGCCCGACGTGGTGCGGGGACACGCCGACGCACGTGAACTCCTGCCGACCGGGGACAGTGCCTACGAGCAACTCCACGAGTCCGGTCCCGCCCACCGCTTCGCCCACCGTGCCGTGCAGGCCCTGCTCGGTGACATCGTCGCCCGCTGGCCCGCTGACCGTCCGCTGCGCGTCCTGGAGTTCGGTGCGACCACCACCGCCCTGACGGCCGCGGTCCTGCCCGTGCTGCCGGCCGACCGGACCCGCTACACCTGCACCGCACCCACCGGCAGCACCCTCTCCCGCGCCGAACACCGCTTCTCGGCCCATGATTTCGTCGACTACCGGACTCTGAACCCGAACGCCGATCCGGCCGACCAGGGTCTTCCCCGAGGCGGGTTCGACCTCGTCCTCGCGGGCGACGCCCTGCACACCACCACCGACCTGGCCGCGACCCTGCACCGGCTGCACGGTGTGCTGGCGCCCGGCGGACACCTGCTGGCCACCGAACCGCATCACGCCCCGCTCCAGGCCCTGCTGTACGGCACGCTGAACGATTTCTGGGAGCGTGGGGACCACACCCTGCGTCCCGTGTCCCGCATCCTCGCCCGGGACCGGTGGGCACCGCTGCTGCACCGGTGCGGCTTCTCCGGTGTGGTGCAGACCGGGCCCGAGGACCGCTCCGTCCTTCTCGCCGCGGCGGACCACAGCCAGGCGGTGGCCACCACCGAGACAGCGCGGCCGGTACCGGGCGCCACCTGGGTGATCGCCGTCGAGGACGGCACCGAGACGGCGACCGCGCGAGCTTTGGCCGCCCGCCTCGGGAAGGCCACCGTGATCACCGCGCCCGACGAGGCCGCCGCCTGGAAGGCGGCCCTGCCCACGGACCCCGATCCGCGCGTCGTCCTGCTGCTCGCCGCCCCCGGCCCGCACGAGACCGTCACGCGGACCACCCGCCGCGCGGCACTCCTGCGCTCCCTGGCCACCGCCTGCGACGGCCTGAAGGGCGCAAGCAGCCCTCAGGTATGGCTCGTCACCCGACCGACCGGCCTCTTTCCCGCCCCGGAGCAGCCGACGCACCCGGTGGACGCGGCCGTCTGGGCGGCCTGCCGCACCTTCGCCAACGAGCGCCCGGACCTGTGCCTGCGCCGCTTGTCCTGCCACCGCACCGGTGACACCGACACCGACGCCCGCCGCCTGGCCGGCGAACTTCTCGCACCCAGTGACGACGACCGAAGCGCTCTGGAGGACGAGATCATTCTGACCGCACGGGGCCGGTTCGTGCCCCGGCAGGTACAGCAACCAGTGGACGAGCCCCCGGGCGTCCCCGCCGGTACGCCGTTCATTCTGGAAGCCCGTGACCCGGGCCTGCACCGGCGGCTCGTCTGGCGGCAGACGGACGCCCCCGAACCGGGACCGGGCGAGGTGCTACTGGAGATGCGGGCCGTGGCCCTGAACTACCGCGACCCCATGCGGGCCAACGGCCTGCTTCCGCCCGAAGCGGTGGAGAACAGTCCGCTCGGCCGCGGGCTGGGCACCGACGGTGCCGGCATCGTGCGTGCCGTGGGAGCGGGGGTACGGGACCTGAAGGCCGGCGACCGGGTCTGCGGCCTCGTGCCCGCCGCACTCGCCTCGCACGCCACGACCCCCGCCTTCGCCGTCGTCCGCGTTCCCGACGAGATGAGCTTCACGGAGGCGGCGACCTTCCCCGTCGCCTTTCTGACCGTCCACCAGACCCTGGTCCACCAGGCCCGTCTCGGTGCCGGGGAGACCGTGCTCGTTCACGGCGGAGCCGGAGCGGTGGGCCTGGCCGTCCTGCAGTGTGCCCGCCAACAGGGCGCCCGCGTCATCGCCACCGCCGGCACGGAGACCAAACGGGACCTGCTGCGCACGCTCGGCGTCGAGCACGTACTCGACTCCCGCAGCCTGGACTTCGTCCCCCGAGTGCGGGAGCTGACCGGTGGTCAGGGCGTGGACGTCGTGGTGAACTCCCTCAGCGGCGAGGCCATCGCCCAGGGCCTGGACCTCCTGCGCCCCAACGGCCGGTTCATCGAGCTCGGCAAGAGGGACATCTTCCTCAACAATCCGATCACGCTTCGCCCCTTCCACCGCAGTCTCACCTTCATCGGCTTCAACCTCGACGCCGTCGTGGACGACCCAGCCCTGCGAACCCGGCTCGTCGAGGTCTTCGACGCGGCGATCGGATCCCGCGCCTACCGGCCCCTGCCCCACTCGGCCTATCCCGCCGCCCGTGTCGACGAGGCCTTCCACCTGTTGCAGCACTCCCGGCACACCGGCAAGGTCGTCGTCACCTTCGACCCCCTGGACGAACCCGTCCCCGTCGAACCCGTACGCGGCTCCCTCCGCCTCGACAGCGAGGGCACCTACCTGATCACCGGTGGACTGAGCGGGCTCGGCGCCGCCACCGCCCACCTGCTGGCCGACCGCGGGGCCCGGCACTTGGCCCTGCTCTCCCGCAGCGGACCCGACGCCTCCGGTGCGCACACCCTGCTCCGGGAACTCACCGACCGCGGTGTGCAGGCCACCGCACACGCTGCCGACGTCACCGAGGAAGCGTCGCTGCGCCGGGTCCTCGACGCCGTGGACGCCACCGGGCACCCCCTGCGTGGCATCGTGCACGCGGCGATGCACATGGACGACGCGGTGCTGTCCGACCTCACCGACGACCGGTTCGCCGCCGTAATGGCGCCCAAGGCGGCGGGCGCTGCCCTGCTGGACCACCTCACGGCCGACCGCGACCTGGACCTGTTCCTCACGTACTCGTCCGTCTCCGCCACTATCGGAAACCCGGGACAGTCCGCCTACGCGGCGGCCAACGCCTACCTGGAGGCCCTCACCCGGGCCCGGCGCGCCACCGGCCGGACGGGTACGGCGCTGGCCTGGGGGCCGATCGGCGAAACCGGCTACGTCGCCCGCAGCGGCATGGAGGCCGCCATGGCCGGACGCGGCCTCGAGCTGCTCACCCCCACCGAGGTCCTGACCACCGCCGACCACCTCCTGGCCGCCGGCACCGACGTCGCCGGAGCGGGCCGCTACCGCTGGGGGACCGCACGTCATCTGCTGCCCGCCCTGGCCACCCCCCGGTTCGCTCCGCTGGCTCCGGCGTCCTCCGCGGCGTCCCCGGACGCCCGCAACGAACTCCTGAACGCGCTGGCGGACCTCCCGGCGGACGAGGCGGTGCGCAAGATCACCGACGTGATCACCCAGCTCCTCGCCGGTGTCCTGCAGACCGACCCGGCCGATCTCGAGCCCACGGTCAACGTCACCGACTTCGGACTGGACTCGCTGCTGGGGATGCAGTTCCTGATGCAGGCCCGGGATTTGTTCGACATCCGCCTCGGACCGGCCGACCTGGCCACCGGACGCACCCTGGCCCACTTCGCCCGTCTGGTCCACCAGCGGCTGGAGCTGAGCGCCGACGAGCGGCAATAGACGGAGCCTGGCCGGCCGAGGCTGGCGCCCGTTCGGCCAGGTCCCAGTGCTTACATGGTTCGGGTGCGTGTCGGTTCGCGGGTGGTGGGGCGCATGTGTAGTCCGCGGGGGTTGAGGATGGCGCCGAGGGCGGGAGTGACGTCTGTGCCGGGAGTGTGGGTGAGGCGCCAGCGGGCGGTGATGGTGGCTAATGCGAGGGTGGCTTCGGTGACGCCGAAGGTGTCGGCGATGCATTTGCGGGCGCCCCCACCGAAGGGGATCAGCAGGCCGTTGCGGCCGGTGGCGCTCTGGCCCGTCCACCGGTCGGGATCGAAACGTTCCGGATCCGGGTGCAGGTCCGGGTGGTGGTGGATGAGGTAGGGGCTGCACACCACGGTGGCGCCCTTCGCGATCGGGTATCCGTCGAGGTCGGTGGGGGTCGTGGTGATGCGGGTCAGGAGCCAGCCCGGCGGGTACAGGCGCAGGATCTCGGTGACGATCCGGCCGGTATAGGCGAGGCGGGGCAGCAGGTCGAAGGTGGCGGGAGCCCCGGCGGGCAGTACGGCGTCGACCTCGGCATGCAGGCGCTCTTCCACTTGCGGGTGGCGGGCGATCTCATGCAGGGCCCAGGCCAGGGTGGCGGCGACGGTCTCGATGCCGCCGAAGAAGAACGACATGACTTGATCGGCGATCTCGTCGTCGGTCAGGCGCTGCCCGTTCTCGGACGTGGTCAGGAGCATCGACAGCAGATCTGCCCCCTGAACGCCGCGGGCGCGGTGGTCGGCGATGATCGAGCCGATGGCTTTGTGCAGGCGCGCGCGGGCCTGGTCATAGCGGCGGTTGGCGGGCAGGGGCAGCCGGTCGAGCGGGTGGGGCAGGAGCATCCGCTGGTAGATGCCGTGGGAGAAGACGTTGAAACTCTTCAGCACGGCGGTGGTGTCGGAGCCGGGGGTGTCGGCGAACATCGTGGCCATGGTCGTGCGGGCGGCGATCTCCTGCATCACGGGCAGCACGTCGATGTCCCGCCCGTGGACCCACCCGTCGACAGCGAGTGCGGCCTCGCGGGTCATGACCTCGGCGTAGGCGGGGATCCGCTGGGCGTGGAAGGCGGGCTGGGTCAAGCGGCGCTGGCGGCGGTGGTCGCCGTGCGGACACGTCCCCAGGCCGTTGCCCAGTCCCTCGCGGACCCGCTCGATGAGCAGGCCGCCCTTGTCGAAGGTCCGGTCGTCAGTCAGTACCCGCTGAACCAGACCCGGGTCGCAGACCACCAGCGCCCGCACGGGTCCCACCCTGATCTGCACCAGGTCGCCGTGGGCGGGCAGCGACATCATGAACGCCAGCGGGTCCCTGCGCAGGGCCAGACCGTGACCGAGCAAAGGCAGTGCACCGGGGGCCTGGGGAGCCGTGCGGACTATGCCCATGCTCACTCCTGCGGAAGAAGGGGATCGGGCGTGCGAGAGGAAGCCGAGAAGTGCGCTGGAGGTACATCTGAACGGCTTCCAGTGTTCCAACTCGACGTGCCCCGCACTGGTGGAAATCCGGCCACGCAGGATCTGAGACCGCGGCCCGCACAGCCTCGCTCAGGTTGGCACCTCCGCCGCCCTGGCCCGGTCCTCCACAGCACGACCCGCCCTGCTGGCCGCGCCCGAGGGGTTCACGAACTGCGTCCCTGGTGAGGGCCCAGGCCGCCCTGGGCCCCACAGAAGCCGGCCTCGCCGCGACGGTCCATGGCTCGGCCGCCTGACCGGTGGAAGGGCCCAACCGGTCTGGTCGGTGGCCGCCCCTGCGGCCCGTTCTCGCTCTTTCGCACTCCAGTGCCCTTCGGCTTCGCTGGGGGCGCGATGCCCTTCCCGCGGGCGTGACAGCAGCCGTGGCCGCGGTACGCGATCAAGCAGAAAGCCCTTTGTGACCCGCACGCACGGATGAGGACGGTCGGCATGCCGCAGGACATCGACTTCGCTCTGCCCTTCCCCTTGCGCGTCAGCGCCGACCTGGAAGGCGCGCGCGTTCGCAACCTGCACTGGGTCCAGCAGCAGGGACTGGTCACCAGCCAGGCCGGGCTGGAGTGGTACGTCTCGTGGGACATGCCCCGCCTGGCCGCCTACGGCTTCCCCTACGCCCAGGGCCCGGAACTGGACCTGGCCGCGGACGTGATGGGGTTCTTCTTCGTCTTCGACGACCAGCTCGACGGCCCCCTCTCCCGCCGCCCCGAGAAGGTCGCCCGCATCTGCCAGAAACTCATCGACATCGTCCACGGCGCCGCCCCGGGCCCGGGAGTCGACCCGTGCTCGAGGGCGTTCGCCGGCCTGTGGCAGCGCAGCCGTCAGGGTGCGCCCGCCGGGTGGGTGGCGCGTGTGGCACACGAGTGGGAGTACTACTTCGCAGCCCAGGCCCACGAGGCCGCCGGCCGGCTGCGCGGCATACCCGCCGACATGGACACCTGCCTCCAGGTGCGCCGGGGCATCGCCGGGACCGCCCTGACCATCTCTTGCGGCGAGCTGGCCGCCCACCTCGACGTCCCCGCTGCCGCCTTCCACAGCCCGCAGCTGCGTCTGATGCGGGAGATCGCCGTGGACGTGCCGCTGATGTGCAACGACGTGTACTCCCTGGAGAAGGAAGAAGCCCGAGGCGACATGGACAACCTCGTCCTGGTCCTCGAACACACCCACCAGTACACCCGCCCCCAGGCCGTCGAAGCCGCCCGCCGCGAAGTCACCACCCGCATCGCACGCTTCCAGCACCTCGCCGACAAGGTTCCGGCTCTCTGCGCCCAGTTCGGGCTCGAGCCCCACCAGCAGGCCACCGTGGAGCGGTACGCCGGGGTCATGACGGCGTGGATGTCCGGCTACCACGCCTGGCAAACCGAAACCCTGCGCTACACCCACACCAACCAGACCCTGCCGCCTTCCGGCCCCGGTTACTTCGACAACATCCTCGACGCCTGAACCTCCCGGCCGCCATGCCTCGGAAGCGCGCGCTGGACGTCGCGGAATGGAGCCCGGCGATGCGACTGCACCCAGGAGCTCACGGACATGCACGGCTTCGATCACATCACCGGTTCCACCCCGACGGCTGCTGACACCAGGCCACCGTCCCGTCACAGTCCGGCCCGGCGGCCACGCACGGTGCGCACTACCGGTGAGCGCGCCCCGAGCTCCGCCGCTCATCTCGTCGTCACACGCATCTGCCCGTGTCGGCTTGCCCTGTCACCTTTGCTGGGGCGTTTCCTTGCGACCGTTGGTTCGTTGGCAGCTGTGGGACATCCATATGACCTACATCGGGGCTGAGGGAGGGGGCGTTGATGGAGGCAGAGGGAGTCCACCATTCCTACGGCGTTCGGCAGGTATTACGCGGTATCGACGTGGCGCTGCCTGCGGGGTCGGTGGTGGGCATCGTCGGTGAGAACGGGGCGGGCAAGTCAACGCTGTTGAAGATCCTTTCGGGGGAGCTGCGACCGGACCGGGGTACGGTCCGGCACGGTGGGCGGTTTGGGTACTGCCCTCAGCAGGTGGTGCTCAACGACGTGTTCACGGTGCGCCAGCACCTGGAGTTCTTCGCTGCGGCCTATGACGTTGCGGATCTGCGGCGGGCCGAGGAGGTCATGGAGATCCTGGGTTTCGCCCAGTACGTCGGCGCCCTGGTGGGGACGCTCAGTGGCGGCACGCGGCAGAAGCTGAACCTGACGCTCGCGGTGATGCACGACCCGCAGGTGCTGCTGCTGGACGAGCCGTACCAGGGCTTCGACTGGGAGACGTACCTGCGTTTTTGGGATCTGGTCGGGGACCTGCGTGCGGCCGGCCGATCGGTCCTCGTCGTCTCGCATCTGGCCTACGACACCGACCGGCTCGATCAGGTGTGGCGGTTGCGGGACGGTGTGCTGCACGGACGGCAGGAGGACGTGCGGTGAGGCGGGGGATGCGGCTGTTCAAGATCGCCACGCGTTATGGCCTGGTGGAGCACGCCAGGAACCGGTTCGCCATGCTGCTGGTGGCGGTGTTTTTGCCGGTGTGGGTCATGATGACGGGCTGGGCCATCGCCAAGGAGCCGGTGCAGTTCCGGCTGCACGGCACCGGTCGCGTACTGACCGCCGGCGGTGAAAAGATCACCCAGATCACCGGGGCGCTGAACGGGGTCACGCTGATCATCGGGTTCATGATGTTCGCGGCGACCTTCAGCAATGGGGCCTTCGACCGGCGTCTGTCCATGGCCGGGTTCCCCCGGGTTCCGCTGGGGCTGGCGAAGGTCGCCTGCCTGGTCATCGCGTCAGTGGTGGTCTGTTCCTACGCCACCGCGGTCATCTGCTGCTTCTGGTCGCCCAGGCAGCCCGTCATGCTCGGCGCGGCGCTGTTTTGCACGGCGATGACCTACGGCGCGCTGGGCGTCGCCCTCGGCACGCTCCTGCGCCGCGAGGTGGAGGGCATGTTCGCCATTGTGATGATCAGTGTCGTGGACCTGGGCTTGCAGAACCCCCTCGCCAGCGGCGGAGCGAACAGCGACATGGTGCGCTGGCTGCCCTCCTACGGTGCCATGCAGGCCGCGACGGCCGCGGGCTTCTCCTCCACCGTGCCCGCCGTGGACTTCGCCGTCCAGCTGGCCTGGTTCACCACCGTCGGCCTCATCGGGCTGCTTGCCTTCCACCGGCGCACCAGGTCCGCTCTGACAGCCGCCGTACGGATCGGCCGACAGGCGGATGCCGACCCGGCGCCGTTCGGGAAGGCGGCGAATCGATGAGGACGGTGTCCCTGCGCCAGCAGCCCGCGCGAGGACACCGCGTTCCTCTAGCCCCCGGGACTACCGCGTGGACGGGGCCGGGGCGGCAGGCCGGCTGATCTCACGACGCAGACGCTCCAGGTCCGGTCCCGCGGCCGTGGTCTGCGGCTGGTACCTCTCAGACTCGCCCTGTCGCATATCGAAGAACAGTTTCAACATGTCGTAGATTGCCGCATAACGGTCACCCTGGCCGGAGAGGCCGGGCAACGTGCGGAAGAGCACGGGCACATACTCGTATACCGCCTTGAATTGGGCACGTTTCTCCGCAACTTGGCGCTCCACGCGCTCGATGGCTTCCGCGAGGCTGCACCCCATCTCGTGACGCATCGCCCTGACCAGGTTGTAGGGGACCTGGTCTGCCTCGTCCTGGTCCACTCCCGCGAGGTCGTTCTCAGCGAAGACGACGAAGAAACCGAGATCCTCAAGACGTCGGACCATGCGGTGGCTGCGCACCGCCGGCGGCATCTCCCGGTCCTGCACGATCTCCGAGCACGCCAGGCCGACCTCGAATCCACCGGTCGACCTCCGCAGCGGCAGCCAGTCCGCTGTTGAGGGGATGTAGCCGCTGATGCGGTGACCTGCCTCACGCTCGCAGGCGTGGAGCCATTCCTCGATGTTGTCGAGCAATGCCTCCTGCCATCGCACTGTCCTGCCTTTACACAGGCGCGGCCACAACTGCGCCCAGGCCGTCGGGATCGCGCCGTGTGTGCACGGTGCGCCCGGGTCCTGGCGCAACGTCGTCACCAGTCCTTCCCTCAGTGCGGTAACGGCTTGCGGGTCCGTCAGCTGTGGATCCTCGAACAGGTCGTCCCACAGACCGAACAGCATGCCCAAGGCTGCGCTTGTCTGCTTCCGTTCGAAGAGGTCATCGTCGCTGCCATCGGCGTTGCCAGCTCCGTCCGCCACCCGAGGAATGATCCGCTCAATCATCGACAGAGCGCCCGACAGCCGGTGGTGATCGGCCTCGGCTGGGGTGGCGGCGATGCCGGTCTCCACGAGCCAGTCCTTCATCCCCTGCGTGACCTGTTGGGCTTGCACGCTGTCCTGGGGCTGAGGGGCCTGCCGGGCCTGGCGGGGAATGGCCGCGGGGCGGGAAGCAGTGGGCCGGTCGAGCACGGCCCGAGCGTAGGCCGTCAACCCCTCGAGCGCATGAGGGTGATCGGTAAGGCGGGAGAGTTCATCAGCGGCCTTGGCCATGTGTGCGTCGGCCGCCGCCTGTGCCTCCTGCACGGCCCCGGAGGCAAGAACGAGGTCCCGGGCGCGTGCGGCCTCGTCCTGTGTCAGCTCCTTGCCCAAAAAGTGGGCGAGGTCGCGGTCGCGGGAAGCCGCGCGGATCACCGGCAGGGTGTAGACGCCCTCGGACAGATCCGAGTTGACGGGCTTGCCCAGCTCCTCGGCCGTGGACGTCAGATCGAGGATGTCATCGCGCAGCTGATACGCGTACCCGAACTGCCAGCCGAACCCGGCCAGCGCCTCCTCCCGGCCCTCCTGCCGGCCGCCGTCCCTGACCGCCTGCATCGCCCCCAGACGACAGGCCAAGGCGAACAGATGCGCCGTCTTGCCCCCGATCGCGTCGAGGTAAGCCTGCTCACTGCGCGAGGACGAATACAGGTCGGCCGCCTCCATCACCATGCCGGCGCACATCCGCTCGTTCGCCATCGTCCCGGCGATGACTTCACGCTGCCCCAGCTGCGCCAGCATGCTCAGGCCGGTCAGCATCACGCAGTCCCCGGCGAGGATGGCGAGGTGCTCACCCCACACCGCGTTGGCGCTGGGGCGGCCCCGGCGCTCGTGAGCGTGGTCCACGACGTCATCGTGGTAGAGCGCGCCCAGGTGCAGCAGCTCGACGGCCGCGGCGGCACGCACGGCCCGGTCATCGGCCGGCACCGAAGGATCCGTAAGAACGTAGTACGAGAGCAGAGCAAGGGTGGGACGGACCAGGCCGCGGGACGTACCGGGCCCTTCCTGAGTGAGCGCGTCGAGTTCGGGTCTGCCCTGGATGCGCACCGGTCCCAGAGCGTCACGGACCCTGTCCAAGTCCGCCTCCAGACACGGAAAAACGGCAGGGTCAATCCCAGAGGGTGGCATTCTGCGCTCCTGACACTGGTCGGTGTTCAACGAGCGGGAGGACAGCCGACACGCAGCAGCAGGACGTCGCAGTATCCGCTCCCCGTTGTGACCACCCCCCGCGTCTCGCACCAGGAAACAGAAACCTGTGGCAGTGCGCGCACAGTCCTGACTTAAACCACCTAATCGCATGAACTGGTCTAATCTGCTGATCTGTGACGCTGGCCAGTGAGCCCTTCTCCAACCTCTCCGTGTAGTGCGGCCACTTCCTTCTGCGGAACCAGCCGGGCGCCGAACATGGCGCATCTCCAGTCCGTCTCCGCCGCCGCCCGCTTCCATGAGCGTCAGCGGCGCGCTGAGGGGGCCCGGCCGGGTCGGTGGAGGCGACCGACAACACCCACTCCACCGACCTGGCCGAGTCGTCCCTGACCTGGAGTTCCTGAAGCAGGCGGGCAGCGTGCCGTCCGCCTCCCAGCGGGCGAACCTCTCGCCGGCCCATAACGCTCCGGCCGGTCCCGTCCCGAGGAACCCGTCGGCAACCCACACAACACCCCGTTGATCAACCGCTAGCGGTCCCGCTACCGACGACCCGCCCGCCAGCACCCGGCAACAGGGGCGGCGCCAGCCGCCCCCACGCCACACCCGTCAGCGTGCCGGCATTCGCGCCTACCAGCCGGCCTTGACCTTGGTGTATGCGGTGCGGCATGCCGCGTCCGGGGCCTCGGTGGAAAGCTTCGTCATGGCGCCCTGCCAGACCTTCTTGACCACGACTTCCAGCTTGCGGGTCTCGGCAGGGATGGTGGGCGCGTACTTCTTGACCGAGCCCATGGTCGCGACGGCGAACTTGTTGCACGCGGGCGCGGCCGCGTTCTGCCAGCGGGTGTCGAGGTCCTGCGCCACGGCGGGACCGTTGGCTGTGGCCCAGCTGTTCCACGCCGCGCAGGCGCTCTCGGTGAACTCCGCCTGCTCGGCTTCGGTCAGCCTGCTCATCTCACCCAGCAGGGCGTTCCACGGCTCGTCGGGAACGGTGTAGCGGGTGGTGGGGAACTTCTCCTGCGTCTTGAAGATGGCCTCCGAACATGCCGGAGGCAGCGGGGCTGCCTGCCTCTGGGCGCCCGCGTTCAGCATCTGAGGAGTGACGGTCATGGATCGGGAGGCCGAGGCAGGCGGCTGAGACGGTGCGGTCAGCGCCTGCGCCGAGGCGGCCAAGACCGCAGCGGAGGCCACCGCGGTCGTCAGAACAGTGCACTTCATACGGCGAGAGGCCATGGTTGATGCTCCTTTACTTGAACGGGCTGGTCCGGAACGGCCTGTCGCTCGATCACAGAACGAACGCAGGTGCAGGATACGGGCACTTTCCCGGCATGTGGGCTGGTGATCTAGCGACTTGGAGCCCTGTCACATGGCGCTGGCCAGCGGATACAACAGAAGGCATGCCGTAGGAGCTTGCGCACGCGCCCCCCTTGATGGTCACCGGCACCGCGTGACGCCTTGCCAGAACGGTAGAGGCGTCACCCCTACCTGGTGGCGCTCTGTCCCCCGTGTGAGGGACGGCGCATCGAGGCTCTGCGGGGGCGCGCTCACTCTGGTCTGCCGTTGGAAGCGCCGCCCTGGCACCGGCGGACAATCAGGGCCTGACAGAGCATTCGAAGTCGGTGCGGTGCCTCGTCGAGAGCAGCCGGACCGATCACAATCTGTGATAACAGGTCACCGACTAATTTGCGTTGCCTTTGCCAACTACGTTGCGTCATAGCTCTCTGACCAGTGGCAGCCGATTCCGGCTCTTGCCAACAAGGCTGCGTCGTCACACCAGGACCCACATCTGTGTCGGCAGGGGTGGGTCGTCGCGCAGCAGGATCATCTGCTCGCGCGGCGCCATTTCCGTGGACGGACCGCGGCCGTGCAGGTCGGTGTGCAGGAGCTAGAGGACCAAGGGGGCGCCCGGACGCAGGCCGTCGCGCAATGCCGGCAGCGAACGGTGCGGGTCGATGAAGGCCAGCGTCCCGATCGCGTACGCGGCGTCGAACGGCTCGGCTCCGGCCAGGTACTCGGTCACGTCTGCTTGGACGAACTCCACGCCGTCAACGTCGGCGTGGGCGGAGACGGCGCGTTCATGCTGGGTCGGGGACAGCTCGATGCTGGTGACGCGGGCTCCGTGAGCCTGGACGAGGTGGACGGCGTGGTGGCCGGCTCCGGACCCGATGTCCAGGATTCGGCGGCCGGCGATGTCACCGAGGACTTCTGCACCCGGTCCGATCCCTTCCCAGGGCGTCCAGCCGAGCCGGTCGGGGATGGGCGGGGTGTAGGCGCGGGCCAGTTGACGCTGGCCGTAGATCTGCCAGGCCCGGGTGTTGGTGTCCTCGGCGGGCACGGTTGCCTCCTGGGTGAGGGTGCTGGGGAGATCAGGTGTGCGTGATCAGGTAGGCGGGGCCCTCGCCGCGCCGGGCTCGTTCGATGGCGTCGAGGCGGGCGAAGGCGCGCGGCGCCATCAGCTCCTGCCAGGTCGCGAGGTCGTGGACGGCCCACATGTCGTGCTCTGCGGGATCGAGTCGGATCCGGCCGAGCTGGTCGGCGGTCAGCTGGCCTCCGTCGAAGATGAGCCCCACCTTGTTCAGCGGCAGGCGCGGCCCGGCATGAAGGAAGTGCGTCAGAAGCAGCTTCGGCGTGTCCAGACCGAGTTCGAGGCCCGTCTCCTCGACCGCCTCTCGCCGTGCGGTCTGCAGCGGGTCCTCGCCTGGAACGTCCAGGTTGCCGCCCCGGAACTGCCAGAGTCTCGAGCCGTAGACCGAGCGGAGCTGGACCGGCCGGTCGTGTTCGTCGCGGATGTACAGGCAGCCGTACACCGTGTGGTGGGGGACGGTCTGCGCGTACTGCGTGGGCGTCATCGGCATGGGGCGGCCTGGCCGGGCAGTGCGGTGGTCGAATGCGAGGGCGAGAACGCCGAGGGCTTCCTTGGCCGGCGGGTAGATGCTGCGGAGGTTGGCGAGCAGCTCTCCGGGCGGCCCGTCCGAGTCGATGCGCACGGTGTCCTCCGAGCTGAGCAGATCCTCGAAGGAGTGGTACGGGGTGATCCGCTTGACGATGACGTCGAGTTCCCGCCCGGTGTCCCGGTCGTGGAAGACGACCGTGTCACCGACTGCGACGGCGCGCTTCTGCGGGGTGGCCACCCTCACTTCGATCGTCTTGCGGCCTGCTTCCACTTGGCGGTAGTACCGCCCGAGCAGGTGCATGTGGTGCTCTTGTGGTTCACCTCCGGTCGCCGGACTCGGGACGGCTGGGATCGCCTGCTGGGTGTCGTCAGGCACGCGTGCCTCCGTTCGATGCGGTCCGTCCGTTGCGGCCTTGGGATCGCAGGCGCGCCAGGGTGCGGTGGCCGCGCTCCTGTGGTTCCGGATCGGCGTGGGTGGCGAGAAAGTGGACGAGGATGCCGGCTCGCTAGGGCAGTTCGATCGGTCCGTAGCGCGCGTGCGGCTCCTGCCGCATCAGCGCGTCGTACCGATCCGCTACCGAGAAGTGCCAGAACTCGGTCGCATAGTTTGTAAAACCTGCGTTCTCCATAGCGTTGAGCAGCAGCGTGCGGTGGTGGCGCGCGCAATCACTGAGGTTCGGGGCGTGAGTGAAGCAGGCGCCGTCGCTCTCCTCGGGGGAGGCATTGACGCGGGTGCCGAGGTCGAGTTCGTGGCCGTCCTGGTCGACGAGGGTTACGTCCACGGCCGCGCCCGCGGAGTGGGGCGCGATCTCCGGCGGCGACACGTACCGGCTGGCGGCCTGGTGCAGCTGCTCAGCAGTCCAGCCGGGGTGAGCGGAGGCCAGCTCGTCCCGGTACTCGGTGAAGTAGTGCTGCTGTAGGGCCAGCGGCCGGTAGCCCTCGATGAACAGCAGGTCGGTGCCAGCGGGCAGGAGCGAGCGGGCGTGCTCCAGCCGGGCGAGGACGCCCTCGCGGACGTGGGCGAACGCGCCCAGTGGATCTTGCTTGCGGGGATCGACGCGGAAGCTGTGGTCACGCACGTCGACGAGCGGCTCCCCGCACTCGCGCACCGGGATCGCGGCGACCCGCGGATCGGACATCAACACCAGAGGGTTCATCGAGTCTCCCTGCGACGGCTTGCACTGCGGTGGCGGGATGGGGGAGGCAGAGGCCAGGTCGGTTTCGCTCACGATTCGCGCGACGGTGTCCTGCAGCGTGTTGTCGGCCGGGATCACGGTCTCCAGACCGCCGGGCAGCAGATCCAGCTCGCGGTACCAGGAGGCGAGGTGGCTGTCGGTGACTTGCGCCAGGTACGCGGCATCCGCCTTCGACGCGTGTCGGACAAACGTCGATTCCAGCGGCACGTCCAGGTAGTAGCAACAGGAGACGCCGCGGTGGTCCCGCACCAGAGACGTGATCAAGTGGCTGTAGCGGTCGGCGTACAGGATCCCCTCAAGCACCACGTGAAAGCCGGCGTTCAGTGCTTCGCGTGCGATCCTGCCCAGCAGGGCGATGTTGGCGCCACGCGCGGTGTCATGTTCCCTGAGCACGTTCCGGCGGATCACGTCCTGGCCCACGATCGCGATACCGCGGCCGTAGTGATCTCGCAAGCCCTGGGCCACGCTTGACTTGCCTGACGCCGAGTTGCCGCGGATCACCACCAGACGGGTGTCCTCACGGCCGGCCGCAGTTGCAGTGGACACACGACGGTGTGCGCCGCTCGGAGTGCCGGTCATGTGCGCCAGCCCGTCTCGCTGTACAGGTCCCCGTTCTGGATCTTTGCGATGGCTTGGCGGGTGTAGGAAACGAGGTTGTCGGGCAGCGCGGCGGGGTCCCAGAACTTCCACTGGGTGCACTTGTCCGGCTCGCGTAGTTCCGGCTCGCCGCTCCAGGCGCGGGCGCGGAAGAACAGGCCGATGCGGGGCCGGTCCCCGGCGCGGTCGATGTGGTGGACGACGTGGACGAGTTCGACGTCCTGCCGCTCGATGTGCAGGCCGGCTTCCTCTCGGGCCTCCCTGATCAGGCAGGTGATGGCGCTCTCCTGCTCGCAGTGGCCGGCCAGGACGTGCCAGGTGGACGGCGCGAACGCGGAGTCGGGGTGGCGCAGCCCGAGCAACACCGTCCCGTCGGGCCGCTCCAGGTAGAGGTGGACGCCGATGACGTTGAGGACCGTGCCGTGCGGCGAAGCTGGGCGACGCTCCTCGTGCGACGAGAGCCCGCTCTGCGACGCAGTGCGGGAAGCGTTGGCCGGGAGGCCGGCGGCGTGGCGCCGTACAAGGTCGCTGGTGGTGTCTGCGATGCGCAGGCGGTGGAGGTCGTCGGGGGTGAACCAGGCCAGCATCACCCCTTCCGTCAGGTGGAGTTCGCGGGGATCGCCGTTCCAGCGGCCGGCGTAGATGGCGATGGGCACGGTCGCGCCGGCGTCGTCGGAGGCGTACTCGGTGCCGAACGGGGTGAGGTCGGCGATGTGGAGACCGGTTTCCTCGGCCAGTTCGCGCCGGACGGTGTCTTCCAGGGTGGCGTCCTTGGGCTCTCGGCCGCCGCCCAGCAGGGACCACATGCCCGGCTCCCAGATCTGGCCGGGGAAGTAGTCACGCAGGTGGAGCAGGTACTCGCCGCGGTCGTTGTAGATCAGGGCGGAGGCGTTGGCCGTATCCGGTTCGGTCTTGGGCGGGAGCTTGAGCAGCTTGTCGCGCAGGGAGGGGGAGGTCACCCTGTCCACGGGACGCCACTCGATGCCGCCGACCTCTTCTTCCTGCAGCACCATGGGCACATCTGTTGCGGGGTGCAGGCGGAAGAGGAACCGGAGGTCGAAGTGCTGGTGGCCGGGTTCGCCTTTGCCCGGGTGGGTGTCGATGTCGTGGGTGTCGATGTCGAACGGCACAGTCTCGTAGCCGGGCCACGGTGCCACGGCCTGCGGCGGGATCCCGGTCTCTTCGTGCAGCTCCCGCAGCGCCGCTGCTGCCAGGGACTCATCCTCGGGCTCGGCGTGTCCACCGGGAGCGAGAACCTTCCCGCTCGCCAGGTGCAGCACGTGCAGGACGCGGCCGAGCGGGTCGACCACGATCGCGCCGCAGGTGACGTGTCCGGTGTAGGTGGAGCGGCTGGCGATGTCGGTGGGACGTTCGAGGGCGTCCAGGAGGCCGCCGAGCTGCTCGCGCTCGTGAGGGTGGCGAGCGAGGTAGGTCTCGACGGTGGTGCGGATGTGGTCGTGCGACAACGGCATGGGGCTACCTCAGAGGGGCGTGGAGCGGGAGGAGTCGAGGCGGGGTGCGTGTTCGGGTCAGCTCAGCCGCATCCCCTCCACCGGGATCTCCTCGATGGCGGCGGGGCGAGCGGTGGGCAGGCCCCACCGCTCGCGTGCCGTCTCCGCCGCGAGCTGGGCTTGCCGCGCGCCGGGCGGGACCCAGCCCGGCAGGGCGGCTGCCTGGGCGGGGGTGGCGAGCAGGCGGGCGAAGGGGTGGCCGGAGGCGGGGTCGACGGCCGCCGGCCCGATGCCGGTGACCCGGGCGGCCAGGCGGAGCCGGGCGTTGGACCCCACTCCGCCGTAGACCTCGCCGGTCTCGTCCAGCACCCAGCCCAGTCGCACCGTTTCGGTCAGGGTGAGCTGGGCTTCCTCGGCGGCTTCGCGGTGCAAGGTGTCCTCGGGAGTCACGTGGGTCGTCTCCACGGTGCCGCCGGGCAGCATCGGCAGCGCACCCCGCGGGCCGGTGTCGGCCACCAGGACGACCCGGCCGTCGGGGACGAAGCACCACGCCCAGGCTTGCTGCACGGGCAGCGGCCCGGGGACGGGGCCGCGATTGAGAGGGCTGTCCCACGGAGGCCAGTAGCGGACGTGGACGTCATGGCGGTCCAGCGCCGGGACGTCGTGGATGTGCCGGCCGTCGGCGAGGTGAGCGGTGGCGGTGTTCCCGAGCCGGGCACGGTAGGCGGCGAGCATGATTTGCCCGTCCACGGGCCGCAGCCGCTGCACCGCGTCCCGGGTCTCCAGGAAGGCGTACTCGGACAGCTCCTCGCGCGGCAGGCGGATCGCCTCCACCTGGTCGGGGTGGAGGGTTTCCCCGTCGAAGACGAACCGGATCTCGCCGGGGCATGCCGTGGCGGGCTGAAGGTCGGGGTGGTGCGGGGAGAAGGAGTGGACGGCGAGCACGGCCGACAGGGGTAGATCCAGGTCCTGTTCCTCGGTGATCTCGCGCCTGCAGGTGACGTGCGGGTGTTCGCCGGCTTCGACGACGCCTCCGGGCAGCAGCCACGAGTCGTCCTCGCGGTAGGTGTGGTGCACCAGCAGGACCCGGCCGACCTCGTCGGTGATGATCGCGGCGGCGCCGAGCCACGCCGCATGCCGGGTTGCGGCGTACTGCGCTGCTGGCAGAGCGGCACGCGGTGAGACGTGATCCGAAGGGGAGACGGGAGAGGTCACGTATCTCTGCCTTCCGAGACGGTGTACGGGCGAGTGGGCAGCGCGGAACGGCTAGGGGTGATCAGGGGGTGTCGCCGCTCATCCGGCGCTGCAGCTCCCACAGGGTCCGGAAGAGACCTGGCTCCTGGGTGAGCTGGGCGTAGGTGCCCTCCTGGACGATCCGCCCTTGGTCCAGGGTCACGATCCGGTCGGCGACGGCCACGTTGGTGAGCCGGTGCGTGATCAGCAGGATGGCGCGGTCCTTGGCCAGTTCGCGCAGGCCGGCGAAGATCCGGTGCTCCGCGCGGGCGTCGAGGGCGGCCGTGGGTTCATCCATCACCAGCAGCGCCGCCTGCCGGTGGAACGCGCGAGTGAGGACGAGACGCTGCCACTGCCCGCCGGAGAGCTGTTGTCCGCCGAACCACTCGCTGGTCAGGAGGGTGTTCAGGCCGGAGCGGAGGCCCGGCAGCATCTCCGCGGCGCCGGACGCCTCGCATGCGGCGAGCAGGGCCGCGTCGCTGGTGTCGCCCTGCCCGAACGTGATGTTGTCGCGCATCGTCAGCGGCAGGTACGTGAACTTTTGCGGGACCAGCGCGACGTGCTCCCAGGACCCCCACGGGTCCAGGTCCGCCGTGGAGGCGTGGTCCCAGGCCACGTCGCCCTCGGTGGGCAGCAGCAGCCCGCACAGCAGGCGCGAGAGGGTTGTCTTGCCGGAGCCGTTCTCCCCGACCAGCGCCAGGATCTCCCCGCGCCGCACGTGCAGGGAGACGTTGCTCAGGCTGTCCTTCGGGGCGCCGTCGTAGCGGTAGGTGACGTCGCGGACCTCGAAACGCTCCGGGGCCGTGGTCACGGGCGCGGTGCCGCGGGAGTCGGTCATGGCCTGGCCGTGGGCGTTGTCGAGGAAGTTCTGCCAGTCCTGTACGTACCAGCCGGTGCGCACCAGGCGGGCCCCGCCGTTGATGATGCCGCGCACCGAGCCGGTGGCGGTCTGGAGGGCGAAGACGGCGCCGCCGCCGGCCGCCAGGCTCATCCGCCCGGAGGCCAGGAGCCACAGCAGCGCCGCCCACACCGCGGTCGAGGCGATCCCGCCGGCCACTGCTCCGGCCAGTCCCATCCAGGCACCGGTGTTCGCGGCTTGGCGTTCGGCGGCGTTGACCGAGGCGGCCAGCCGCCGGTACCGGCCGATCAGGAAAGGGCCGGCCAGGCAGGCGCGCATCTCCTCACTGGACTCCTGATAGGCCATGTGCCAGCGCAGCTTGCCCAGCATCCGGCGCCGCCCGGAGGTCTCCAGCCCGGCGAGGTAGATCACGCGGGCGGAGCGGACGTAGGCGGCGGCCTGCGGCAGGCAGGCGAGAAAGAGCAGGGGAAGGAGCAGGGGGTGCAGGACGGTCAGGACGGTGGCGCCGGCCGCGAGCGTGGCGGTGGCCGCGAGGACGTCCTGCGCTTCTTCGACGAGGTCGGGGGTGACCTGGGCGCCGCGGTCGGCGATGTCGTAGGCGTCGTTGTAGCCGGGCTTGTTGTTGGCGGCCAATTCCGCGCCGAGCGCGGCCTCGATCATCGTCAGCTCCGCTGCCCGGCCGAGCACCGGGCGCAGACGGCCGGTCAGCCAGACGACGGTGATGCCCAGCAGGGTGCGCAGGCCGGTGGCGGCGGCGATCACGGCCAGCTGCGGGGCGGCGTCCCACAGCCGCTCGGTGATGTCGCCCGAGGAGATCAGCGCGGTGATCGTGCCCGTGACGGCCAGGAGGCTGAGGGCAGCGAGGACGCCGGTCCCGATCTGGCATACCAGCAGGCCGATGGTCGCGCCGCGGTCCACGCGCCAGGCCATCTGCACCGAGCGCCGCACGAGCGAGGGCAGGCGCCGCGCCATGGTGCGGGAGGTCAGCAGGGAGCCGGCCTGGAGCCTTGATTCGTCGCGGTAGAGGTATTCCTCCTCTCGAACACCGGCCTCCTGCGCTTCGTCGTCCGGCGCGGTCCCCTTTGGTGGTTGCGGCGGCTGGTCCTGCGTAATGGCCGAGGTCATCGTTCCCCCTAGGACGGTCGCTGCGGCAGAGTCGTGAGGTCTAACGACACGGCTGCGATATCGAACACACGTCATTCGGTCGTGCTGGGGAGCCCGCTATTTCCTGCGTCAGGGAACCCCGCGGGCGCGGGATCCCTGGTCTCGCTTGGAGCGGCTGCGGGCAGGAAATGGCCGAAACGCTGACACCGCCAAACAGCGAGGGCAGTACGGCGGGCCATCCCGGTCGACCCCTCCTAGCCGGGATCTGGTTCGGCCTGCAGCAGCCTTTCCAGCTCTGTCTCGGCGTGGCCGACCGCGCCCGTCAGAGCCTCATGGTGGTGGGCGGACAGGACGCCGGATCCCAGTCCGGCCGCGGCGATCACCGCGTTGAGCGCATCTGTCGCCCCGTCGTCCAGAGCAGAAGCGGCGACGGGGTGGTGCAGTGCGTCTCGTGCGGCGTAGGCGTCGAGTCGGGCGACGCTGACGAGGGAGTCGAGTACGCGGGCGGCATGTCGTCCGGTGCGGTCCAGTTCCAGGGCTGACAGACCCGTCCGGGTCTGGAAGGCGGCGGCCGGCGGATCGGGGTGGGCAAGGAACTGGACGGCCTCCTCAAGGGTGCGGTCGAGGTCGAGTTCAGGGACGGGGGCGTCTGCGGGCCGGCAGTGGGCGTGCAGGAGGAGGGCGATGGCTCTCTCCCAAGGCTCCGTGGGCTGGGTGGTGTCGATCAGGTCGCGGGCCTGCTGGTCCAGGCCCTGCTCCATCAGGGCCATGATCTTGATCTGACGGCCGTCGAGGAGCCGGTTGCCAATGCCCCGATGCTGGGCCATGGCGTCGGCCGCGTCGGTCCACCGCCCGATCTGGGCGAGGGCGCGGGCGCCGTCCACGAGCAGGGTGACCCACAGCTCCTGACACACCGTGCGGTGGTCCTCGTCCGTGCCGGTCAGAGCAGACAGGTCGACGGTGCGGCCGTCGATGTCGGTCTTGTTCCGGTGCCGGGCAGCGTCGTTGAGGCAGATCAACAAGCTGTAGGCAGTCTCGCCTTGGCCGGCTCGGGTCAGCAGCCGGGCGAGGTTGACGAGCGGCATCAGCGACATGACCGCGATCGGTCCGCTCAGGCGGCCAGCGTCGGCGAAGACCTGGTGCTGGCGCCAGCACAGGCCGGCGGCCAGGTCGGGCAGGCCGACGTCGGAGGCGATCAGCGCGGCGTAGTTGAGGACCCCGCAGGTGCGGGCCACCAGGTCATGGTGGCTCGCACCTGCGGGCGCGACGGTCAGCCCGGTGAGGTGGTTGATGCGCTCCTCTAAGACGTCGTCTCATTTGGCGAGTCTGCGGTAGCAGATGAGGCTGCAGGCGATGGCGGTGAAGGCGAGGAAGTGTTCGGCTTTGCGTTCGTAGCGGCGGTGCAGGCGGCGGCAGCCGGCCAGCCAGGACATCGTCCGTTCGATGGTCCAGCGGTGCCGGCCCAGCCGGGTGGAGGACTCGATGCCCCTGCGGGCGATGCGGTGCCGGATGCCCCGCTCGCGAAGCCACCGGCGCAGGTCGTCGTAGTCGTAGCCCTTGTCGCCGTGCAGCTTGGCGGGCCGCCGCCTGCGCGGGCCGCGCCGGGAGCGGATCGGCGGAATGCCACGGACGAGGGGCTTGAGGGCCTGGCTGTCGTGGAGGTTCGCGCCGGAGATGCCGACGGAAAGGGGCAGACCGGCCCGCTCGGTGACCAAATGGATCTTCGAGCCCTTCTTGCCCCGGTCGACAGGATTCGGACCCCTCAGGTCCCCCCTTTCAGGGCCCGCATGTTCACCGAGTCGATCGCGCACCGCGACCAGTCCAGCTCCCCGCGCGAGCCCAGCTCGTCCAGGACCAGACGGTGCAGCTTCGCCCAGACCCGGGCGGCACTCCACTCGGTGAAACGCCGGTGCGCGGTCGGCCCCGACGGACCGAAGACCGGCGGCAACTGCCGCCACGTGCAGCCGGAGGTGGCCACGAAGACGATCGCCGCGAGCACCTCACGGTCACCGTAACGACGCCGCCCACCGCCTTGCGGCCGTGTCGGAGCGGGCGGCACCACCCGCTGAAACAACTCCCACAACCCGTCCGGGACCAGCCGCTCCACGATCGTCATGCCTCAAGATTACGAACCCAAATGAGACGACGTCTAAGTTGCTGTTGGGCGGGGCTTCGGAAGGTTTCCAGGTGGATCGCGCCGAGCCTCGTTCGTGCCACCACACTCGATGCTGCTTCCTGAACCGCCTGGAGGCCGTGATCAAAGAGGAAAGCGTTGCTCGTAGCGACCTGAAGGAGGGCACGCGCCCGGAGGGCCCACTGCCGACACGGCCACAAGTACATGCCGGAGAATGTATACCTGGGTTCTCGTTGGCAGGACCGGAGCGGGGCAAGGCCCGCTAGGTCCACCCCGGCGATGTGACATCTCGTGACAGATGAGAGGCTCAGACGGGTGAGCGAGACACCACCGAACACCCTGCAATACCGCTTTGACGGGCCAGAAGAGGCTCCCGTCCTGATCTTGGGTCCCTCACTGGGTACCACATGGCACATGTGGGACCGGCAGGTCCCCGAGCTGACGAAGCAGTGGCGTGTGTTCCGGTTCGATCTGCCGGGGCACGGAGGTGCCCCCGCCCACCCCGCGGGCTCGGTCGCCGATCTCACCACGCGGCTGCTCGCCACCCTCGAAGGGCTCGGCGTGCAGCGCTTCGGCTACGCGGGCTGCGCGCTCGGCGGCGCCGTGGGGATCGAGCTGGCCCTGCGCCACCCCGAGCGCCTCGCGTCCCTCGCGCTGATCGCCGCCTCGCCCCGCTTCGGTACGGCGGACGAGTTCCGCCGGCGCGGGGTGATCGTACGGACCAACGGGCTCGACCCCATCGCCCGCTCGGCGCCGGAGCGCTGGTTCACCGGCGGCTTCGCCGCCGCCCAGCCCGCGATCACCGAGTGGGCCGTGCAGATGGTGCGCACCACCGACCCCGGCTGCTACATCGCCGCCTGCGAGGCGCTCGCCTCGTTCGACGTGCGGGCCGGACTCGGCAGCGTCGGCGTGCCGACCCTGGTGCTGGTCGGCTCCGAGGACCAGGTCACCGGCCCCGCCGAGGCCCGTACGCTGGTCGCCGGGATCCCGGACGCCCGGCTCGCCGTCGTACCCGGAGCCTCCCATCTGGTGCCGGTGGAGCAGCCGGCCGCCGTCACCGATCTGCTGGTGCGGCACTTCTCCACCGCCTGGCAGCCCGGCTTCGACACCGCCACCGGCCACGTCGCCCTGCCGGCGGCGGCGGTGAAGCCGGTGCCGGCCGTCGCCGCGCCGCAGCAGGTCCCCGTCGCCGAGATCGCCCCGCCCGTCGCCCCGCAGCGGCCACAGGGCGGACCGGACGCCTACGACGCCGGGCTCAAGGTCCGCCGGGAAGTGCTGGGCGACGCGCACGTCGACGGGGTGCTGGCCGGGACCGACGACTTCTCGGGCGACTTCCAGGAGCTCGTCACCCGCTACGCCTGGGGCGAGGTCTGGAACCGGCCCGGACTCGACCGGCGCACCCGCAGCTGCGTCACCCTCACCGCCCTCGTCGCCGGCGGCCACCTGGAAGAGCTCGCGTTCCACATCCGGGCCGCCCTGCGCAACGGGCTCACCCCGGACGAGATCAAGGAGGTGCTGCTCCAGGCGGCCGTCTACTGCGGCATCCCGGCGGCGAACAGCGCCTTCCGGGTGGCCCAGCAGGTGGTCCGCGAGGAGACCACGCCCCAGGAGTGAGCCCTCAGGGGTGCTCCGCGCGGCCCTGAGCGGCACGGGGGCAGGATGGGACCATGAAGCTCACGAAGAAGTCGCACTCCTGCGTCCGCCTGGAGAAGGACGGACGCGTCCTCGTCCTCGACCCCGGAGCGTTCAGCGAGGAGGACGCCGCCCTCGGCGCGGACGCCGTCCTGGTCACGCACGAGCACCCCGACCACTTCGACGAGAGTCGGCTGCGGGCCGCCCTGGAGGCGAACCCGGCCGCCGGGATCTGGACCCTGAAGTCGGTCGCGGAACAGCTCTCGGCGGCCTTCCCGGGCCGCGTGCACACCGTCGGCCACGGCGACACCTTCACCGCCGCCGGCTTCGACGTCCAGGTCCACGGCGAACTCCACGCGGTGATCCACCCGGACATCCCGCGCGTCACCAACGTCGGCTACCTCGTCGACGGCGGGAAGCTCTTCCACCCGGGCGACGCGCTCACCGTCCCCGACCGGCCGGTCGAGACGCTGATGCTGCCGGTCATGGCGCCCTGGAACAAGATCTCCGAGGTCATCGACTACGTCCGCGAGGTGAAGCCGAGGCGCGCCTACGACATCCACGACGCCCTCCTCACCGACCTCGCCCGGCCGATCTACGACCGCCAGATCGGCGGCCTCGGCGGCGCGGAACACCTGCGGCTGGCGCCGGGAGGTTCCGTCGAGCTGTGAGGCGGCCGGCGGTCGGCGCGCGTTGTCACAGGTGCCGGGTAGGTTGGGGAACATGCGCATCGCGACCTGGAACGTGAACTCGATCACCGCTCGCCTGCCGAGGCTCCTGGCCTGGCTGGAAAGCAGCGGCACGGACGTGCTGTGCCTCCAGGAGGCCAAGGTCGCCGAGAAGAAGTTCCCGGTGGAGGAACTGCGCGAACTGGGCTACGAGTCGGCGGTGAACGCCACCGGACGGTGGAACGGCGTGGCGGTGCTCTCCCGCGTCGGCCTCGAGGACGTCGCCAAGGGCCTGCCGGGCGATCCCGGCTACGACGGGGCCGTCGAACCCCGCGCCGTCTCCGCGACCTGCGGCCCGGTCCGCGTCTGGTCGGTGTACGTGCCCAACGGCCGCGAGGTGGACCACCCCCACTACGCGTACAAGCTCCAGTGGTTCGAGGCGCTCAAGGCCGCCGTGGCCGGCGACGCGGCGGGTAGCCGCCCGTTCGCCGTCATGGGCGACTACAACGTGGCACCGACCGACGAGGACGTCTACGACCGGGCCGACTTCGAGGGCTCCACCCACGTCACCCCCGCCGAGCGCGCCGCCCTCGCCTCCCTGCGCGAGGCCGGCCTCTCCGACGTCGTCCCGCGCCCCCTCAAGTACGAACACCCCTTCACGTACTGGGACTACCGCCAGCTCGCCTTCCCCAAGAACCGCGGCATGCGCATCGACCTGGTGTACGGCAACGAGCCCTTCGCGAAGGCGGTCACGGACTCCTACGTCGACCGTGAGGAGCGCAAGGGCAAGGGCGCCTCGGACCACGCACCGGTCGTGGTGGACCTCGACGTGTAGGCCCGCCGCCGGCCGTTGTCCGACCCCGCGCGCCTGTGGTGCACGACGCGGTACGAATGACAGGCTGGAGGTATGAACATCCCTTTCCTGGGCAACCGGCGCCAGAAGACAGTGGTTCCCGATCCCGAGGGCATCGCGGAACTCCTCGCCGAATGCGAACTCTTGCGCTCCCAGGCCGACCGGGCGGGGGTCCGGCTCGACGACTCCCCGGCCTCGTTGGAGGCGCTGGACCAACTGGTGCCGCGCTGGCGCGACGACGAGGAGAGCTCGACCTGGCTGGGCAACGACGCCGGACTGTATCTCGGCACCGTCATCGTGCGCACCGTGCCGGGGGCCGGCTGGGAGATCCGCGCCGACGGCCAGCCGGTCGTACGGCTCACCTCCGGCCGGGAGTTCGACGTCGTGGACGCCGGACAGGAGTGGGCGGCCAACGGCGTGCCCGAGCTGTCCCAGCTGTACGCGGAGGTCGCGGAGGCGTGAGTCTCCGGCCCGCGGCCCGGCGTAAATCAGTGTAAATACGGCTAATGACCGAAGAGCGCGTGTCGCGCCATCCCGGTGATCTTGCCCGGATACGTTGCGGCGACCACCGCACGGCTGAGACGAGTAGGGGTGGGTATGGCCGTCGATCCGCTGATCGAACTGCGTGACGTCAACAAGTACTTCGGGGACCTCCATGTCCTGCGGGACATCGGGCTCACCGTGGGCAGGGGAGAGGTGGTCGTCGTCATCGGCCCGTCGGGGTCGGGGAAGTCGACGCTGTGCCGGGCGATCAACCGGCTGGAGACCGTCCGGTCCGGCACGATCCTGCTCGACGGACAGCCGCTCCCGCACGAGGGCAAGGAACTGGCGCGGCTGCGCGCCGATGTCGGCATGGTCTTCCAGTCGTTCAACCTCTTCGCGCACAAGACCGCGCTGCAGAACGTCTCGCTGGGCCAGGTGAAGGTCCGCGGACGCAAGAAGGAGGACGCCGACCGGCGCTCCCGTGACCTCCTCGACCGGGTCGGCGTCGCCGACCAGGCGGACAAGTACCCGGCGCAGCTCTCGGGCGGCCAGCAGCAGCGGGTGGCGATCGCGCGGGCGCTGGCCATGGAGCCCAAGGCGATGCTGTTCGACGAGCCCACCTCCGCCCTGGACCCGGAGATGATCAACGAGGTCCTGGAGGTGATGCGGCAACTGGCCGGCGAGGGCATGACGATGATCGTGGTCACGCACGAGATGGGCTTCGCCCGCTCGGCCGCCCACCGCGTGGTCTTCATGGCCGACGGCCGGATCGTGGAGGACCGCACGCCCGACGAGTTCTTCGGCGATCCGCGCAGCGACCGCGCCAAGGACTTCCTCTCCAAGATCCTCGAGCACTGACCGGGTGACGCCCGTAGACCCGTCCGCCCGGACCTCGACTACGATGGTTCCTTCATCCCGGTGGGGGAGGGGACCTCGTGTCAGGAGCGGGGACACCGTCACCGGGAGGGGCCCACCGCCCCACGTCCACGGGGCGGCGGAGCAACATCGGCCAGTCCCGTCCGGCGGCAGCCGGAGATCACTGCTCGCGCGGCGGGCGCGACCCCGACGACGGGTCGTCCGCCGGCGGGGAGAAGGTCAGCTGCGCGCCGGACGGGTGGTGCTGGACGAGGTCAGTCCGCCCGGTGACTGCCCCGCGCCGCGGCAGCAGGCAGCGCGGTCTGCGCGGCCCTGGACACGTCCGCGACCAGTTCGACCACATCAGGGCCGTACGCCTGTGAGTTGACCACCTTCAGCAGCAGGACGAACGAGTTCGAGCCGTGCTTGCGGGCCAGCCGCTCGTGGTGGCGGGCGAGATAGCGGGTCGCGGCCTGGTTGGTGATCGCGCGCTGACCGCAGAACAGGAACACCGGCCGCGTCTCGCGCCGTTCACCGGCGGTCAGCCGCGCCAGCAGCACGTACTCGGTGACGCCCGGGTCCATGCGGTAGCGCTCGGAACCGATCTGGAAGGCGCCCCGGTCCGGGCCCGGCTCCGGATCGACATTGACCCGTATCCCCGGCAGCATGGCCGCCATGTGGGCCACCATCCGCCGGTTCGACCCCGGCCCGCCCACACAGAACTCGGTCCGTTCGCCGAAGCCCTGGTGGGCCGCGTCCTGGGTGACCACCTGGACGTGCGCCCCGCAGTCCTTGATCAGCGCGGAGAGCTCAAGCAGCGCGAACACGTCGAAGCGGTGCACCGCCGGTTCCGCCGTCGCCGGATCGCGGTTGACGACGAGCAGGGACTCGGAGTTCTCCGGCAGGCCGAAGAACGCCTGCTTGCGCCGGAGTTTCCGCCTCCACAGATAGGTACGGGCGATCCAGCCCAGCGCGGCGCCGAGGCCGACGGCCACCACGCCCAGAACGATGTTGCGCACGTCGTCAGTCATGGGCGCGCATGGTAGCGGGCCACGCAAACCCGTGTTCGAGACACGGGCCACAGAGGCCACCGAACGACGGGACGGCACACCCCTCGGCATTCCTGACGGGAGCCCGATGACGAACTAGGCTGCGCGGACAGCCGTTTACCGGAGGTACGGATGCGTCGTCCTGTCGCACGGAGTCTCGCAGTCCTGGCGGTCGGTGCCGCCGTACTGTCGGTGGGGGCGGCCCCGCCGACCGCCCGGCACGAGGCGCCCTCCCGGCACACACCCAAGGTCCCGGTGGCCGTCGGCCACGGCGGCGCGGTCTCCAGCGTCGACGCCGACGCCTCCGCCGCCGGGATCGAGATCCTGAAGAAGGGCGGCAACGCCGTCGACGCGGCCGTCGCCACGGCCGCCGCGCTCGGCGTCACCGAGCCCTACTCGGCCGGCGTCGGCGGAGGCGGCTACTTCGTCTACTACGACGCCCGCTCCCGCACCGTGCACACCCTCGACGGCCGTGAGACGGCCCCACTCACCGCCGACTCCGGACTGTTCCTGGAGAACGGCGAGCCGATCCCGTTCGCCGAAGCGGTCAGCAGCGGACTCGGGGTCGGCACCCCCGGCACGCCCGCCACCTGGCAGCGGGCGCTCGACACATGGGGCGAGCGTGGCCTGGGCACGGTCCTGAAACCCGCCGAACGCCTCGCCCGCGACGGCTTCACCGTCGACGAGACCTTCCGCGCGCAGACCGCCGCCAACGAGACCCGCTTCCGCCACTTCCCCGACACGGCCGAGCTGTTCCTCCCGGACGGCGAACTCCCGGTCGTCGGCTCCACCTTCAAGAACCCCGACCTGGCCCGCACATACGGGGAGTTGCGTCGCGAGGGCGTCGGTGCCCTGTACCGGGGCGACATCGGCCAGGACATCGTCGACACGGTCAACAAGCCGCCCGTGGACCCGGATTCCGGCTGGAACGCCCGCCCCGGCGAGCTGTCCGAACGTGACCTCGCCGCCTACCGCGCCAAGTCCCAGGCGCCCACCAGGACCTCGTACCGCGGACTGGACGTCTACTCCATCGCGCCCTCCTCCTCCGGCGGGACCACGGTCGGCGAGGCCCTGAACATCCTGGAGCGCACCGACCTCTCCGAGGCGAGCGACGTCCGGTACCTGCACCGCTTCATCGAGGCGAGCCGCATCGCGTTCGCGGACCGGGGGCGCTGGGTCGGCGACCCCGCCTTCGAGGACGTACCGACCAGGGAACTGCTCTCCCAGCGGTTCGCCGACTCGCGCGAGTGCCTGATCAAGGACGACGCCGTCCTCACCAGCCCTCTCGCCCCCGGCGACCCCCGCGACCCCGAGCCCTGTGCGGCGGGCGGCGAGGCCGCCCCGACGACGTACGAGGGCGAGAACACCACGCACCTCACCACCGCCGACCGGTGGGGCAACGTCGTCGCCTACACCCTCACCATCGAGCAGACCGGCGGCAGCGGCATCACCGTGCCCGGCCGCGGGTTCCTGCTCAACAACGAGCTGACCGACTTCTCCTTCGCCCCGGCGAACCCGGCCGTCCACGACCCGAACCTGCCCGGCCCCGGAAAGCGCCCCCGGTCGTCCATCTCGCCGACGATCGTGCTCGACCGGTACGACCGGCCGGTGGTGGCGCTCGGCTCACCCGGCGGCTCCACCATCATCACCACCGTGCTGGGGACCCTCACCGGCTTCCTCGACCGCGGACTGCCCCTGGTCGACGCCATCGCCGCGCCGCGCGCCAGCCAGCGCAACACGGCACAGACGGACCTCGAACCCGGGCTGTACGACAGTGAGGTCAGGCAGCGCCTGGAGGCCATCGGGCACTCCTTCCGGGAGAACCCGGAGATCGGCGCCACCACGGGCGTCCAACGGCTGCCGGACGGCAGGTGGCTCGCGGCGGCCGAGACCGTCCGCAGGGGCGGCGGCTCCGCGATGGTCGTCCGTCCGACGCGCTAGCTCCCCGCAGGAGACGCCGCGCTCACAGCTCGGGAGCCGGCGTCTCCTGCGTACGGAACGCCAGGCGCCCGTCCTCCGTGTCCACCGTCACCCGGCCGCCCTCCTGGACCCGGCCGTCCAGCAGCAGCCGGGACAGCTGGTTGTCGACCTCGCGCTGGATGGTGCGGCGCAGCGGCCGGGCGCCGTACTCGGGCTGGTACCCGCGTTCGGCCAGCCAGTCCACGGCCGCGTCGGTGAAGTCGACCGCGATGCCCTGCCCCTTCAGCCCGCGCCGGGTGCCCTCCAGCAGCAGGTCGGTGATCCGCCGCAGCTCCTCGGCGGTGAGCTGGCGGAACACGACGATCTCGTCGATCCGGTTGAGGAACTCGGGCCGGAAGTGCTCCCGCAGCGGCCGCAGGATCTGCTCGCGCCGCGCCTCCTCGTCCGCGTCCGCGCCGCCGGACGCGAACCCGAGGGTCGCGCCGCGCCGGGTGATCGCCTCGGAACCGAGGTTGCTGGTCATCACGATCACGGTGTTGGCGAAGTCCACCGTCCGGCCCTGCGAGTCGGTCAGCCGGCCGTCGTCGAGGACCTGGAGCAGGATGTTGAAGACGTCCGGATGCGCCTTCTCCACCTCGTCGAGCAGCAGCAGCGAGTACGGGTGCCGGCGCACCACCTCGGTGAGCTGCCCGGCCTCCTCGTGCCCCACGTAACCGGGCGGGGCGCCCACCAGCCGGCTGACCGTGTGCCGCTCCTGGTACTCGCTCATGTCGAGGCGCACCATCCGGTCCTCGCTGCCGAACAGCGCCTCGGCGAGCGCCCGCGCCAGTTCCGTCTTGCCGACGCCCGTCGGGCCGAGGAACAGGAAGCTGCCGATCGGCCGGTCGGGGCTGGCGAGCCCCGCGCGGGAGCGCAGCACCGCGTCCGAGACGACGCGCACCGCCTCCTCCTGGCCGACGACCCGCTGATGCAGATGCCGCTCCAGACCCAGCAGCCGGTCCTTCTCCTCCTCGGTGAGGCGGCTGACCGGGATGCCCGTCTGGCGGGCCACCACCTCGGCGATCGCCTCGGCGTCCACCCACAGGCTCTGGCCCTCGTCGACCTCGTCGTCGCCGCCGGTCTCCGCGATCCGCTGCTTCAGCTCCACGATGCGGTCCCGCAACTGCGTGGCCCGCTCGTACTGCTCGTCGGCGACCGCCTGGTCCTTGTCGCAGGTCAGCTGCTCGACCTCGCGCTCCATGGCCCGTACGTCGGTGCCCTTGGTCCGGGCCCGCAGCCGCACCCGTGCGCCGGCCTGGTCGATGAGGTCGATGGCCTTGTCGGGAAGCCGGCGGTCGCTCAGATAGCGGTCGGACAGCTCCACGGCCGCCAGCAGCGCCTCGTCGGTGTAGCGGACCTGGTGGTGGGCCTCGTACCGGTCCCGCAGACCGCGCAGGATCTCGATCGCGTCGGCGGGCGTCGGCTCGGGCACCATGATCGGCTGGAAGCGGCGGGCCAGCGCCGCGTCCTTCTCGATCCGGCGGTACTCCTCCAGGGTGGTCGCGCCCACGATGTGCAGTTCGCCGCGGGCGAGGGCCGGCTTGAGGATGTTGCCGGCGTCCATCGAGCCGCCCTCGCCTCCGCCCCCGGCGCCGACGACGGTGTGCAGCTCGTCGATGAAGATGATCAGCCGGTCGGAGTGGGACCGGATCTCCTCGACGATGTTGTTCATCCGCTCCTCGAAGTCGCCCCGGTAGCGGGTCCCGGCGACCACGCCCGTCAGATCCAGGGCGACCACGCGCCGCCCGAGGAGGACGTCGGGCACGTCCCCCTCGGTGATCCGCTGGGCCAGCCCCTCCACGACGGCGGTCTTGCCGACGCCCGCGTCACCGATCAGCACCGGGTTGTTCTTGCCGCGCCGGGAGAGCACCTCGACGGTCTGCTCGATCTCGTCGTCGCGTCCGATCACCGGGTCGACACGGCCCTCGCGGGCCAGCGCGGTGAGGTCGCGGCCGTACTTGTCGAGGGTCGGCGTGCCCGTCGCGGGGCGGGGCCGTTCGGGGCGGACCTGCGGGGCCTCCGGCGCCTCCGGGGGACCGGAGGGGGCGTACCGGGCCGCGTTGAGGATGTGCCCTGCGGCCGAGTCGGGGTTGGCGGCGAGGGCGCTGAGCACGTGCTCGGGGCCGATGTAGCCGGCGCCGCTCGTCCGGGCCATCTCGTGGGCGTCCAGCAGGGCCCGTTTGACGGCGGGGGTGAGGGACAGCGAGGTCGGCGGCGGGGCCTCGCCCGGGCTGTGCTGGACGGGTCCTGACCGGTCGTCGATCTGGGACGCCAGGGAGTCGGGGTCCGCGCCGGCCCGGCTGAGCAGGCTCCGGGTCGGCTCGGCGGAGAGGGCGGCGCGCAGGAGATGCTGGGTGTCCAGGTCACGGCTGCCGTGCTCGGCGGCGTACTGGGCGGCGCCGCGCACCAGTTCCCGGGCGGGCTGGCTGAGGAGCCGGCCGATGTCGATCTGGCGGGGGCGTTGTCCGCCGAAGAAGCGGGCGAGGAATTCTGCGAAGGGGTCGCCCTCCGGGCCGACGAAACCACTCGTCATCGTCATCCGTTCCTTCGCTGGGTCGACGTGCCGGGGCCGGGTAACCCGGCCGGGGCTCGCTCATGCCCACGATGACACGATCCGTATCCGCGGGCATGTCAGGAGGGCGACGGAGCACGGCCCGCGGACCGGCGGTCGCCCGGCCGCAGCATCTGGCTCGCGGCCAGCTCACGGTAGAGGGGGCTGACGGCCAGCAGTTCCTCGTGCCGCCCCTGGCCGACCGTGCGGCCCCGGTCCAGGACGACGATGTGATCGGCGTGCCGCACGGTGGACAGGCGGTGGGCGACGATCAGCAGGGCGCACTCCCGGGCCACGTCCTTCATCACCGTGGTCAGCGCCGCTTCGTTGATCGCGTCCAGGTGGGAGGTCGGCTCGTCGAGCAGCAGCAGCGAGGGGCGGGCGAGCAGGGCCCGGGCCAGCGCCACGCGCTGGCGTTCGCCGCCCGAGAGGGTGCCCCCGCGCTCGCCGACCACGGCGTCCAGGCCGCCGGGCAGCCGGTCGACGACCTCCTCGAGCCGGGCCAGCCCCACCACCCGCCTGAGCTCCGTCTCCGGGGCGTCGGGCACGGCGTAGGCGATGTTCTCCCGCAGGGTGCCGTGCATGACGTGGGTGTTCTGGTCCACGACGGCGATACGGCGCCGGCAGGCGTCGCGGCCGAGTTCGACGGCCGGCCGGCCGTCGAAGAGCACGGTGCCCGCGTCCGGCTCGTAGAAGCCCGCGACCAGCGCGAAGACCGTGCTCTTCCCGGCACCCGAGGGGCCCACCAGGGCGACCTGGCGGTGCGGGGCGACGGCGAAGGACACGCCGCGCAGCACCGGCCGGTGCGGTTCGTAGCCGAAGCGGACGTCGTCCAGGGCGAGCGCGGGCCGCTCGCCGGCGTCCGGCGCCCCGGGGCGGGGCCGGGCGTGGACCCGCGTGACGGCAGGCCCGGTGTGCTCGACGGGAAGGCGCAGCACCTCCTCGACGCGTCGGTGGGCACCCATGCCGCGCTGGATGAGGCCCACCGCCTGGAAGACGGAGGACAGCGGCAGCACGAGGTAGGAGGCGTACAGCAGGAAGGCGACCAGGTCGCCGAGGGAGCCGGCCCGGCCGCCCACGCGCAGGCCGCCGACGACGAGGACCACGAGGAAGGAGCCCTGGACGGCGAGTTCGACGGCGGGGCTCATGACGGACGCGAGCTTCGCGGTGCGCACTCCCGCGTCGTGGGCCTCCTGCACGCGCGCTCCCACCCGGGCCGTCTCGCGCTCCTCGGCGCGGTGCACCCGGACCATGGGCAGGGCGCCGAGGGCCCGTTCCAGGTCGGCGGCGATGGCGCCGACCGCGTGCTGCATGCGTTCGGAGGCGCACCGGATCCCCTTGAGCAGGGAGGTGACGACACCGGCCGCGGCGGCCACGGTGAGCGCGACCAGGAGCAGCAGCAGCGGGTCGAGCCACGCCATCAGGACGACGGCCCCGACGGCGACGATGCTTCCGGTCACCAGGTCGACCAGGGCCTGCGAGACGACCTCGCGCAGCAGGGTGGTGTCGGCGGTGACCCGGGAGACGAGGTCGCCGCAGCGGTGGCGGTCGTACTCCCGCATCTCCAGCCGGAGCAGCCGGTCCACCAGACCGAACCGGAGCTGCCGTACGACGCCCTCGCCCATGCGCTCCAGAAGGAAGCGTCCCACCGAGCCGGTCGCGGCCTCGGCGGCGAACAGCGCGCCGAGCAGGGCCAGCAGCGGCCAGACGACCTGCCCGCGGCCGCTCGCGTCCACGGCGTGCCGGGCCACGAGCGGCTGGGCCAGCCCGAGGGCGGAACCCGCGAGGGTCAGCACGGCGGCCACGGCGACGGCCCGCCGGTGCCCGGCGGTGAGGCGGTAGAGCGTACCGAGCGCCGCCCGGGTGGACCGGTCCTCGCCCGGCGGCGCCGGCGGGTCGGTGAGCCCGTTCCGCTGCCCGGGGGCCCGGTCCGGGCCCCCGGCCGGCGCCCCGGCACGCGTGGGGCTGCCGGTGGGCCGGCCGGGGTGCGCCGGGGCGGGGCGCGTCGGGTCGTCCGGTGTCGGTCTGCCGGGGGTCGGGTCGTCCGGTGTCGGTCCGTCGGGGGTCGGGTCGTCGGGGGTGGGGCGGTCGGTCATCGGGCCGGTGGGCGGGAGGCCGGCTCCACGGAGACCAGCCGGGCGAAGTAGCCGTCGGGCGTGCCTTCGCCGACCGGGTGCCCCTCGGCCTCGATCCAGGCGTGCGCGGTGAAGGGCGGCACGACCCGGACCCCGGCGCACCAGGTCGGCCACGTTCCCCGCAGTCGGCACAGCAGGGCCGCGCCCAGGGAACGGGGCAGGCAGCCCTTCGGACCGGTGCAGCGCAGGCTGACCGCGCACAGGGCGTCCCGTGCGTTTTGGGCCTGGGCGGCCGTGGCGGGTGCCGCGCCGCGCCGCAGGACACACAGCACGGCACGGATGCGGCGGGGCGGCAGCAGGGTGAGCACGAGGGCGGGCAGCAGGACCAGCCGGGCGGCCAGGCGCAGCCCGAGCGGCACCCCGGTGGGGCGTTCCAGCGCGCTGGGCGTGGTCATGAGGCCAGTCCCGCCTCGCGCAGGTCACCGACGAGTGCCTCGACGTCCCGCAAGGCCTGCGCCCGCTCGATGTCGAACTCGCGGACCAGCACGGCGGCCGCGTCGGCGACCTCGCCGCCGTCCAGCAGCGTCCGCACCACCAGCGTGGCGGTGGGATTCAGCTCCCAGTAATTTCCGGCCCGTCCGTCCAGGAGCACGGTGCCGTAGTCGGTCTCGGCCGTGGAGACGTGCGTGTCGAAACGCAGGGGCATGGCATCGCCTTTCTGGACCGCGAGGGGGCCTCGCGGCCATGGAGGGCTACGGGATACGGGTACTGCTGCGGCTGCGGGAGCGCCCGCGCAGCCACACCTCGGCGGCGATCGTCGAGTAGAGGATGGCGTCGGACAGCCCGGGGGAGGCCGGCCGCCGGGCGAGACGGCGCAGCTCGGCGCCGTCCACCAGACCGAGCCGCTCCAGGTGGGAGTCCTCCCACAGCGCCAGCAGGTCGGCACGGTTGTCGCGCAGTCCGTTGGTGTCGTCCATGGACCCCGTGGCCTTGTTCGTCCTGCGCAGGCACGGCTCGGGAACCACCCCGCTCATCGCGGCGGTCAGCACGGGCTTGTACCGGAAGGGGGTGACGCGCTCGGCCGGGCGCACGGCGAGGAACGCCTCGATGACGCGGTCGTCGAGGAAGGGGGAGGCCATCGGCAGGCCGGTGCGGGCCGCCATGTGGTCCCACTGGCGGATGACGCGGGTGGTCACGCGGATCTGCTCCAGGTCCGCGTGCAGGCCGCGGTCGGGGTGCAGGGGCGTGGCCGTCGCGGCGGCGTCGAGGAGTGCCCGCCGGGCCAGCCGTTCGGCGTCCGCGGTCACCCAGCCGAACAGGCGGGGGGCCATGCTCCAGCCGAGCCCGGTGGCGACGGAGGACGGGGACGGGGCGCGCAGCCGGCCGGCGGCGTCGGCGAGCCACTTGCCGTAGGGCCGTGTGTCGGCCAGGGCGCGGACGGTGCCGCCGAGCGGCCACCGCCACAGGGCCCGGAACCCGCGCAGCTGCCGCAGCGCGTGCAGCGGACTGGTGCGCAGCAGCCGGTGGTAGTAGGACTCGGCGCACCAGGCCACGTGGTCGCCGCCGATGCCGGTGAGGTGCACGCGGCTGCCGCGCGCGGCGAGTTCCGGCAGGTGGTGCAGGGCCCGGGAGCGGTCCATGACGCCGATGGTGGGTTCGTCCAGGACGTTGTCGATGCCGAGCAGGTCGTCGTAGACCAGCGGCGAGGCGTCGGCGTCCCAGACGACGTGCTCGACGTCCGGGAGGTACCGGGCCGCCTGCTCGGCCCAGTACAGGTCGGTGTCCGCCGGATCGCGTCCCGGCCAGGTGGAGGCCACCACGCGGGCGGGGGAGCGGTCGGCGAGGAAGCAGACGGAGGTGGAGTCCAGCCCGCCGGACAGGTCGCAGCTGACCGTGCCGCCCTGCCGGGTCCGTGCGTCGACGGCCTCCTGGAGCGCCGCGCGGACCGGGTCGACCGCCTCGGCCAGCGGCACCACCGGCTCCGGCGGCGTCCACCAGCGGGTGTGCCGGGCGGCGCGCCCGTCCGCGGCGACGACCACGGCCTCCGGCGGGGGGACGGCGGTGACCGCCGGCCACAGGGACGTCTCGTACAGCGGGTAGGGGGCGGGCCAGAGCAGCCGGACGGCCAGTTCCGCGGGATCGGGGTCGAGGCCGAGGGCGTCGGCGAGCACGTCGGCCCGGGTGGCGACGACCCGTGTGCCGGCGATCTCCGTGTGGAAGACCAGCCGGAGGCCGGAGGCCGTGCCCTGGACCCGGATCCTCCCGTCGAGGGCGGCCACCAGGTGGAAGCTGCCCGGAAGGGACCGGGCCAGCGCGTCGACCTCGCCCAGGTCGCGCAACCGGGCCGCCCGGCACCGCAGTTCGTCCGCCTCCACGGGGCAGCAGCCGATGACGGACAGGGCGGTGCCACCGGCGCGCACGGTGACGGCCTCGTCGTCGTGCCAGTGGCCGACCAGCCAGGGCCGGCCCGATGGATGGTTCACGATCCGGCAGCCGGGGCGGGCGAAGGAGCGGGCCACGGCGGCCGCGTCCTCGCGGTCGGTGAAGACCGCGAAGTGCGCGTCGCCGGGGCCCGTCCCCGCACGTGTGTGCAGTGGTGTCATGACGTCGGGTCGGTACCGTCGTCCGTCAGTTCTTGCTCAGGATCAGCCGGTCGCGGCCGTTCTTCTGCAGGAGCCCGGTCTCCTTGCGGAACGTACCGAGACGGACGAGCGTCGGGGCTTCGTATGCCTTCTTCATGACTCTCCTCGCGTGCTGATTGCTCGGCCCACTCCCCTCGTCGACGTGCCCGTGGCTCATCGGGAGCCCAGGGCGAGGAGCGGTACGGCACCCAGCTAGCGGCAGAACTGCCGGGCAGGGCAAGAAGGTCCGGAAAAGTATGACCATGTGCAAATACCCGGTGATATCGCTCGTCGGCCGACCCGGTTTCGTCCGGTCGGGCGGGGCGCGCAGGGGTGATTTGTTCGGGCGTCCGCGCGAAGAAACGTTCCTACCTGGTCTTCGGTGCCGGATCGCCCGCCCGGTGCACCGGTCCTGATGCGGGGGTGGTGGGGAGCCGCCGGGGCGCGTTCACGGCTCTCCGGCGCGCACCACGCCCTTCCGTTTCATGGGGGTGGAAGGGCGGCGGGCGTTCTCACGCGGCCTGGCGGGCCGTCAGGACACGCGGTCCGGCCTCGGTGATCGCCACCGTGTGTTCCGTGTGGGCCGCGCGGGAGCCGTCGTTCGTGCGGAGGGTCCAGCCGTCCGGGGCCACGTGGTAGGAGTCGGTGCCGCCGCCGATGAGCATGGGCTCGATCGCCAGGGCCATGCCGTGCCGCAGGGGCATGCCCCGGCCCGGCCGGCCCTCGTTCGGCACGCCCGGGTCCTCGTGCATGCGGCGGCCGATGCCGTGGCCGCCGAAGTCCTCCATGATGCCGTACCCCGCGCCGCGGCACACCGTGCCGATCGCGTGCGCGATGTCGCCGATGCGGTTGCCGACGACGGCCGCCCCGATGCCCGCCGCGAGCGCCCGCTCGGCGGTCTCGATCAGTGTCACGTCGGCCGGACGCGGGGTGCCCACGGTGAAGCTGATCGCCGAGTCCCCGGCCCAGCCGTCCAGCTGGGCACCGCAGTCGAGGGAGACGAGGTCCCCGTCGCGCAGCCGGTAGCCGTCCGGGATGCCGTGCACGATCGCGTCGTTCACAGAGGCGCAGATCACCGCGGGGAACGGGGTCGGCGCGAAGGAGGGCCGGTAGCCCAGGAAGGGCGAGGTCGCACCCGCCGCACGCAGCACGTCCCGCGCCACCTCGTCCAGCTCCAGCAGGGAAACGCCCACGTCGGCGGCCTTTCGTGCGGCCGTCAGCGCGCTCGCGACGACCTGGCCCGCCTCGTACATGGCATCGATCGATGTGTCGGTCTTCAGCTCCACCATGCCAATTACTATACCGGTATTAGAATGGGTGCCATGGTACGCACCCCCTTGACCCCGGAAGAGCGCGAACGCGGCGAGCGGCTCGGCCGGCTGCTGCGCGAGGCGCGCGGCGGCCGCAGCATGGCCGAGGTCGCGGCGAGCGCCGGCATCTCGGCGGAGACCCTCCGCAAGATCGAGACCGGGAGGGCCCCGACCCCCGCGTTCTTCACGGTGGCCGCGCTGGCCGGCACGCTCGGTCTGTCGATGGACGAAGTGGCGGGGCGCTGCGCGCCGGCCGCGCCCACCCCGTCGGTCGCCGCCTGAGCCCTGCCGGAAAACTCTCCGTAGCGCCGCTGTAACACGATGGGTGTTACCTACGGGGCTGAGTACTCCGGACCGGGCGGGAGTTGGCTATGGCGGCGGAGCAACTTCCGGACGGCATACGGGAGTTCACCGAATACCTGCGAGGTCTGCTGGCGCGGCTGGATTCGTCCGGCGGCTGGTGCGCGGTGTTCTGGCAGCGGGACCCCGACGGGATGCGGGCCTGCCTCGACGGGCGTGAACCGCCGCCCTGGGACGCGGTGGAGGCCCTGCTCCAGGACCTCGCCGCCGCACACGGTGCCGGGGCCGCCGGCGTCGAGACCCCGTACGCCCGCTCCCTGCACACGGCCGCGCTGGCCGCGTACGACGCCCGGCCCGGGGCCCGGGAGGCGCTGAGCGACCGGCTCGACGTCATGCTGCGCGAGCAGAGATACGCGGTGGAGCGCCGCGCGGACCTGGCCCGCCGGCTCGCCTCCGCCACCACCCGCGAGCAGGCCGACGCCCTCCGCGTCGACCTCGCCTGGGTCCAGGACGACCACGAACGCGCCACGGCCCGGTGCGCGGAGATCACCGCACGCATGACCACCCTCGACCGCCGGTCCCGTCGGCCGGGCGGGGGGCGGCCGGCGCGGCGCGACGACACCGGGTCCCAGGTGCCGTGGGCCCGCCCCGGAGCCGGTGGGTTCGCCGCGGGAGCGGCGGACCACGCGGAGGCCGGCTCCACCGCTGCCGTGCCCGGCCCCGGGGACGGTGCGCTGACCGGAGGGGTGTCGGTTCCCGGGGCCGGAGGGATGTCGGTTCCCGGGACCGGAGGAATGTCGGTTCCCGGGGCCGGGCGGACTCCGGCCGGCCGCTTCGGCGGTGACGGGGACGGCGCCGGGGACGGTGCCGGGGATGCCGCACCCGACCGCACGGAGAGGGAGCCCGCCCCCGTCCCCGGGGCGCGCGGGCGCCGACGGGGCGGTGCCCGGTTCGCCGGGGCGGCGGTGGACGAGGAGAGCGGCCCCGTCGTCGTGCCCCCGGTGGCCGCGCCGGGTCCGCCCGCACCCGGATCCGCTCCTGGCCGTACCCCGCGCGGAGCGAGGTTCGCCGGGGCCGCCGACGCGGGGGTGCCCGAGGAGGAGGGGCCCCGCACCGGGCGGCCCCTCGGCCCCGTGGACCGGCGTGAGGCCGGCCGGGTCGTGGCGGTACTCGCGCGGCTGCGGCGCGAAGGACGCGGCGGGGAGGCGCACGCGCTGCTGATCGAGACCGCGTACGGCCCGGCCGCACGCTTCCCGCTGCTCGCGGACGAGATGCGGCGGGCCGGGCTGGAGGCCGACTGGGCGACCCTGCTCTGGGAGGCCGCCGCCTCGCTGCCCGCCGAACGGCTGGTCACCACCGCCGACGCGCTCACCGCGGCGGGCCGCGCGGACGACGGGGAGCGGATCCTGCGGCAGGGCGTCGTACGGCCGGCCGACGAGATCGGGCGGGCCGTGCTCGCCCTGGACACGGAGGCACGGCACCGCGAGCTGCGGGCGCTCCTCGACGCCTGCCTCCGGATGCGCACCCCCGAGGACGCGGCCCGCACGGCCGCCCCGGACCCGCGACGGCTCGTCCCCCTGCTCCTCGCAGCCGCCCGGGGCGTCTCGGACGAGCGGCACCGGGATCTGCTGCGCGCCCTCCGTGTCGCCGGATTCGCCGCCTGACCGGCCCCGGCGGGCACGGCCGGCTCACCCACAGGAGTGCGAAACACGATCGACTCAGCGGGTTCACGACGATGGTCTTGGCAAGGCTGCCCGAGAGGCTTAGGTTCGTCCCTCTACGGCCCCTTTCTACGGGCGTAGAGGCTCTGACGTCGTGTCGAAGGAGCAGCTCATGACCAACGTCGTACGTGCCGCTCTGGTCCAGGCCACCTGGACCGGGGACACCGAGTCCATGCTGGTGAAACACGAGGAGCACGCCCGCGAGGCGGCCCGGCGGGGCGCGAAGGTCATCGGGTTCCAGGAGGTGTTCAACGCCCCCTACTTCTGCCAGGTCCAGGACCCCGAGCACTACCGCTGGGCCGAACCCGTGCCCGACGGCCCGACCACCCGGCGGATGCGGGAACTGGCCCGCGAGACCGGCATGGTGATCGTCGTGCCGGTGTTCGAGATCGAGCAGTCGGGCCACTACTACAACACCGCCGCCGTGATCGACGCCGACGGCACCGTCCTCGGCAAGTACCGCAAGCACCACATCCCGCAGGTGAAGGGCTTCTGGGAGAAGTTCTACTTCCGGCCCGGCAACCTCGGCTGGCCCGTCTTCGACACCGCCGTGGGCAAGGTCGGTGTCTACATCTGCTACGACCGCCACTTCCCCGAGGGCTGGCGTCAACTCGGTCTGAACGGCGCCCAGCTGGTCTACAACCCGTCCGCCACGCACCGCGGCCTCTCGTCCCACCTGTGGCGGCTGGAGCAGCCGGCGGCGGCCGTCGCGAACGAGTACTTCGTCGCCGCGATCAACCGCGTGGGCGTGGAGGAGTACGGCGACAACGACTTCTACGGCACCTCGTACTTCGTCGACCCGCGCGGACAGTTCGTCGGTGACGTCGCCAGCGACAGCAAGGAGGAACTCGTGGTCCGCGACCTGGACTTCGGTCTCGTCGAGGAGGTGCGGAAGCAGTGGGCCTTCTACCGCGACCGCCGCCCCGACGCCTACGAGGGGCTGGTGCGGCCGTGACCGACGACCTGCTGGGCCGCCACCGGTCCGTGCTGCCCGACTGGCTCACCCTCTACTACGAGGAGCCCCTCGAGATCACCCACGGCGAGGGACGCCACGTCTGGGACTCCGAGGGGAACCGCTACCTGGACTTCTTCGGCGGCATCCTCACCACCATGACCGCCCACGCCCTGCCCGAGGTCACCAAGGCGGTGAGCGAGCAGGCCGGGCGGATCGTCCACTCCTCCACCCTCTACCTCAACCGGCAGATGGTGGAACTCGCCGAGCGCATCGCCCAGTTGAGTGGCATCCCGGACGCCCGGGTGTTCTTCACCACCTCCGGCACCGAGGCCAACGACACCGCCCTGCTGCTCGCCACCGCCTACCGCGGCAGCAACACGATCCTGGCGATGCGCAACAGCTACCACGGCCGCTCCTTCAGCTCGGTCGGCATCACCGGCAACCGGAGCTGGTCCCCGACCTCGCTCTCCCCGCTCCAGACGCTGTACGTCCACGGCGGGGTGCGCACCCGGGGCCCGTTCGCCGCGCTCGACGACTACGACTTCGTCGCGGCCTGCGTCGACGACCTCAAGGACGTCCTCGGCCACACCCGCCCGCCCGCCGCGCTGATCGCCGAACCGATCCAGGGCGTCGGCGGCTTCACCTCGCCGCCCGACGGCCTGTACGCGGCCTTCCGCGAGGTGCTGCACGAGCGGGGCGTCCTGTGGATCGCCGACGAGGTGCAGACCGGCTGGGGCCGCACCGGCGAACACTTCTGGGGCTGGCAGGCGCACGGCCGCAGCGGGCCCCCGGACATGCTGACCTTCGCCAAGGGCATCGGCAACGGCATGTCCATCGGCGGGGTCGTCGCCCGCGCCGAGATCATGAACTGCCTGGACGCCAACAGCATTTCGACGTTCGGCGGCACCCAGATCACCATGGCGGCGGGCCTCGCCAACCTCACCTACCTGCTGGAGCACGACCTCCAGGGCAACGCCCGCCGGGTCGGCGGCCTGCTCATCGAGCGGCTGCGAGCCGCCGCCGCCCAGGTTCCCGCCGTACGCGAGGTGCGCGGACGCGGGCTGATGATCGGCATCGAGCTGACGAAGCCCGGCACCGACGAGGCCGACCCGGCAGCCGCGTCCGCCGTCCTGGAGGCGGCCCGCGCGGGCGGTCTGCTCATCGGCAAGGGCGGCGGCCACGACACCAGCGCCCTGCGCGTCGCCCCGCCGATGTCCCTCAACGTCGCGGAGGCCGAGGAAGGCGCCGCGATCCTCGAGCGCGCCCTGAGGAGCATGTCGTAGCACCGGCTCGTAGAGCTCGCAGAAGCTCGTAGAGAGGGAGCACCATGAGCAGCCGTACCGTCATCCGCAGTGGCCTCGTCATCACCGCGTCCGACGAGATCCACGCCGACGTCCTGATCGAGGACGGCCGCATCGCCGCCCTCGCCGCCTCCGGCACCCCGGCCGCCGACGCCTTCACCGCCGACCGCACCGTCGACGCCACCGGGAAGTACGTCATTCCGGGCGGGGTCGACGCCCACACCCACATGGAGCTGCCGTTCGGCGGCACCTCCGCCTCCGACACCTTCGAGACCGGCACCCGGGCCGCCGCCTGGGGCGGGACGACCACCATCGTCGACTTCGCCGTGCAGAGCGTCGGCCGGTCCCTGCGCCAGGGCCTGGACGCCTGGCACGCCAAGGCGGAGGGCACCTGCGCCATCGACTACGGCTTCCACATGATCGTCTCGGACGTCAACGCCGGGACGCTGAAGGAAATGGACCTCCTGGTGGAAGAGGGGGTCACCTCCTTCAAGCAATTCATGGCGTATCCCGGGGTCTTCTACTCCGACGACGGCCAGATCCTGCGCGCCATGCAGCGCTCCGCCGAGAACGGCGGGCTGATCATGATGCACGCCGAGAACGGCATCGCCATCGACGTGCTCGTCGAACAGGCCCTGGCCCGCGGCGAGACCGATCCCCGCTTCCACGGCGAGGTCCGCAAGGCCCTCCTCGAGGCCGAGGCCACCCACCGCGCCATCCGCCTCGCCCAGGTCGCCGGGGCTCCGCTGTACGTCGTGCACGTCTCCGCGACGGAGGCGGTCGCCGAGCTGGCGCGGGCCCGCGACGAGGGTCTGAACGTCTTCGGCGAGACCTGCCCGCAGTACCTGTTCCTCTCCACCGACAACCTCGCCGAGCCCGGCTTCGGGGGCGCCAAGTACGTGTGCAGCACCCCGCTCAGGCCGAAGGAGCACCAGGCGGCCCTCTGGCGGGGCCTGCGCACCAACGACCTCCAGGTGGTCTCCACCGACCACTGCCCGTTCTGCTTCACCGGCCAGAAGGAACTCGGCCGCGGCGACTTCTCCAGGATCCCCAACGGTCTCCCGGGCGTGGAGAACCGTATGGACCTGCTCCACCAGGCCGTCCTCGACGGACACTTCTCCCGCCGCCGCTGGATCGAGATCGCCTGCGCCACCCCGGCCCGGATGTTCGGCCTGTACCCGAAGAAGGGCACCATCGCGCCCGGCGCCGACGCCGACGTCGTCGTCTACGACCCGCACGCCGAGCAGGTCCTGTCCGCCGGTACCCACCACATGAACGTCGACTACTCGGCCTACGAGGGCAAGCGGGTCACCGGCCGCGTCGAGACCGTCCTCTCGCGCGGCGTGCCCGTCATCACCGACCGGGAGTACACCGGGCGCGCCGGACACGGCGCCTACACCCCGCGGTCCACCTGTCAGTACCTCACCTAGGAGAGCCGCGCATGGACTTCGGACTCGTCCTGCAGACCGACCCGCCGGCCTCACGGGTCGTCGGCCTGATGAAGCGCGCCGAGCGCAGCGGCTTCACCCACGGCTGGACCTTCGACTCCGCCGTGCTGTGGCAGGAACCCTTCGTGATCTACAGCCAGATCCTGGCCAACACCACGGAACTGAAGGTCGGCCCGATGGTCACCAACCCGGGCACCCGCACCTGGGAGGTCACCGCCTCCACCTTCGCCACCCTCAACGACATGTTCGGCAACCGCACCGTCTGCGGCATCGGCCGCGGCGACTCCGCGATGCGCGTCGCCGGACGCAGACCCAACACGCTGGCCCGCCTGGGCGAGGCGATCGGCGCGATCCGCGACCTCGCGGAGGGACGCGAGGCCGAGGTCGACGGGCAGCCGCTGCGGATCCCGTGGGTGCGGGACGGGAAGCTGCCCGTCTGGATGGCCGCGTACGGGCCCAAGGCGCTCGCCCTCGCCGGGCGGAAGGCCGACGGCTTCATCCTCCAGCTCGCCGACCCGTACCTCACCGAGTGGATGGTGAAGGCCGTGCGCGCCGCCGCCGTGGAGGCGGGACGCGACCCCGCGTCCGTCACCGTCTGCGTCGCCGCCCCGGCGTACGTCGGCGCCGACCTGGCGCACGCCCGCGAGCAGTGCCGCTGGTTCGGCGGCATGGTCGGCAACCACGTCGCCGACCTGGTCGCCCGCTACGGCGAGCACTCCGGTCTGGTCCCCGAGGCGCTGACGTCGTACATCAAGGAACGGCGCGGCTACGACTACAGCCACCACGGGCGGGCCGGCAACCCGTCCACGGACTTCGTCCCCGACGAGATCGTCGACCGGTTCTGCCTGCTCGGCCCGCCCGAGGCGCACATCGAGAAGCTGCGGGCGCTGCGCGAGCTGGGCGTGGACCAGTTCGCGGTGTACGCCATGCACGACGCGCAGGAGACGACGATCGACGCGTACGGCGCGGAGGTCATCCCGGCACTCGGCCGCTGACCGGTCCTCCTGCCGGAGAGCGCGCCCGGGTGAGCGGTGGGCCGTCTACCGGGCCGTGCCGAAGTCCTGGGTCCAGTAGGAGCCGGGCTGCGCGAGACCGACACCGATCTCCTTGAACGCGCAGTTCAGAATGTTCTCCTTGTGGCCGGGACTGTTCATCCAGCCGGTCATCACCTGCTCGGGGGTGGAGTAGCCGTAGGCGACGTTCTCGCCGTAGGTGCTCCAGCTGTAGCCGGCGCGGGTGATGCGGTCGCCGGGGGAGGAGCCGTCCGACCCGGTGTGCGACATGGTGCCGCTCGCCGCCATGTCCTCGCTGTGGTCCTGCGCGGCCCTGGTCAGGGTGGTGTTCACCTTCACCGGGGAGCAACCGGCCTCGGCGCGCTCGGCGTTGACGAGTTCCACGACCTCGGCGACGGGTCCGGAGGCGCTGGCGCCGCCCGTCGCGTCCGGGCTCGGTGCGGTGGCGGTGGGCCGCGGAGCCGCAGTGGTGGGCTTGGGAGCCGCGGTCGTGGGCTTGGGAGCCGCAGTGGTGGGCTTGGGAGCGGCCGTGGTGGGCTTCGGGGCCGCGGTCGTGGGCTCGGGAGCGGTTGCCCCGGGAGCCTTGGCCTTCGGCGTGCGCGAGGGCTTCGCGCTGCTGTGCTCCGGCGTGCCGGGCTTCGAGGCGCTCGCGGTGGCGGTCGGCGTGTCCGACGGCAGGGCCGTGGGCCCACCGTGCTGCTGGCTGCTCCACCGGCTGTACCAGTCGGGGCCGTCCCACCTGTCCTCGGCCCCGGCCGCCGTGTTCCGGCTCTGCCGCTGTCCGTCGCCGGACCAGTCCGTACAGGCCATGGCGACCGAGGGTATGCCTATGACCCCCATGGCGACCGCCGCGACGACCGTACGCCGGTACTGCTTCTGATGACGATGCTTTCCCATGCGTGACCTCACCCCTGCTGTCCGGAGGCTGGTCATTCTTGGGACGCCCCGGTACCGGACGCAAAGGGTCCTCGTACTACCGGGCTTCGTAGGTCCGCAGGGGGCTTGCGGCGGGCGGGAGAGCGTGCCGACCTGCCCGCCGCGGACCCTCCGGGACACCTGCCGTTCCGTCAGAAAGCCTCATGCGGTGAAGGGACGGCGGCCGTCGGCTTCCCACCCCGGCACCCCCCGCCCCGACCCCTTCCGCATTCACGGCAAGACGGACAAGTCCCCCATGTCGTCGGGGCGGTTTCTACTAAGTGACCCGCGCAGATCGCCGACAGCTGTGACAGATGTCACGGAACCGTCAATTCCGGTTCTTCTCCAGCGCCGCCACCGCCTCTTTCGCGGCCTTGATGGCGCCCTTGTTGATCTCGTCCGTGCTCGGCGCCTTCTTCGACTCGAAGTCGCTGCCGTTGTACGTCACGATCACCAGCGCGTTGGAGGCGCGGGCGACCACCGCGCCCTCGCGCGTCTGCTGCTTGTCCTCGGTGGTGAGGTTCACGACGGAGTACGCCGCGTCCCCGAGCCCGGACACCGCGCCCCCGCCGCTCCTGTCCTCCACCCGCCCCTGGTACGACCGTTCCGCCGCCTCGTCCGACTCCAGCACCTCGAAGGAGACGTCGAGCCAGCGGTACTCGTAGCCCTTGAGCGCGTTCCAGGAACAGGTGCGGCGCAGATCCGAGTCCGTGGACGGTATCTCCTTGCCGGCCGTCTTGGCTCCCGGCACAAGGGACTTGACGGTCTTCTCGACAACGCTGTCGCACGGCGCCGGCGCGGCGGCGTACGTCTTCGCGACCTGCGTCCGTGAAGGGGCGGAGGAGGACTGGGTCGTCGTCTTCCCGGTCGGCTCGTCCGCGGCTTCCTGTGGCGCGTCCGTCGGGCCGGAGGACAGCGCCCAGCCGGCCGCGGCGAGGACGATGACCGGGGACAGGCGCGCGGTCAGGGCGACCGGCAGAGGAAAGGAACGCACGGCGCACTCTTCGTGGGGGACGGTGCGGAGGGGGTCCGCACAGCGGACGGGACGCCAGTGTCACACGTCTTCCTGTGGTGCGGGAAGGGCGAACTCGCTCCGTAGGGGGGCGGTGACAGGCGCGTACCGTCGGAGGTGGTGAATTGCCTCAATTCCCCCCTCCGGCAGGCGATTTGCGTGCCCCAGGGCGCGCGGGCGGCCTGCTCCATCTCCTCCTCGGTCAGCTCCTTCTTGTGGGCCTGCCGGCCGTACGGCGGGGTGCCGTACGGCGCACTGGCCCTTCTACCCCCTTGATGTGGCGGCCGCTGCGGAGCTTGGCCGCGGTCATGCCTCGGTCCAGCTGGGCGAACACCCCCATCATCTGGCGCATGGCGGTGCGCATCGGGTCCTTGGGGTCGTCGGGCAGGATCTCGCCCTGATCGGTCATGAACGCGCGGCCGCCGTGCTTCCGGCACTGGGCCAGGGCCGCCTCTCAGGACGCTCCGGAGTCCCTACCGAACCCGGAACGGTTCAGGCCGGACGGCCCCGGCGGCGGTGGACACCGCGGCGGCCCCGTCTCCCGGCTGCGGGTGCACACAGTGCCAGCGGTGTCCGTCGGCGCCGTCGGAGGCGGCCGGGAACACGGTGGCGCACGCGTCGTCCGCCTTCCAGCAGCGGGTGCGGAACGGACAGCCGGAGGGCGGGTTGGTCGCCGAGGGCACCGGGCCGTGCAGCACGATCCGCTCGGGACGCTCCAACAGGCTGGGCGTGGCCGACAGCAGTGCCTCGGTGTACGGGTGGCGGGAGTCGCCCGAGACCTGGGCGGCCCGGCCCTCCTCCACCACGCGGCCGAGATACAGCACCGCGATGCGGTCGGCCAGATAGCGCACGGTCTGCACGTCGTGGGAGATGAAGACCATCGCCAGACCGAGCCGGGAGCGCAGGTCCACCAGGAGGTTGAGGATCTGGGCGCGCACCGACACGTCCAGGGCGCTGGTGGGCTCGTCGGCGACGATCAGCTCCGGCTCCAGCGCCAGCGCGCGGGCGATCGCCACCCGCTGGCGCTGGCCGCCGGAGAGCTGGCCGGGCAGTGCTTCCAGGGTGTGTCCGGGCAGGCCGACCAGGTCCAGGAGTTCCTCGACGCGCGACTCGCGCTCGGCCCGGGTGCCGCGACCGTGCACGTCCAGCGGGTCGCGCAGGATGCGGTGTACGGGCAGCCGGGGGTTCAGCGCGGTGGACGGGTCCTGGAAGACCACGCCGACACTGGCCCCGAAGCGGGTACGGCGTTCCGCGCCCGGCATCCGCCACAGGTCCCGGCCCTTGAAGTACACCCGGCCCTCGGTCGGACGCTGGAGCCCGGTGACCACTCGGGCCAGGGTGGACTTGCCGCAGCCCGACTCGCCGACCAGGCCGAGGATCTCGCCGCGCCGGACCTCCAGGGAGGCGTCGGTCAGGGCGTGCACGGCGTCCCGGCGCAGGATGCCGCCGCTGCGCGCCTTGTGCCGGACGTGGACGCGGTCGAGCCGGACGAGCGGGTCCGTCGTGGTGGCCGGCGGGTCCGTCGTGGTGTCCAGCGGGTCCATCGTGGTGTCCTCCGGGGCGGTCATCGGGCACCCTCCAGCGACTTGGCCGACGGGCGCACGGGTGCCGGGTGGTGGCAGGCGAACAGGTGGTCCCGCGCACCGTCGCGGTCGGCGGCGGGCGGTGGGGTGGTGGCGCACAGCTCGGTGGCGGCGGCGCAGCGGGAGACGAACCGGCAGCCGGGACCGAACGCCTTCGGCGCGGGCACCACGCCGCGGATCTGGTGCAGCCGCTCCGCGCCCGCCTCCAGCGAGACGACGGAGCCGAGCAGCCCCCGGCTGTAGTGGTGCGCCGGGTCCGTCAGCAGGGAGCGGGTGTCGCCGGCCTCGGCGACCTGACCGGCGTACATCACGGCGACCCGGTGGGCGAGGTCGCCGACCAGGGCCAGGTCGTGCGAGACCAGGACCATGGCGAAGCCGAGCTCGTCGCGCAGCTTGACGAGGAGTTCGACGACCTGGGCCTGCACGGTCACGTCGAGCGCGGTCGTCGGCTCGTCGGCGATCAGCAGCCGCGGACTGCGGGAGAGCGCCATGGCGATGAGCACGCGCTGGCGCTGGCCCCCGGAGAGCTCGTGCGGGTAGCTGCGCAGGGTGCGCTCGGGGGAGAGGCCGACCAGTTCCAGCAGTTCGGCGGGGGTGCGGGTGCCGCCGCGCGAGGTGAGCCGCTTGAGCTGGGTGCCGACCAGCACCGACGGGTTCAGCGACGACATGGCGTCCTGGTAGACCATCGCGATCTCCGGGCCCATGAGCGCCCGGCGCTCCTTCGGCGACAGCTTCAGCAGGTCGCGGCCCCGGTAGAGGATCTCACCCTCGGCCTCGGCGTTGCGGGCCAGCAGGCCCATGACGGCGAGGCTGGTGATCGACTTTCCGCAGCCCGACTCGCCGACCAGGCCGAGGGTCTCACCCTCGCGGACGGTGAAGGAGATGCCGTCGACGACGCGGGTGTCGCCGTAGCGGTCGGGGAAACGGATCGTCAGATCGCGTACGACGAGCAGGTCGGGGGCGTCCTCGGCCAGTGGCGGAACCGCGGGCTCCATGGCCTCCAGGCGCGTGGCGAGACGGGCGAGCGCGGCGTCCACCTCGGCCCGGTCGACGGCGGGCACGGCCTCGGTGGTGGCCTTCTCGGCGGTGTCGTCGCCGTCGGCGCGGGCCTTGTCCGGGGATGCGGCGGCGTCCGTCATGCCCTCGGACAGGACGTTCAGCGCCAGTACCGTGATCAGCAGGCACAGACCGGGGAAGAGGGTCGCCCACCAGCCGCCCGAGAGCAGGATCTGCCGGCCGTAGGCCAGCACGCTGCCCCAGCTGGGGTCGGGGTCCTGCACACCGGCGCCGATGAAGGACAGGCTCGCCTCGAAGATGATCGAGTCGGCCACCATGACGGTCGCGAACACCAGGACCGGCGCCGCGCAGTTGAGGGCGACGTGCCGGGTCACGATGTAGTGGCGGCGGGCGCCGATGACCTGTTCGGCGGCGACGTAGTCCTCGCCGTACTGCTCCAGCACGTTGGCCCGTACGACGCGGGCGAGCGAGGGCGAGTAGACGAAGGCGATGGTGAAGATGATGACCGGGACGCTGGGGCCGAACACCGCGACCAGCACGGCGGCCAGCGCGATCGGCGGGAACGACATGACGACGTCGAGCGTGCGCATCACCGACTCGTCGGCGAGCTTGCGGGAGGTGGCCGCCAGGGCGCCCAGCACCGAGCCGATGACCAGGGCGAGCAGTGTCGCGCCGAGGCCGATGACGAGGGAGTAGCGCGCACCGTGCACGACCCGCGCGAACACGTCACGGCCGGCCCGGTCGGTGCCGAACCAGTGCTCGGAGCTCGGCGGCAGGGCGGGCGTGCCGGTGGTGAGCGGGTCCTGGGTGAGCAGCGGCGCGAAGACCGCGCCCAGCACGACGACGAGGAGGATCCCGAGGGCGATCCGGGAGGGCACGGGCAGGCGGCGCGGGCGGGTGCCGGGCTTGAGCCGCTCGGCGAGGGAGCGTGGGGCGAACATCACACCGTCCTGATGCGCGGGTTGACGAGCAGGTAGAGCAGGTCGACGACGACGTTGACCACGAGGAAGGCGATGGCGATGGTGAGCACCGTGCCCTGGACCAGTCCGACGTCGCCTCCGTTGACGCCTTCGAGGATGAGCTTGCCCATGCCGGGCAGGTCGAAGATCGCCTCGATGACGACGGCGCCGCTGAGCATGTAGCCGACCTTGACGCCGAGCACGGTCAGCGGGGTGACCAGGGCGTTGCGCAGCACCGACCGGACGATCAGGAACGGCGGCAGACCGCTGCCCCGGGCGGTGCGCACGTAGTCGCGGTCGAGTTCGGCGACCATCGCGGTGCGGATCAGCCGGGCCAGCGAGGAGGCGACCGGCAGGGCGAGGGCGACCGCGGGCAGGGTCATGCTCTGCAGCCAGCCGCCGGGGGAGTCGGCGGGATTGACGTAGCCGCCCGTCGGGAAGACCGGCATGTTCAGCGCGAACTGCTGGATGAGCAGCACCCCGAGCCAGAACGAGGGCAGCGCGATGCCGGCCATCGACAGCACCCGGAACACCTGGTCGGGCCAGCGGTCCCGGTACATGGCGCTGGTGACGCCGAAGACCAGGGCCAGCAGGACGGCCAGCGAGAGGCCGAGCAGCGTCAGTTGCAGGGTGAGCGGGAACGCGGTGGCGATCCGGTCGGCGACGGGCTGGCTGGGCGGCACGGTGACACCGAGGTCGCCCTGCACCAGATCGGCCAGGAAGGCGAAGTAGCGCACCGGCAGCGGGTCGTCGAGACCGTGCGCCTCGGCGAACGCGGCACGTGCCTCGGGGCTCGCGCTGTCCCCGAGCGCGTTGTACGCGGGGTCGGCCGGTGAGAACTGCAGCACCACGAAGACCAGCAGCGCGATGCCGAGCACCATCACCGGCATCATCGCGACGCGGCGCAGCGCGAGCCGGAGGAATGCAACCATCGTGAGGTTCCTAGGGGTTGGGGCCGGGCCGCCGCCGCCCCCGTGGTGTGGCGGCGGCCCGACGGCCTGTGCGGACGGGGCTCAGGCGCGGCCGACGTCGACGAAGGACAGACCGGTCGTGGGAAGCGGCCTGAAACCCGGCAGCGCTCCGTCCCTCCAGGCGGTGGGCAGCTTGCGGTGCAGCACCGGGTACAGGGCCGCCTCCTCGGCGACCAGATCGGTGACCTGCGCCCACAGCTGCTTGCGCTTCTCCGCGTCGGCCTCGGAAGCGGCCTCGTCCAGCAGCGACTTGACCTGCTTGTAGGCGGAGCTGCCCGTCCAGCCGTAGCGCTTCTCCGGCCAGAAGCCGTAGTAGAACCAGCGCAGCAGCAGGTCGGCGTCGTTGCCGAAGACCGACGGGTCGCCCGGCGCGGCCAGCGCCTCGAAGTCACCCTTGTCGATCTTGGCGTACTGGGCGGGGGACTGGGCGATGTCCAGCTTGGCGTCGATGCCGACCGCCGCCCAGCTCTCCTTGATCAGCGGCGCGATGTCCTTGACCCAGCCGGTGTCCGTGAGCAGCAGCGTGAAGGAGAGCTTGCCCACGCCCGCTTCCTCGAGCAGCTTCTCGGCCTTGGCCGGGTCGTGGCCGTAGACCGTGGCGGCCCTGTGGTGGTCGGGGTGCGTGGCCGGCACGTATCCGGTGGCCGGCTCGGCGTTGCCCAGCAGGGCCGTGGAGATGAGCTTCTCGGTGTCGAGCGCGTAGTGCAGCGCCTGGCGCACCCGCTTGTCCGCGAAGCGCTTGTCGGCGGTGTTGAACATCAGGAAGAGCAGGCCGAAGGACTGGACGGACTCCACCTTGTCCTTGCCCGTGAAGCCCTTGACGTCGATGTAGGGCACGTCCTCGATGGCCTGCACCCGGCCGGACTTGAGCGCGCTGACCCGGGCCGACGGGTCGGACATCAGGTGCCAGACCATCTTCTTGGCCTTGGCCGGGTGGGGGCCGTTGTACTTGTCGTAGGCCTCCATGACGATCTTGTCCTCGCGGGTCGCCGACACGAAGCGGTACGGGCCCGAGCCGACCGGCTTGGCGTCGAAGGCCTTGGCGTCGGCGCCGGCGATCTTCTTCGGCACGATCCGCACCACGGATATGCGCGACGGGAAGAGCGCGAAGGCGTGCTTCAGCTTGAACTCGACCGTCGAGGCGTCGACCGCCTTCACCTGGTCGATGAAGGGCACGAACTGCGCCATCAGCGAGGCGTTCTTCGGGTCGAGGACCCGCTCGAAGCTGAACACCACGTCGTCCGCGGTGACCGCCGAACCGTCGTGGAAGGTGGCACCCTTGCGCAGGGTGGCCCGGTAGGTGGTCGCGTTGATCTTCTTCGGCATCCCGGTGGCCAGCGCCGGGCGGGCGACCAGGGTGGCCGGGTCGAGGTCCACCAGGCCCTCGAAGATGTGCATGTTGGCGGCGTACGGGGTGGCGCCGGAGGTGATCATGGGATCGAAGCCCGTGGAGAGCGGGTAGGAGAGCCCGGCTTCGATGGTGTCGGTGCTGCCGCCGGAACCGCCGGAGTCGTCACCGGTGCTGCCCGGACCACCGCAGGCGGACAGGCCCGCGGTGATCGCGGTCGCCACACCGATGGCGCCGGTGTATCTCATGAAGGTGCGGCGGTCGACGCCGGCTGCACTGCGCGGGGACAAGGAATCCTCCTGGCGGGGAGTCAAGGCGGGCGAGGAAGCGGAATGGCTGATTCTGTACGACGGGCTGGCGTGAACGTATCCCGTCGAGGATGCATCAGACGTCTGATGTCTGATGCTTGATAGCGTGGGAACGTAGTCGGACGAGGGAGAGGGGTCAAGAGGTGGCGGTGGGACAAAGGGCGATCCGGGGTGCGGTACCGGAGCCCAAGGCGACACGGCAGCCGTTGCGGCAGGAGGTCGTGGACGGTATCAAGTCGTACATTCTGCACAACCAGCTGCGTCCTGGGGACCCGCTGCCGACCGAGCCCGCCCTGTGCGAGGCGCTCGGCGCCAGCCGCTCCAGCGTGCGGGAGGCCATCCGGATCCTCACCGCGCTCGACATCGTCGAGGTGCGGCACGGTCACGGCACCTATGTCGGCCGGCTGAGCCTGTCCGCCCTGGTGGAGAGCCTGGCCTTCCGGGGCCTGCTCAGCCCCGACGACGACTTCCAGGTGATGAACGACCTCGTCGAGGTGCGCGAGCTGTTCGAGCGCGGCATGGCGGAGCGGCTGGTGCGTGCCCTCAGTGACGAGCAGATCGATCGGCTGGCGGCGCTCGTGGACGAGATGCGCAAGGCCGGAGCCGGGGAGGGGCACGGCTTCGTCGAGGTCGACCGCGCCTTCCACACCCTGCTCGTGGCCCCGCTCGGCAACGACCTCATCGGGCAGCTCTCCGCGGCGTTCTGGGATGTCTACGTCATCGTCGCGCCGCACCTCGACGTCTTCACCCACGAACACGAGGCCGCCACCATCGCCAGTCACCAGCGCATCGTGGACGCCGTGCGGCACCGCGACCCCGCGGAGTTCGCGGCGGCCCTCACCGAGCACTACGCGCCCGTGCGGAAGCGGATCACGGAGGCCCGGGCCCGGCGCTGACCTGGTCCTTCCAGGGCGGAGGCAGCCCCGCACCGGGGCTGCCTCCGCCATGTCGTACGGGACCTCCGGCCGCCGGCGATGCTCCGGCCGGCCGAAGGGGCGGGGCACTTGACGGCCGTCTTCCGCGTCTCTAGGGTCCCAGGACAGCAGACATCAGACGTCTGCTGTCAACTCGATTCGTTGCGCTGCGCGCACGCCTCACCCATCGGGGCCCTCTCCATGCCACTGACGGACCTCACCCTCGCCGAGTGCCTGGCACTCCGGCCCGACCTCGACGAACCCGCCGACCTCGACGCGTTCTGGGACCGGACCCTGCGGACGGCCCGAGCGGCCGGCGCGGCTCCCCGCTTCACGCCCGTGGACACGGGGCTCACCCAGGTCATGACCTACGACGTGACCGTGCCCGGCTTCGCGGGCGAGACCGTCCGTGGCTGGCTGCACCTGCCCGCCGGGGCGGACGGTCCGCTCGGCTGCGTCGTGGAGTTCCTCGGCTACGGCCGCGGCCGCGGCCTGCCGCACGAGCAGGTGCTCTGGGCGAACGCCGGCCACGCGCACTTCATCATGGACACCCGCGGCCAGGGCTGGTCCACCGCCGGGGGCGACACCCCCGACACGGCCTCCCTGAACGGCGACGTCCCCGGCTTCCTGACCCGGGGCGTGGACAGTCCGGACAACCACTACTACCGGCGCGTCTACACCGACGCCGTACGCTTCGTCGAGGCCGCCCGCGCCCATCCCGCGGTCGACCCGGACCGGGTCGTCGTCACCGGACACAGCCAGGGCGGCGGCATCTCCCTCGCGGTCGCCGGACTCGTCCCGGGCCTGGCGGGCGTCATGCCCGACACCCCGTTCCTGTGCGACATCCGCCGCGGTGCCCTGATCGCCGGCGCGCCCCCGTACACCGAGATCGCGGAGTACCTGAGCCTGTACCGCGACCGCGTCGAGACCGTCTTCACCACCCTCTCCTATGTCGACGCGGCCCTGCTGGCCGCCCGCGCCACGGCCCCGACGCTCTTCTCCATCGCCATGATGGACGCCGTCTGCCCGCCCTCCACCTGCTTCGCCGCCTACCACCTCTACGGCGGTGCCAAGGACCTGCGGGTCTACGAGTTCAACGGCCACGAGGGCGGCGCCGCCCACCACCGGCGCGAGCAACTCGCCTGGGTGCGGGAGCTGTTCGCCGCACCCCGACTCGAAGACCCCGGTATCTCCACCCTGCACGATCCCCAGCTCGCCTGACCCCTCACCGAGAAGAGGCCCGTTCATGCAGCGCAGAGTCACCCTGGCCACCGTCACCGCGGGCGCCACCCTGGCCCTCCTGGCCGCCGGCACGCCCGCCGCGCACACCGCCGGCCGGCAGGCCGCCGCCGTCACCCCCGGCCGGCAGGCCGCCGCCGTCACCCCCGGCACCCTCACCTCGCAGAACATCGCCACCGCCGGCACCGGCTCCCCGTACTACCGCATCCCCGCCCTGACCCGCACCACCAAGGGCACCCTGCTCGCCGCGTACGATGCCCGTCCCACCCTCGGTGACCTGCCCGGCAACCTCGGTGTGGTGCTGCGCCGCAGCACCGACGGCGGTGCCACCTGGCAGGCCCAGCAGGTGGTCCGCAAGGAAGCCGCCCCCAAGGGCTTCGGCGACCCCAGCCTCCTCGTCGACCGGGAGACCGGCCGCGTCTTCGTCTTCTACGCGGCCTCCGTGAACCAGGGCTTCTTCGGATCCGCCACCGGCAACGACGAGAGCGACCCGAACGTCCTCCAGGCCGACTACAGCTACTCCGACGACGACGGCCTGACCTGGAAGCACGAGCGGATCACCGCCGAGATCAAGAACCCGGCCTGGGCCGGTATGTTCGCCGCCTCCGGCGAGGGCATCCAGCTGCGCCACGGCACCTACAAGGGCCGCCTGATCCAGCAGTACGCCATCCGCGACAACGGCGCCAACTACGCGGTCAGCGCCTACAGCGACGACCACGGCGTCACCTGGAAGACGGGCACCCCGGTCGGCCCCGGCGGCGACGAGAACAAGACCGTCGAACTGTCCGACGGCCGCGTCATGCTCAACAACCGCTCCGCCCCGTACCGCACGGTCGCCCACTCCACCGACGGCGGCGTCACCTACACGCCGTTCCAGCAGGACAAGGAACTGCCCGACCCCGCCAACAACGGCTCCGTCATGCGCTTCGCGCCGGACGTGCCCGCCACGCACCCGCGGGCGAAGTGGCTGATGTTCAGCAACACGGCGACCACCAGCGGCCGCAGCAACCTCACCGTCCGGCTCTCGTGCGACAACGGACAGAACTGGCCGATCCGCAAGACCGCCGAGGCCGGCTCGGCCGCCTACTCCACGCTCACCCCGCTCGGCGACGGCACCATGGGCAACGACCGGGTGGGCATGCTGTGGGAGCGCGCCAACTACCAGCACATCACCTACTCCTCCTTCGACCTGCAGTGGCTCGGCGGAGTCTGCGCGCCCGTCACCGTCACCCCGCCCGCCTCCCTGCCCGCCGGGAAGACCACCGACGTCACCGTCCGCGTCGTCAGCCAGAACGACGTCACCCTCCCCGGCGGAACGGTCTCCCTCGCCCTGCCGGCCGGCTGGAGTGCCCCTGAGGTGGCCGTGCCCGCCCTCAACCCCGGCCAGGGCGCCAACATGAAGATCCCCGTCACCGTCCCCGCGAACGCCACCGCGGGCAGCGTGAAGGCCACCGCGGAATACGAAGTCCGCGGCCGGCAGCGCTCCTACGGCGACACGACGTTCACCGTCACCGCGCCGTAGGCGGCCACGGGCCGTCCGGCGCCGGCACCCCGACGCCGGACGGCCCGTCCTCCCGTACCACCATCCGCACAGCCCAGGAGGCACCATGTCCTCGTCCCAGCCCCTCCGCGGCGTCGTGCCGCCCGTCTGCACCCCCCTGGATGTGTCGGGCGAAGTCGACACCGTCTCGCTCACCCGGCACGTGGAGCACCTCGTGAGCGGGGGAGTGCACGGGCTGTTCGCCCTGGGCTCCAGCAGCGAGGTCGCCTTCCTCACCGACCGGCAGCGGGAGGTGGCACTGCGGACCGTCGTCGAGGCCGTCGCCGACCGCGTCCCCGTGCTCGCCGGCGTCATCGACATGACCACGCCCCGCGTGCTCGTCCACGCGGAGGCCGCCCGCGAGGCCGGCGCCGACGCGCTGGTCGCGACCGCGCCCTTCTACGCCCGGACCCACCCCGTCGAGATCGCCCGCCACTTCCGCACCCTGCGCGCCCGCGTCGACCTGCCGCTGTACGCCTACGACCTCCCGGTCTGCGTGCACAGCAAGCTCTCCGTCGCCATGCTGCGCGAACTCGCCGAGGACGGCACGCTGGCCGGCCTCAAGGACAGCAGCGGCGACGAGGGCTCGCTGCGCAGGCTCATCGTCCAGCTCGGCGGCCGCCACGGCCGCGCCGACGGCCCGGCCCCCGCCTTCAGCATCCTCACCGGCTCCGAACTCACCGTGGACGCCGCCCTGCTGGCCGGCGCCGACGGCGTCGTGCCCGGCCTCGGCAACGTGGACCCGGCCGGTTACGTACGCCTCTACGAGGCCGTGCGCGGCGGCGACTTCGACGGCGCCGTCAAGGAACAGGAACGGCTCGTCGAGCTGTTCGGCATGGTCGACGCCGGACCGGAGAGCGAGATGGGCCGCAACTCCTCCGCGATGGGCGCGTTCAAGCACGCCCTGCGTCTGCTCGGTGTGTTCGCCGAGGGCACCACGGCCGCCCCGCAGATCCAGCTGGGCGACGTCTCGGTCGCCCTCGTCGAGGAGCGGCTGCGCGGCGCCGGCCTGCTCCCGGTCCGATGACGGCACGCGATTTCGGCGGCGCACCGGTGATCGGCCTCGACCTGGGCGGCACGAAGATCGCCGCCGCTCTCGTCGCGGGCGACGGCACCGTCCTGGCCCGGCACTCCCTGCCCACCCCGGCGACGGCAGGGGCGGAGGCGGTGCTCGACGCGCTGGCCAGGGAGGCCCGCGCGGTGTGGGCACCGGGAGTCACGGCGATCGGCGTCGCCGCCGCGGGAGTCATCGACCCCGTCACCGGAACCGTCACCAGCGCGACCGACACGATTCGCGGCTGGGCCGGCACGGCCCTGGCCGCCGGCCTCGCCGCCCGCACCGGCCTCCCGGTCGCCTGCGACAACGACGTACGCGCGGCGGCGGCGACGGAACTGTCCGACCCTCATGGGCAAGGGGCCACGATGGTCTACGCCGCCGTCGGCACCGGTGTGGGCGGCGCCGTCGCCGTGGACGGGCGCATGCTGCACGGGGCGGCCGGGATCGCCGGGCACCTCGGGCACCTGCCGAGCCCCGAGGCCGAAGGACTGCCCTGCACCTGCGGTGCCACCGGGCATCTCGAGGCGATCGCCGCGGGCCCCGGCATCACCGCCCACTACACCCGGATGAGCGGACTCCCGGCCGACCGCCTGGAGAGGGTGGCCGCCCGCGCGGTCGAGGGCGAGCCGCACGCCACCGCGGCCATCGTGCTCGGCGCACGGGCCGTCGGGCGGGCCCTGGGCGGCCTCGCCAACACGCTGGGGGCCGACCGCGTGGTCGTCGGCGGCGGCGTGCCCCGCATCGGCGCCCGGTACCTGGACGCCCTGAACGCGGCGTTCACCGCCGAACTCATGGCCCCCCTGCGCCGGCTCCGCCCCGTACCGCCACGCGGCGGACCCGACGCCGCGGTCCTCGGCGCGGCCGCTCTGCCCCGCACCCTGCCCCTGCACCACCCCCGCACCACCACCGGAGCCCTGCGATGACCCTGCCCCTGGCCGATGCCCTGAAGGGCCGACTGATCGTGTCCTGCCAGGCCCCGCCCGGCGACCCGATGCGGCACACCGACACTCTGGTCCGCATGGCCCTCGCGGCGCGGGCGGGCGGCGCGGCGGCCGTCCGCGTCAACGACCCGGAGGTCGTCGCGGCCACCGTCGCGGCCGTCGACCTGCCGGTGATCGGCCTGTGGAAGGACGGCGACAGCGGCGTCTTCATCACCCCGACGGTGCGCCACGCGCTCGCCCTCGTGGACGCCGGGGCCGCGGTCGTCGCGGCCGACGCCACCGCCCGCCCGCGTCCCGACGGCAGCACCTTCGCCGACCTCGTCGGGGCGGTCCATGCGGCGGGCGCCCTGGTCATGGCCGACGTCTCGGCCTTCGACGAGGGCCGCGAAGCCGCCGCGCAGGGCGCCGACTTCGTGGGCACCACCCTCTCCGGATACGTGCCGGGCTCCCCCCACCAGACCGCCCCCGACCTCGCCCTCGTCGCCGACCTCGCCGCCGCGGTCCCCGTCCCGGTGATCGCCGAGGGCCGTATCGCGACCCCGGAGCAGGCCGCCCAGGCGCTTGCGGCAGGCGCGCTGAGCGTCGTCGTGGGCACCGCCATCACCGCACCGACCGCGCTGACCAGGGCCTTCGCGGCGGGCCTCATGTCCTGACCGGCGGCCGGCGCGGGACGGGTGCCGGTTAGCCTGAGCGCATGCGTGTCATCAGGGACCTGCCGGCACTCGCCGCGGGCGAGGGGGACGTGCCCTTCGTGATCAAGGGGTACGAGGAGGTCGTCGCCGCCGACACGACGTGGAACGAACACTCGCACCCCTGGCACGAACTCCTCTGGAACGAGTACGGCACGTCCACCGCCGTGGTCGGGTCCCAGGTGTGGTGCATCACGCCGACACTGGGGCTGTGGATGCCGGCGGGACAGCTGCACTCCGCCTCCGCGGTCGCCGGGACCTCCTACCGCGCCCACTTCTTCCGGCACGGCACACGGTCGGCGCTGCCCGACGTGCCGGTGGCCGTGGAGATCACCCCGCTGCTCCGGCTGCTCCTGGAGCGGCTCGAAGAGCCCGACCTGCCTCCGCGCTCCCGGGCCGTGGCCGAGGCGATGGTGCTCGACGTGCTGCGCCCGTCGCCCCGGGCGCTGCTGGTGCAGCTGCCCACCTCCGCGTTGCTGCGGCCGATCGTGGACGTCGTCCGGGCCGATCCCTCCGACCAGCGCACCCTGACCGGCTGGGCCGCCGCCCTCGGATGCAGCGTCCGCACGATCACCCGGGCCTTCCAGAGCGAGACGGGCACGAGCTTCGCCCGCTGGGTCGCCTCGGTGCGGGCCCAGCACGCCGTACAGCTGCTGTCCCTCGGCTTCGAGGTCGACGTGGTGGCCGACGCGGTCGGCTACCGCTCGGCGAGCGCCTTCGGGGCGGCCTTCCGGCGGACGACCGGCATGACTCCCGGCAGGTTCCGGGCGCGCTGAAGGCCCGTCGCGCCGGGAGCCCGCACTGTTCCACGTCCCGATCGCTACAAGGGCTGTCGAAAAGGCTTGATTGATCGGCGCGCCCCCACTCCATACGCTGTTCAGGCAAGCCTTACCTAACTTGCTCAAGCGAGTCTGGTGCCCTGCTCCACGATCCACGGTCCGGACGTGTGAGCCCCGGCACCCCGGACCGAAAGTGGAACACGGTCGATGAGAACCACACGCCTTCGCGCGCTCGCCCTCGCGGCGGCCCTCGTGCTCGGACTCACCGCCTGCGGCGGCGGGTCCGACGACACCAACGACGACAGCGGCGCCGCCGGTGCCGACACCAAGGGCTCCGGTCAGTTCCCGGTGACGATCAAGCACGCCCTCGGCACGACCGTCATCCCGGACAAGCCGAAGCGCGTCGCCACCGTGAACTGGGCCAACGACGAGGTCCCGCTCGCCCTCGGTGTCGTCCCCGTCGGCATGGCCAAGGCCAACTTCGGCGACGACGACGGCGACGGCGTGCTGCCCTGGGTCGAGGAGCGGCTGAAGGAACTCGACGCCAAGACGCCCGTCCTGTTCGACGAGACCGACGGCATCGACTTCGAGGCCGTCGCCGACACCAGGCCGGACGTCATCCTCGCCTCGTACTCCGGACTGACGGAGCAGGACTACGAGACCCTCAGCCGGATCGCCCCCGTCGTGGCCTACCCCGAGGCCGCCTGGGCGACCCCGTGGCGCGACATCATCCGCTTCAACAGCAAGGCCATCGGACTGGCCGACGAGGGCGACGACCTGATCGCCGACCTCGAGGGGCAGATCGAGAAGACCGCCGCGAAGTACCCCCAGCTGAAGGGGAAGACGGCGATGTTCATGACGCACGTGTCGTCCAAGAACGTCAGCCAGGTCGGCTTCTACACCACCCACGACACCCGCACGCAGTTCTTCACCGACCTCGGCATGAAGATCCCCGCCAGCGTCTCGGGACCGTCCGGGTCGACGAAGAAGTTCGTCCTCACCAAGAGCGCCGAGCACATCGACGACTTCAACGACGTCGACATCATCACCGGCTACGGCGACGACAAGGGCGAACTGCTGAAGGCCCTCAAGAAGGACCCGCTCACCTCCAAGCTGGCCGCCGTCGAGCGGGACTCCCTCTACCTGCTGCCCGGCAGCACCCCGCTGGCCACCGCCGCCAACCCGACCCCGTTGTCCATCCCGTACGTCCTCGAGGACTACGTGAAGGCGCTCGCCGAGGCCGCGGACAAGGCAGCGTGACCGTCACCGAGACCCCACCCGCGCCGGACACCGCCCCGCTGCGGCGTCCGGCGCGCGTGCGCGCCACCTGGCTCCTCGTCGTCGCCGCGGTCCTGCTCGCCGCCATGACGGCCTCCCTCGCCCTCGGCTCCCGCGACGTCGCCTGGGCCGACGTCTGGGCGGCGCTCGGCGGAGCGGAGGGCACCCTGGAGGAGGCGGCGGTCGCCAACCGCGTACCGCGCACCCTCCTCGCCGTCACCGTCGGCGCCGCCCTCGGCCTCTCCGGCGCGGTCATGCAGGGCGTCACCCGCAACCCGCTGGCCGACCCCGGCATCCTCGGCGTCAACATGGGCGCCTCGCTCGCCGTCGTCACCGGCATCGCCTACTTCGGCCTCGCGTCGGTGTCCGGGTACATCTGGGCGGCGATGACCGGAGCGGCCGTGACCGCGGGGTTCGTGTACGCCGTCGGCTCACTGGGCCGGGGCGGCGCCACCCCGCTGAAGCTGGCCCTCGCCGGCGCCGCCATCGCGGCCGCGCTCGCCTCCCTGGTCAGCGCCGTCGTCCTGCCGCGCAACGACATCTCCGACACCTTCCGGCTGTGGCAGATCGGCGGCGTCGGCGGCGCCACCTACGCGCAGCTCGGCAGCGTCCTGCCGTTCCTCGCCGCCGGCTTCGTCATCTGCCTCGCCTCCGCCCGCGCCCTCAACTCCCTCGCCCTGGGCGACGAGCTGGCCGCCGGACTCGGCGAGCGGGTGGCCCTCGTGCGGGCGGGCGCCGCGCTCGGCGCGGTCGTGCTGTGCGGCGCTTCCACCGCCGTCGCCGGTCCGATCGCCTTCGTCGGACTCGTCGTACCGCACGCCTGCCGGCTGCTGGTGGGCGTGGACCACCGCTGGCTGCTGCCGTTCTCCGCGCTCGGCGGCGCCGTCCTGCTGACCGTCGCCGACGTGGTGGGACGGGTCGTGGCCCGGCCGTCCGAGATCGAGGTGGGCATCGTGACCGCGTTCGTCGGCGCCCCCTTCTTCATCCACATCGTCCGCCGGCAGAAGGTCAGATCCCTGTGAGCGCCCCCGTCGTCACCGCCCCGCCCACACTGCGCACGGTCACCCGCACGCGGGTCCGCAGCGCGTACCGGCGACGGCTGATCGTCTGCGCCCTGCTGGTCCTCGTCGTCGCCGCCTTCGTCACCACGCTCATGGCCGGGCACACCTTCTACCCGGCCTCCGACGTGCTGCGCGTCGTCATGGGCGAGCAGGTGCCGGGCGCGTCCTTCACCGTCGGCACGCTGCGGCTGCCGCGCGCGGTGCTCGCCCTGACCGCCGGGTTCAGCTTCGGCATGGCCGGCGTCACCTTCCAGACGATGCTCCGCAACCCGCTCGCCAGCCCCGACCTCATCGGCATCAGCGCGGGGGCGAGCACGGCGGCGGCCATCGCCATCGTCACCTTCTCGTTGAGCGAGACCCAGGTGTCCGTGCTGGCCATCGCCGCCGCGCTCGGGGTGGCGCTGCTGGTGTACACCCTCGCGTTCCGCGACGGGGTCGCCGGCACCCGGCTCATCCTGATCGGCATCGGCATCGCCGCCCTCCTCGACAGCGTCACCTCCTACGTCCTGTCGCGGGCCGGCGAGTGGGACCTCCAGGCGGCGATGCGCTGGCTCACCGGCAGCCTCAACGGCACCACCTGGACGGAGACCGTGCCCACCGTCCTGGCCGTGCTGGCGCTCGGCCCGGTGCTGCTGTCCCAGGGCCGCAACCTGAGCGCGCTGAGCCTGGGCGACGACACGGCCTCCGCGCTCGGCGTCCGTGTCGAACGCACCCGCGTCACGGTGATCGTCGCCGCCGTCGGACTGATCGCGTTCGCCACGGCGGCGGCCGGACCGATCGCCTTCGTCGCGTTCCTCTCCGGCCCGATCGCCGCCCGGCTCACCGGAACCGGCGGCTCGCTGCTGGTCCCCGCCGGCCTGGTCGGCTCCCTGCTCGTCCTGGTCGCCGACTTCACCGGCCAGTACGCCCTCGACACCCGCTACCCCGTGGGCGTCGTGACCGGCGTCCTCGGCGCCCCCTACCTCGTCTACCTGATCGTCCGCACCAACCGGGCCGGAGGCTCACTGTGACCGCGTCCCACACCCTCGCCACCGAGGACCTCACGCTCGGCTACGGCGACCGCGCCGTCATCGAGGGCCTGGACCTGACCCTCGCGGCCGGGCGCATCACGGTGATCGTCGGCGCCAACGCCTGCGGCAAGTCGACGCTGCTGCGCTCGATGTCCCGGCTGCTCGTCCCGCGCACCGGCCGCGTCGTCCTGGACGGCAAGGAGGTCCACCGCACCCCCGCCAAGGAACTCGCCCGCACCCTCGGCCTGCTGCCGCAGTCACCGGTCACCCCCGAGGGCATCACCGTCCTCGACCTGGTCGGCCGGGGCCGCCACCCCCACCAGCGGGCCTTCTCCCGCTGGACGGCGAAGGACGACGCCGCGGTCGCCGCCGCCCTGGAGGCCACCCGGACGACGGAACTGGTGGAGCGGTCCGTCGACGAACTCTCCGGCGGCCAGCGCCAGCGCGTGTGGATCGCGATGGCGCTGGCCCAGCAGACCGACCTGCTGCTGCTCGACGAACCCACCACCTTCCTCGACATCAGCCACCAGATCGAGGTCCTCGACCTGCTGACCGACCTGAACCGGACCCGCGGCACCACGATCGTCATGGTCCTGCACGACCTCAACCTGGCCGCCCGCTACGCCGACCGGCTCGTCGCCCTGGCCGCCGGACGGCTGCACGCCGCAGGAACACCCGAGGAGGTGATGACCGAGGACACGGTCCGGGCCGTGTACGGCATGGACAGCCGCGTCATCGAGGACCCGGTCTCGGGCAAGCCCCTCGTCCTGCCGATCGGACGCCACCACTCGACGACCGCGGACACCGAAACCGCGGCCGTCTCGCCGCAGCACGCGGCCGGGAGCCGCTGAACCATGCTCACGAAGCTCGCCGCAGTGCTGCCCGACCTGACGCCCTGGCGCTCCTCCCGGGACTTCCGCCTCCTGTGGGTGCAGGGCCTGGTCACCTACCTCGGCAGCGTGATGGCGCTGATCGCGCTGCCGCTGCAGATCAAGGAACTGACCGGCTCACCCCTCGCGGTGGGCGCGATGGGCGCCGTCGAACTGGTGCCGCTGGTGGTCTTCGGCCTGTACGGCGGGGCACTCGCCGACGCCGTGGACCGGCGCAAGGTCATCGTGCTGACCGAGGCGGGGCTGGGACTGCTGGCCGCCGTCCTGCTGCTGAACGCGCTGCTGCCGCACCCCATGCTGTGGCCGCTGTACGTGGTCGCGGCCGGAGTGGCGGCCCTCGCGGGACTCCAACGCCCCGCCCTGGACTCGCTGCTGGCCCGGATCGTCCCGCACGACCAGCTCGCCGCGGCGGCCGCGCTGAACGCCCTGCGCTGGCAGGCGGGCGCGATCGGCGGACCCGCGCTGGCCGGTCTCGTGGTGGCGTACGCGGGCAACGTCCCCGCGTACGCCACCACCGTGGTCTGCTTCTTCGCGTCGGTCCTGATGTGCCGCCGGCTCTCACCCGTGCCACCCGCCGAGCACGCCGCCAAGCCGTCGTTGCGCGGCATCGCCGAAGGGGCCAGGTACGCCTGGTCGCGGCCGGTGCTCCTCGGCACGTACGCGGTGGACCTGGCGGCGATGTTCTTCGCCTTCCCCAACACCGTCTTCCCCTTCCTCGCCGACGAGCTCGACGCCGACTGGTCGCTGGGCCTGATGTACTCGGCGGGCGCCGTCGGGTCGCTGTTGCTGAGCCTGACCAGCGGCTGGGTCTCCCGGACGCGACGGCACGGCCTGCTGGTGGTGTTCGGCGCCGCGGGCTGGGGCCTGGCCATGGCGGCGGCCGGCTGGACGTCGAACGTCTGGCTGGTGCTGGTGTTCCTCGGCCTGGCGGGAGCGGGGGACATGCTGAGCGGGCTGGGCCGCTCGACCATCTGGAACCAGACCATCCCCGACCGGCTGCGCGGCCGGCTCGCCGGCATCGAGGTCCTCTCCTACAGCGTCGGCCCGCAGCTCGGCCAGGTCCGTGCCGGGGCGATGGCCGGCTGGACCGGCGTCCGCCCCGCGATCTGGACGGGCGGACTCGCGTGCGTCGCGGCGGTGGGCCTGCTCGCCGCCGCGCTGCCGAAGCTCATCAGCTACGACGCCCGCACCGACGAGGACGCCCGCCGCCGCGCCGCCGAGGGCACCGGCCCCGCTCCGGGCCGTGAGGACGTCGGCGCCGACCGGTAGCCCGCTCGCCCGATCAGGTGGGCAACGGTGCCGGCCCGGGGGAGGGCCCGGCGGAGTGCCGGCCGCCCGCCGTCGCCGGAGTGCGGAGAAGAGGTCTCACAGAGGGACGCACGGCGACCGCAGGACCCTGGCGGGCCTGCGGCGACCGCGCGACCCGTACGCGGACGAGGAGACGGACGACGCCGGGTTCAGGGGCCGAAAGCTCTGAGGGCCACGTCGACGAGTGAGTCGGCGTACGTGGCGGTCAGCGGACCGCTGCGGTGCAGCCACCGCTGGAAGAGAGGGGCGTAGAGCACTTCGAGGACCAGGTCGAGGTCGGCGTCGGCGTCGAGCTGGCCCACTTCCTGGGCGCTGCGCAAGCGTGCCTTCTTCGCCTCGTCCAGCGGCTGGGCCAGCTTCTCGCGGTACTCGGCCGCCAGCGCGGCGTCGTGGGCGATCTCGGTGTTGAGGGCCCGGATCAGCCGGTCGAAGGACGGGTCGGCGAACTCCTCCGCCGTGGCACGCATGACGAGCTTGAGGTCCGCCTCGAGGTCTCCCGTGTCCGGCAGCGTGACCGACTGCCCGTCCGCGTTCTCACTCAGAGCCAGTAGGGCGGCGAAGACGACTGCGCTTTTCGACGGCCACCGCCGATAGATCGTCTGCTTGCCGACACCGGCACGGGCGGCGATGGCTTCGACCGTGACCTTCTCGTACGCCTCCTCCGCGACCAGGGCGCGGGTGGCCGCGAGGATCGCCTGCCGGGACCGTTCCTTGCGCCGGGAGTGGTCCGGCCCCTTCTCGTTGGACATGCGTCCAGCCTACTCCTGGAATGAAACGAGACGGTCCGTATTGATGAATTCGGAATGATGCCCTAGGCTCGAAGGGAACCGAGACGGACCGTTTTCTTTACTGAGAGTGAGGCGTTGTGGTGGATACGAGAGTCTGGCTCATCACTGGTGCGTCCCGCGGCCTGGGCAGGGCTTTCACCGAGGCCGTCCTGGCGGGCGGCGGGCGAGTGGTGGCTGTCGCCCGCGACGTCGGGCCCCTGGGGGAACTGGCCGAGGAATACCCCGGTCACCTGGTCCCGCTTTCGCTGGACGTCGCCGACCGTCAGGGCGTGTTCGACGGGGTGCAGCGGGCGGCGGCGGCGTTCGGCAGGCTGGACGTCATCGTCAACAACGCCGGCGCCATGCTCTACGGCATGGTGGAGGAAGCCACGGAGGAGCAGATCCGGGCGCACATGGATGTGAACTTCTTCGGTGCTGTGTGGGTGGTTCAGGCCGTCCTTCCCCACCTGCGCGCCCAAGGCGGGGGACGGCTCCTCCAGGTCACCTCGATGGGCAGCGGCGGCGGCATGGCCACCGTCGGCTTCTACGGCGCGGGCAAGGCCGCGCTGGACTCGGTCAGCGAGGCACTGGCGATGGAGGTCGAAGGGTTCGGCGTCAAGGTCACCATCGTGCAGATGGGCGGCTACAACACCGGCCTGTTCACCGCCGGCACCACAACGACCGAACCCCTGGCGCAGTACCGGTCCCTGCGCACCGAGATGGAGGCGATGTGGGGCGACGCCGTCGGCCCGGAGCCGGAAACCGCCGTCCCGGTCATCATGGAACTGGCCGCACTGCCGGACCCGCCCCGACGGCTGATCGTCGGCAGCCAGTCCTTCGACCACGTCATGGAGATGGGCCGGGCCCAAGCGGATCTGTACCGGTCGTGGGAGCACCTCAGCCGCATCGCTCCCGGCTGACCGGGACCGCGGCATGGCATCCCCGGCCCCGCTGCGCGGTCACGGGGGCGGCCGAGGCGGCTTTCGCGCCCTGGAGCGCGAGGGCCGGCGACAGGCCGAACAGGGTGAGAACGGTGGCTGTGGCCGCTGCGGCGGGGGCATGCCCCCGCAATGATCCATCCAGCGCCGAGCCGTGACTTCAAGAGGCCTTGTGCCTTTCTCTCCCCGGAATCCCCCCACGGGGCGTTTGATGTTGGATGGGCCGACCGACGCACGCAGACACCGAGGTGAGAGATGCAGTTCACGACTCGACCCACACTCCAGGGCACTTTCGGCATGGTGTCCTCCACCCACTGGCTGGCCTCGCAGTCGGCGATGGCCGTGCTGGAGGACGGTGGCAACGCCTACGACGCCGCCGTGGCCGGAGCCTTCGTCCTGCACGTCGTCGAGCCGCACCTCAACGGTCCGGCCGGCGAGGTGCCGATGCTCCTCGCGCCGGCCGGCGGCGAGGTGCGGGTGCTGTGCGGGCAGGGCGTCGCCCCGGCCGGGGCGACCGTCGCCCACTACAAGGGACTCGGCCTGGACCTCGTCCCCGGCACCGGCCCGCTCGCCGCGGCCGTGCCCGGCGCCTTCGACGCCTGGATGCTCCTGCTGCGCGACCACGGCACCAAGACCCTCGCCGACGTCCTGAAGTACGCCGTCGGGTACGCCGAGGACGGGCACGCGCCCGTGGAGCGCGTCGGCGAGACCGTCGAGACCGTGCGCGAACTGTTCGAGACGGAGTGGACCTCCTCGGCCGAGGTGTACCTGCCCGGCGGCCGGTCCCCGCGCGCCGGTGAGCTGTTCCGTAACCCCGCCCTCGCCGCCACCTGGAAGCGGCTGCTGTCCGAGGTCGCCGGGGCCGGGGACCGGGAGGCGCAGATCGACGCCGCGCGGGAGGTGTGGCGGACCGGATTCATCGCCGAGGCACTGGTCCGGCAGGCCGGACGCCCCACCATGGACACCAGCGGCGAGCGCCACACCGGCACCCTGACCGCCGCCGACCTCGCCGGCTGGTCCGCCACCTACGAGACCCCGGTGACGTACGACTGGAACGGCTGGACCGTGTGCAAGGCCGGCCCCTGGAGCCAGGGCCCGGTCCTGCTCCAGCAACTCGCCCTGCTCCCGCCGGAACTGCCCCGCTACGGCTCCGCCGAGTACGTGCACCTGCTGATCGAGGGCTGCAAGCTCGCCATGGCCGACCGCGAGGCCTGGTACGGGGACGCGGCCGAGGTACCGCTCGACGACCTGCTGTCGGCCGAGTACAACACCGAACGGCGGACCAGGGTCGGCCCCCGCGCCTCCCACGACCTGCGGCCCGGCAGCCCGGGCGGGCGCACCCCCCGGCTGAGCGCCCGCGCGCGCGTGGTGGCCACCGAGGAGCCGGGCTCCACCTCGATGGGCGCCGGCGAGCCCACCGTCGCCAAGAGCCCGACGTCCCCCGTGCCCGGCGAACCCGACGTCTCCGCCGACGGCGGCACCCGCGGCGACACCTGCCACCTGGACGTCGTCGACCGCTGGGGCAACATGATCGCGGCCACCCCCAGCGGCGGCTGGCTCCAGTCCAACCCCGTCGTACCCGAACTCGGGTTCCCGCTCGGTACCCGGCTGCAGATGACCTGGCTGGAGGAGGGCCTGCCGAACACCCTCACCCCCGGCCGCCGCCCCCGCACCACCCTCACCCCGTCCATGGCCCTGCGCGACGGGGTGCCCGTCATGGCGTTCGGCACGCCCGGCGGGGACCAGCAGGACCAGTGGCAGCTGCACTTCTTCCTCGCGGTCGCCCTGCGCGAGCGGGTGCGCGGCGGACTCGACCTCCAGGGCGCCATCGACGCCCCCAACTGGCACAACGACAGCTTCCCCGGCTCCTTCCACCCGCGCGGCATGCGCCCCGGCAGCGTCACCGTCGAGTCCCGCACGGACCCTGCGGTGGTGGAGGCGCTGCGCCGCCGAGGCCACGAGGTGACGGTCGGCGACGCCTGGTCGGAGGGCCGGCTCTGCGCGGTCGCCCGGGACCCGGCCACCGGCGTCCTCTCGGCGGCGGCCAATCCGCGCGGCCAGCAGGGTTACGCGGTGGGCCGCTGAGCCCACGACGCCGCGGGCCGGCACCCCGTTTTCATCCCGATTCCACCTGGAGTGCACCGGAGGGGCGGGGATTGTCAGTGGCGCGTGCTCTCATGGGGGCATGACCGAGACCAACGAAACCATCGACGAGTTTCTCGCCCGCCGCACCATCGACGTGGAGGAACTGGTCCGCAAGGCCGCGGCGCAGGAGATCGTGCCGCGCTGGCGGCGGCTCGCCGACCACGAGGTGGACCTCAAGTCCGGCCCGCACGACCTGGTGACGGACGCCGACCGCAACGCCGAGCTGTATCTCACGGACGCCCTCGCCGCCCTGCTGCCCGGCTCGGTCGTGGTCGGCGAGGAGGCGGTGCACGCCGACCCGGCGTCGTACGAGGCGATACAGGCCGAGGCGCCGGTGTGGATCGTCGACCCCGTCGACGGCACCCGCCAGTTCGTGCACGGTGACACCGGCTTCTGCACCCTGGTCGCCCTCGCGCGGGGCGGCGTGGTGTACGCCTCCTGGACCTACGCCCCCGCCCGCGACCAGTTCGCCACGGCCGTACGGGGGCAGGGCGCCCACCTCGACGGCGAGCGGCTGCGCGCGGGCTCCCCGGAACCCGGCCGCGACCTCCGCGTGGCCACCTCCCACCCGGACTACACCACGGACGAGCAGAAGCGCGCCCTGCTCGGCCTGTGGACGGACGGCGTGGCCCCCCGCGCCTGCGGCTCGGCCGGACTGGAATACCTGGCCATCGCCCGCGGTGAATCCGACGCGGTCGCCTTCTCCTGGGAGGTCGCATGGGACCACGCGGCCGGTCTGCTCCTCGTGGAGGAGGCGGGCGGCACCCACCTGACCCGCGCGGGCGGGCCCTTCAGCATCAGGGGCGGCAACAACCTGCCCTTCACCGCGGCCCGCGACGAGGCCACGGCCCGCCGGGTGGTGGAACTGCTGGCGGACGGAGTCTGACGCCGCATCCCTCTCCGGAGGCCCCGGGAGAACGCCGGCGGCCCGGCATATCCTGATCCCCCAGTGGCCGTCGGCTGACGAAGGAGTCCGAAGGTGCCGTCGATGCTCGATGCGGTCGTGGTGGGTGCGGGGCCGAACGGACTGACCGCTGCCGTGGAGCTGGCCCGGCGCGGCTTCTCGGTGGCCCTGTTCGAGGCGAAGGACACCGTCGGCGGCGGCGCCCGCACCGAGGAACTCACCCTGCCCGGCTTCCGCCACGACCCGTGCTCCGCCGCCCATCCCCTCGCCATCAACTCACCCGCGTTCCGCGCCCTGCCGCTGGAGCGCTACGGACTGGAGTGGCTGCACCCGAAACTCCCCATGGCGCACCCCTTCCCGGACGGCACGGCGGCCGTGCTGTCCCGGTCGGTCGGGGAGACGGCCGCTTCCTTCGGACCGCGCGACGCCGGCGCGTACCGCCGCCTCGTCGAGCCCTTCCTGCCCAAGTGGGACACCCTGGCCCGCGACTTCATGTCGCTGCCGCTGACCGCGCTGCCCCGCGACCCGGTCACCCTCGCCCGCTTCGGCCTGGTCGGCCTGCCCCCGTCGACCTGGCTCATGCGCCGCTTCCGCGACGAGAAGGCCAGAACTCTGTTCGCGGGGCTCGTCGCCCACGTCATGGCACCGCTCGGCGGCTTCGCCACCGGTGCCATAGGCCTGGTCTTCGCCCTCGCCGCGCACGCCCGCGGCTGGCCCGTCGCCCGCGGCGGCTCCCAGGCCGTCTCCGACGCCCTCGCCGCGTACCTCGAGGACCTCGGCGGCAGCGTCCACACCGACTACGAGGTCAAGCGCCTCGACGACCTGCCGCCCGCCCGGGCGTACGTCTTCGACACCTCGCCCACCGCGCTGGCCCGCATCGCCGGCTTCGGTGACCACTACGCGAACTACCGCTACGGCCCCGGCGTCTTCAAGATCGACTACGCCCTGGACGGCCCCGTGCCGTGGACCGCGCCCCAGGCCCGCACCGCCGGCACCGTGCAGATCGGCGCGGACAGCGACGAGATCGCCGCCGCCCTGCGCGCCGCCTCCCGGGAGGGCCGGGCCCCCGACGCGCCCTTCCTCATCACCGTGCAGCCCGGCGTCGCCGACCCCACCCGCGCTCCGGCAGGCAAGCACGTCTTCTGGGCGTACGGCCATGTGCCGAACGGCTGGACCGGCGACCTCACCGACGCCATCGAACGCCAACTGGAGCGCTACGCCCCCGGCTTCCGCGACCGCGTCCTGGCGCGCGCCACCGCGGGACCGCCCGAACTCGCCGCCCGCAACGCCAACTACGTCGGCGGCGACATCGCCACCGGCGCGGTCTCCGGCCTCCAGTTGCTGCTGCGCCCCAAACTGTCCCTGTTCCCGTACGCGACCCCGCACCCCGCCGTCTTCATCTGCTCCTCGGCCACCCCGCCCGGCCCGGGTGTGCACGGCATGTCGGGCCACAACGCGGCGAAGGCCGTCTGGCGGAGGCTGCGGCAGACATGACCACCACCATCACCCTCGTCCAAGGGGACATCACCCGCCAGAGCGCCGACGCGATCGTCAACGCGGCCAACTCCTCGCTGCTCGGCGGGGGAGGCGTGGACGGCGCGATCCACCGCCGGGGCGGCCCGGAGATCCTCGCGGAATGCCGCGCCCTGCGCGCCGCCCACTACGGCAGGGGCCTGCCGACGGGCCAGGCGGTCGCCACCACCGCGGGTCGCCTGGACGCCCGCTGGGTGATCCACACCGTCGGCCCGGTGCACCAGGGTCCGGGCAGCGACCCCGCACCGCTCGCCTCCTGCTACCGGGAATCGCTCCGTGTGGCCGATGAACTGGGCGCCCGGAAGGTCGCGTTCCCGGCGATCTCCACCGGCGTCTACCGGTGGCCGATGGACGACGCGGCCCGCATCGCGGTGGAGACGGTGCGGGACACGCCGACCGCCGTCGAAGAGGTGAGGTTCGTCCTCTTCGACGACCGGGCCTACGAGGCGTTCGCCCGGCGGCTCGGCTGACGGAGACCGCGGGAGCCGCGCAGCCGGTCGAGCACCGCCGACGGCAGGGTCCGAAGTACCGCCTGACGTACGCCGAGACCACCGCCACCCCGGCTACGACACCGGCGACGTCCGGCGGTTGCCCGCACCCCTGCCGGTGACGCTCCCCGCCGACCCGGACCTCGGCCCGGCCGCGGCGACGACCGCCCGGGCCGGCAGCGCGCCGCGGACGGAGGAAAGGTGACCAGGAGGGCACGCGCGGGGGTCGGTGGGGTGACATCTCGTACGTCCAGCCGGTCATCCGCCCCCGCTACAGTGCCGCCGTGGCCGTGAACCGATCCGATTCCGCCCTCGTGGACGTGAGGGGGCGGCGCTCCGTGCCTGGTGTGGTGTCCCGCGAGGACGGGGGACGGCGCGGGGCCGGCCGATTCCCCTGCGTCCGGAGCCGTACCTTCCGGACTTTCCGCCCTCCGCGCGTCCGCGTCCTGGCGCCCGGCACCCCACCGGACGACAGGTGACGCTTCGGCGGGGGCGGAGACGGGGCCCCGGCCGGCGGGAAGGACACGGCCACGCACCGGGTGCGGCCGGTGTTCTCCGAGGCCGGGCGCGAGCGAACGGACCGGCCCCGTCTGACCGGGCGGATCGCGATGGCGGGGAGCCGGAGGTGACCGCCTTGGACGGCGCCGTGCTCGTCGCCACCGGCGGAACGCTCTTCGCGTGGCAGCCGTCCACGCCCGGTGGTGTTCCGGACCCGGCACCGTGCCCCGGCCGCTGGGCACCGCGATGGCGCGTCCGTCATGCGGCAGACAACCGTAAGCCTGAAGGAGAACGAGCGATGTCACGCCAGAACAGGTCAGACGGCGGCGAGTCCGCCCGCCCGGACGGCACCGACGGAGATCCACCGGTTCGCCGCGCGGTGGTGCTGTCCTCGATGGGCGACGACGCGGGGGAGGCCGTGCTGCGGCCTGCCCCGCGTCGTGGCACGGCCGCCACCGCCGCCGCCACCGCCGAAGACATCACAAGGGCGGGGGAGACCGGCCGGGGCGAGACGGAAGCCCTCTCGACCGCCGATGCCGCTACCGAGGCCGAGGCCGGGACGGCCTCGAACGAGCCGGAGGCACGGGAAGGAGCCGCAAAACCGGGCACGGACCGCGGGGAACGCCCGGAGGCGGCGGCGGGCGCCGCCACGCCGGCCCGCACCGCGGCACCGGGCGGCACCGCGGTCCCCCTGTCCGGACTGGCTGTCGCACTCGACGGCGCTCGCCGGTCCGGTGGGGTCGGGAGGGAGAGCGGTGACGGAGACGGCGACGGTGCGCCGGGGAGGCCGAAGGCCCCCATGCTGGCCGCCGCCGGGATCGCCGGGGCGATCCTGCTCGCCGTACCGCTGCTGATCATGGTCGGCGACGGCCGGGACGATCGGCCCGGGGACCACGCCACCGCGGCTGCCGACTCCCGGGCGCTGCTCGACGACCAGGAGGCGCAGCCGCCGCCGGGCGTCTATGCCGCGGAGCCCCCGAAGGGCGACGCCACGGCGGACTCGTCGAAGGACGGGGGAGGCGACGACGAGAAGGGCGGGAAGAAGACGAAAGGCGGGACGGAGGAGGTGAAGGACGACGGCAAGGCGTCCCCGGACGGCTCCGGCTCCGATTCCGCCGTCGGCGCGAGCCCGCAGGCCGCCTCGCGGCAGAAGGAGGAGGGCACGGCGAAGGAGCCGGCCCGGCGCACCGAGAGCAAGGCGGACAGGCCGGTCACCGTCGCCTCCGCCCGGATCGTCAGCGCCGACACCGGCAAGTGCCTCACCGCGAGTTCCCGGGGAGTCGGGGCGGAACTGGTCATCCAGCCCTGCGGAGCCTCGGAGGGCGCCCAGATCTGGGCTTTCCACGACACCGACCGCACCCTGCGCATCGGCGAGGACCTGTGCATGGGGCTGGACGGCGGGTCGGTGGAGAAGGACACGGCGATCCGGCTGCAGCGGTGCGACGGGTCGGCCGGACAGAAGTTCAAGATCAACGCTACCGAGGACCTGGTGTCGCTCAAGGCCGGCGACAAGTGCGCCGACGTGTGGTGGGGCAAGGAGGCCAACGGCACACCGGTCAAGCTGTGGCCCTGCACCGGCACCGCCAACCAGACCTGGCGGCGCGGCTGACCCGTGCCCCGGGTCCGGCAGGCTGCCATCGACAGCCTGCCGGACCATCGGTGTGAACAGGCCCCGGGAGACCCGCGCAGCGCGAGCGCCCGGGGTCTGTCCTCCGAGCGTGACCTTCCGTGCCGGACGGTCGAGCTGTCGGGAGCGACGATGGCCGACACCGGGCCCACGCGGTGGCCACGGAGGGGCCGGGGGCGACGCGACCCGCCGAACCACCAGGACCGCACAGATCCCGACGGGATCATTGCTTCGGTTGTGTTCGGGTTCTAGGGTGTGGCTGGCTCGGTAGTTGCTCCGTCACCATCAGTCGCGATGCCCTCTGCCGTAACGTCCCCCGTCCGGCGGCGCGTCGAGGGGGAGTCCGACGTGCCCTCAGTCCGTGCAGTGCTCTGTCGTACCGAGGAAGGCCACGGTCATGCCGCACCCGCACCCGCACACCTCTCCCGCCGCCCCGTCCCCCCGCTCCGGACCGCCGGTCGTCAGCCGCCGCCGGCTCCTGGAGTCCGGCGCCGCCGTGCTCGGCGCCCTCGCCCTGTCCGCGTCGCCCGTCGCGGCGCACGCGGCCGGCCGGCGGGCGGCGGCCGACGCGCCCCCTGAGTGGAACGACTTCGGCGTCTTCCGGCTCGGCACCCAGCCGCCGCACACCACGCTCATGCCGTACGCGGACGTGCGCCAGGCCCTCGCCGCCGACCGCACCCGCTCGCCCTACCGGCTCAGTCTCGACGGCACCTGGAAGTTCGCCTACGCCGACCGCCCCGAGGACCGGGACGCCGACTTCCACCGCACCGACACCGACGACGGCGACTGGGACACCATCCCGGTCCCGTCCGTGTGGCAACTGCACGGCCACGACTTCCCGATCTACCTGAACATCACCTACCCGTACTGGGGCCCCAACGGCCGCGGCGAGGACCCGCAGCCGCCCGCCGCCCCGACCCGCTACCACCCGGTCGGCCAGTACCGGCGCACCTTCACCGTCCCGCGCGCCTGGACGGGCCGCCGCACCTTCCTCCACTTCGAGGGCGTCAAGTCCGCCCACTACGTGTGGATCAACGGCGAACTGGCCGGCTACGACGAGGACTCCTACACGCCCTCCGAGTACGACATCACCGACCACCTCGGGCCCGGCACCAACCAGATCGCCGTGGAGGTGTACCGCTACGCCGACGGCGACTGGCTGGAGGACCAGGACATGATCCGGCTGAGCGGCATCTTCCGCTCGGTGTACCTGTACTCCACCCCGGCCGTGCACCTGCGCGACTTCAAACTGGACACCCCGCTGAACGACACGTACACGGCGGCCGAGCTGGCGGTCACCGCGAGCGTGCGGGCGTACGGCGGCGGCGAGACCGGCCGGTACACCGTCGAGACCCAGCTGTACGACGCCCGCGGTCACGCCGTCTGGTCCCGTCCGCTCGAACAGACCGCCGACCTCGGCACGGCCGGCGCCGGCGAGGACGTCACCGTACGGGCCTCGAAGGCCGTACCGGAACCCCGGCTGTGGTCCGCCGAGCGCCCCGACCTCTACACGGCCGTCCTCAGACTCCGCGACCCGGCCGGCGAGGTGGTCGAGACCCTGTCCCACCGCGTCGGCTTCCGCGAGTTCGCCATCAGGGACGGGCTGATGCGGATCAACGGAAAGCCCGTCTCCTTCCGTGGCACCAACCGCCACGAGATGCACCCCTCCCGCGGCACCGCCCTCACTCGCGAGGACCTCGTCGAGGACATCACGCTCATCAAGCGGATGAACATGAACTCCGTCCGCACCTCGCACTACCCCAACAACCCGCTGTGGTACGAACTCGCCGACGAGTACGGCCTCTACCTCGTCGACGAGACCAACCTCGAGACCCACGGCATCCGTTCCGAGTACCCGGGGGACCACCCGGAGTGGACGGCGGCCTGTGTCGCCCGCGCACAGAACATGGTCCACCGCGACAAGAACCACCCCTCGGTGGTCATCTGGTCGCTCGGCAACGAGGCGGGCGGCGGCAGCACCTTCACCGCCATGCACGACTGGATCCGCTCCTACGACCCCACCCGCGTCATCCAGTACGAGGGCGACGACCGGCCGGGGATCAGCGACATCCGCTCGGAGATGTACGAGAGCCCGTCGCGCGTCGAACAGCGGGCGGAGGACACCGCCGACACCCGGCCGTACGTCATGATCGAGTACTCCCACGCGATGGGGAACTCCAACGGCAACTTCAAGAAGTACTGGGACGTCGTCCGCCGCCACGACGTCCTCCAGGGCGGCTGGATCTGGGACTTCGCCGACCAGTCCCTCTACACGCCCGTCCCGGCCCGCACCCTGCTCACCGAGTCCGGGCCGGCCGGACTGCGCGGCGAGATCCTCGCCACCCGCGGGGGCCTGGACCGCGACGAGGGCCTGTCCGGCATCACGGTCTTCGAACGCGACGACAGCCTCGACCTCACGGGTTCACTGACCCTGGAGGCGTGGATCACTCCGCGGTACACGGGCTACCACCAGCCCATCCTCGCCAAGGGCGACACCCAGTACGCGCTCAAGCAGACCGATGACACCCTGGAGTTCTTCATCCACGGCGGCGGTCAGTGGATCACCGCGAGCTGGACGCTGCCGGACGACTGGACCGGCCGCGAACACCACATCGCGGGCGTCTTCGACGCGGACGCCGGCACGCTGACCCTGTACGTCGACGGCGCGGTGAAGGGCACCCGGACCACCACCCGGCGCCCCGGCAGCAACACCGCGCCGCTCGCCCTCGCCTCCGACGCCGACAGCCAGACCCGGGAGTTCAGCGGCACCATCCGCCGCGCCCGCGTCTACGCGCGCGCCCTCACCGCCGTGGAACTGGCCTCGCACGACCGGGGACCCGGTGACGACGGTGTGCGGTTCTGGTTCGACGCCGCCACCGTCGGGGCCGACGAGAAGCGGCCCAGGGACAGGACGTTCCTCGCCTACGGCGGCGACTGGGGCGACAACCCCAACGACGGCGCGTTCGTCGCGGACGGCATCGTCACCGCCGACCGCGGTCACACCGGCAAGGCCGCCGAGATCAAACGCGTCCACCAGGCGGTCGACGCCGCCCGCAGCTCCGACGACGGCGACCCCGGTGCCGTCACCCTCACCAACGAGTACCTGTTCACCGACCTCCGTGAGTTCGAAGGCCGTTGGGAACTCGTCGCCGACGGCGAGGTCGTACGGCGGGGACGGCTGAGCCGGGACCAGCTGGACGTGGCGCCGCTGTCCGGGAAGGACATCACCCTGCCCCTGCGCCTGCCGAAGGACCCGGACCCGGGTACGGAGTACTTTCTCCAGCTCTCCTTCACCACCAGGGAGTCCACGAAGTGGGCCGGGGCAGGCTTCGAGGTGGCCCGGCAGCAGCTCCCGCTCGACGCGGGAAGCCCGGCCGTGACCCCCGTACCGCTGTCGCGCGTTCCGGCCCTGCGCCACGAGGAGCGGGAGAAGGACATCCGGATCACCGGCGGGGACTTCTCGGTCACCGTCGGCAAGAGCAGCGGCACCATCACCTCCTACGAGGCGAAGGGCACCCGCCTGATCACCTCCGGTCCTGTGCCCAACTTCTGGCGGGCGCCCACCGACAACGACAAGGGCAACGGCCACCACACCCGCAACCAGACCTGGCGCGACGCCGGCGCCCGGCGGAAGGTCACGGACGTCACCGTGCGGGCGTTCGGCGACCGGGCCGTCGAGATCAAGGTCAGCGGCACGCTGCCCACCACGGTGGAATCCGCGTACTCCACCACGTACACCGTCTTCGGCAACGGCGAGATCAGGGTCGACAACACCCTCCACCCGGGCGCCGCGAACCTGCCGTACATCCCGGAGGTCGGCACGCTGCTGTTCCTGCCGCGCCGCCTGGACCGCCTGCACTACTACGGCCGCGGCCCCGAGGAGAACCACTGGGACCGCAACACCGGCACCGACGTGGGTCGTTACACCTCGACCGTGGCCGGCCAGTGGACCCCCTACATCCGCCCGCAGGAGAACGGCAACAAGACCGACGTCCGCTGGGCCGCCCTGACCGACGGCGGCGGGCGTGGCCTGCTGGTGTCGGGCGAACCCCTCCTGGAGATCAACGCCTCGCACTTCACCCCGGAGGACCTGTCGGCCGGCGTCCGGCACGACTACCAGCTGACCCCGCGGGACGCGGTCGTCCTGCGGGTCAACCACCGGCAGACGGGCGTCGGCGGCGACAACAGCTGGGGCGCGCACACCCACGACGAGTTCAAGCTCTTCGCCGACCGCGACTACGCGTACACCTACCGTCTGCGCCCGCTCACGGACGTGGACGAGGCGACGGCGGCCTCGCGCCGGCCCACGGCGACCGAGTAGGGGGACACACTCCCGGGAGCCCGGGGTAACCGGGCTCCCATGGGTGACATTCTGGTCGGGGCCTGTTCGTGGACGGACCGCATGCTCGTGACGAGCGGCTGGTACCCGCGCGGGCGGCGGGACGCCGAGGGCCGGCTGCGGCACTACGCCTCCAGGCTGCCCGTCGTCGAGGTGGACTCCGGCTACTACGCGCTGCCCCGCCGCCGCAACAGCGAGCTGTGGGTGGAGCGCACACCGGACGGTTTCCGCTTCGACGTTAAGGCGTTCTCGCTGCTGACCGGCCACCCCACCCGGCCGGAGGCACTCCCCGCCGACCTGCGGGACCGGCCGGTGGACGGCGCCCTGCTGGACGAGGTGTGGGCGAGGTTCGCGGAGGCGGTCGGGCCGCTGCGCGAGGCCGGGCGGCTGGGTGCCGTGCTGTTCCAGTTCCCGCCCCGGTTCGCGCCCGGAGCCCCGGCCGAGCGGGCACTGGAGGAGTGCGCGGAGCGCACGGCCGGCTGGCCGCTCGCGGTCGAGTTCCGGCACCCGGCGTGGTGGGAGGCGGGGCGGGCCGAGGACACCCTGGCGCTGCTGTCCGGGCTGGGCGCGACGGCCGTCGGCGTGGACATGGCCCAGGGACTCACCGGCTCCCTGCCGCCCGTCGCGCCCGTCAGCCGCCCCGCCCTCGCCGTCGTACGGTTCCACGGGCGCAGCAGGGCCTGGGGGAGGGGCAGCAAGGAGGACCGCTTCCGCCACGACTACGACGTGGCCGAACTCGCCGCCTGGGTACCCCGGCTGCGCCGCGCGGCGGAGCGGACGGACGAACTGCACGTGCTGTTCAACAACTGCTGCGCGGACGCCGCCGTGCGCGCCGCCGAGACCATGCGGGGGCTGCTCACTCCGCGGTGTCGCTGAGCCCCAGCCGCAGGTGTTCCACGTGGTAGACGGCCTGGTCGAGCAGTTCGGCGACATGGTCGTCGTGCAGCGCGTACACCACGGAACGGCCCCGGCGCTCGCCGATGACCAGGCCCAGGTTGCGCAGCAGCCGCAGCTGGTGCGAGCAGGCCGACTGCTCCATGCCCACCTCCGCCGCCAGCTCCGTGGCCGGCAGCGGGCCCTCGCGCAGCCGGGCGAGGATCAGCAGCCGGGAGGGCGTGGACAGGGCCTGGAGCGTGGTGGCGACCTTCGCGACGTTGTCCGCGTCCAGGCGCACCCGCTCCGTGTCGTCCCGCGGGACGACGGCTCCATGACCCATGCGGACATCCTACTCATCACATATGAACAGATGAATATGTCTTCATCTGTTCCTGTAGGGTGGCCGGGTGTCCGTGACTCCCGCCCCCGCGCCCCGGCCGCCGCCTCCGCCCTGACGACCCTCACCGGCGCCGCCCCCATCTTCCTGACCGGCGACAACGCCCACGCCGCCGCCCGCGTCGCCACCGCGACCGGCCTCACGGACCTCCGCGCCGGCCTCCTCCCCGAGGACAAGGTGAACGCCGTACGGGACCTCCAGGCGGCCGGCCGCAAGGTGCTGTTCGTCGGCGACGGCGTCAACGACGCGCCCGCCCTCGCCGCCGCCCACGCCGGCATCGCCATGGGCCGCGCGGGCTCCGACCTGGCCCTGGAGACGGCGGACGCGGTCGTCGTGCGGGACGAACTCGCGGCCGTCCCCGCGGTCGTGCGGCTCTCCCGCACCGCCCGCCGGCTCGTGGCGCAGAACCTCGTCATCGCGGGCACGGCCATCACCGGCCTCGTCCTGTGGGACCTCATCGGCCACCTCCCCCTGCCGCTCGGCGTCGCCGGCCACGAGGGCTCCACCGTGCTGGTCGGCCTGAACGGGCTGCGGCTGCTCCGCGAGTCGGCATGGCGATCCGGACAGCCGCAGGACACATGACGTCGATGTCGGATTCCTGCCAGACCCGGACGCCGGCCGTGCCCGATCCTTGAGGCATGCAGAAGGGGATGCACACCGAAACCGAGCGCTGCGTGCGCGCCGTGCAGTCGAAGGACGCGCGGTTCGACGGCTGGTTCTTCACCGCCGTCCTGACCACCGGCATCTACTGCCGGCCCAGCTGCCCGGTGGTCCCGCCCAAACCCGCGAACATGGTCTTCCACCCGAGCGCGGCGGCCTGCCAGCAGGCCGGGTTCCGGGCCTGCAAACGCTGCCGGCCCGACACCAGCCCCGGCTCACCGGAGTGGAACCAGCGGGCCGACGCGGTGGCCCGCGCCATGCGACTGATCGCCGACGGCGTCGTCGACCGCGAGGGCGTCCCCGGGCTCGCCGCCCGGCTCGGCTACAGCACCCGGCAGGTCGAACGCCAGCTGCTCGCCGAGCTGGGCGCGGGCCCCCTCGCGCTCGCCCGCGCCCAGCGCGCCCAGACCGCGCGGCTCCTCATCGAGACCACGGACCTGCCGATGGCACAGATCGCCTTCGCGGCCGGCTTCTCCTCCATCCGCACCTTCAACGACACCGTCCGCGAGGTCTACGCACTCGCCCCGGGCGACCTGCGCACCCGGGCACCGAAGAACCCCGCCCGCACCACCCCCGGAGTGCTCTCCCTGCGCCTGCCGTTCCGCACCCCGCTCAACCCCGACAACCTCTTCGGCCACCTCGCCGCGACCGCCGTACCCGGCGTGGAGGAGTGGCGGGACGGCGCCTACCGGCGCACCCTGCGCCTGCCGTACGGCCACGGCATCGTGGCGCTCACCCCGCACCCCGACCACATCGCCTGCCGCCTCACCCTCGGCGACCCCCGCGACCTCACCGTCGCCATCACCCGCTGCCGCCGCCTGCTCGACCTGGACGCCGATCCGGTCGCCGTCGACGAGCAGCTGCGCGCGGACCCGGTCCTCGCACCCCTCGTCGACAAGGCACCCGGCCGCCGCGTGCCGCGCACGGTCGACGCGGCCGAGTTCGCCGTCCGGGCCGTCCTCGGCCAGCAGGTCTCCACGGCCGCCGCCCGCACCCACGCCGCCCGCCTGGTCACCGCGCACGGCACACCCGTGGACGACCCCGAGGGCGGCCTCACCCACCTCTTCCCGTCCCCCGGGGCACTGGCCGCGCTCGACCCCGAGACCCTCGCCATGCCCCGCACCCGCCGCACCACGTTCACCACGCTCGTACGCGAACTCGCCGACGGAGACCTCCACCTGGGCGCCGACAGCGACTGGCCCGAGACCCGCGCCCGGCTCCTCGCCCTCCCCGGCTTCGGCCCCTGGACGGCCGATGTCATCGCCATGCGAGCCCTGGGCGACCCCGACGCCTTCCTCCCCACCGACCTCGGCATCCGCCGCGCCGCCCGCGAACTGGGCCTGCCCTCCACCCCGGCCGCCCTCACCGCACGCGCGGCGGCCTGGCGGCCCTGGCGGGCGTACGCGGTCCAGTACCTGTGGGCGACGGACAGCCACCCCATCAACTTCCTGCCGGTATGAGCCGGTACAAAGAAACCAGGGACTCCCCGCCGATGAAGCAGCACACCGTGACCGACAGCCCCTACGGCCCGCTGACGCTCGTCGCCGACGACGGCGTCCTGTGCGGCCTCTACATGACCGACCAGCGCCACCGACCGCCCGAGGAGACCTTCGGCTCCCCCGACGACACCCCCTTCGCCGAGGCACGAGAGCAGCTATCGGCGTACTTCGCGGGCGAGTTGAAGGAGTTCACCCTCGAACTGCGGCTGCACGGCACCCCGTTCCAGCGCCGCGTCTGGGACCAGTTGACCGGCATCCCGTACGGCGAGACCCGCACCTACGGCCAACTCGCCGACATCCTCGGCAACTCCAAGGCCTCCCGCGCGGTGGGTCTCGCGAACGGCCGCAACCCGATCGGCATCATCGTCCCCTGCCACCGCGTCATCGGCGCGAGCGGCGGCCTCACCGGCTACGGCGGCGGCCTGGAGCGGAAGCGGCGCCTGCTGGACTTCGAACGCGGAACCGTCCTGTTCTAGGCGGCGATCCGGCGCAGCAGCCCGGGCAGCGAGGTGCCGATCGGCTCGCGGATCACCTCGTCGGCGAGATCGTCGTACGGGGTGGGCTCCGCGTTGACGACGATCAGGCGGGCCCCGTGGCCGGCGGCCACCTCCGCGAGCCCGGCGGCGGGGTGGACCTGGAGGCTGGTGCCCACGGCGATGAAGACGGTGCAGGCCTTGCTGATCGCCGCCGCCTCGCCGAGCACCATCGGGTCGAGCCGCTCACCGAACATCACCGTCGCCGACTTGAGGATGCCGCCGCAGTCCGGACACGGCGGATCGTCCTCACCGGCCTCGACCCGGGCCAAGGCGTCCTTCATCGAACCCCGCGCGTGGCACTTGGTGCACACCACGCTCCGCACCGTGCCGTGGAGTTCGAGCACCTTGCGGTCCGGCGTCCCGGCGAGCTGGTGCAGCCCGTCGACGTTCTGCGTGATCACCCGCACCGGCACCCCGGAGCGCTCCAGCTCGGTCACGGCATGGTGCGCGGCGTTCGGCTCGACGGCGAGCGCGAAGTTCTCGAGCCGCATCCGCCAGGAGCGGCGGCGGATCTCCGGGTCGCCCATGTAGTACTCGTACGTCACCAGCTTCTCGGCCTCGGGATCGCGGCGCCACAGTCCGTTCGGTCCGCGGTAGTCCGGGACACCGGAGTCCGTGCTGACACCGGCACCGGTGAGAAGGGCGACGAGGGGCTTGCTCATGCGGCCGAGGGTAGGCCGCCGGGCGCCGGTCCGGCGAGCGGATATCGCCCCGCGCCGGCTCAGTGCACCCGGTACCCGTCCTCCAGCTCAGCGGTGCCCGAACCGTCGGCGAGGACGTCCAGCGCGGCCGGCACCCGGCGCCCCAGCGAGCCCTGGAGGTACTCGGCCAGTTCCCCGCGCGGCACGAGCCGCCACGACAGCAGCTCCGACTCCTGCAGCCGGATCGCCGCGAGGTCGTCCGCGCCGAGCACGCCACCGTCGTACAGATACGCCACCACCGGCGGCCGGCCCGGCCCCCGCACCCAGTCCACCGCCAGCAGCCGCCCCAGCTCCCGGTCCAGACCGATCTCCTCGGCCGTCTCCCGCCGAGCCCCCTCCCGCGGGCTCTCCCCGTCGTCCGACTCGATCGTCCCGCCGGGCAGTGCCCACCCCTCCCGGTAGTTCGGCTCGACGAGCAGCACCCGCCCCTCCTCGTCCCGGAAGAGAACGGCGGCGCCGGCGAGGACACGGGGGAGGGAGGCGACGTAGGCGGCGAAGTCCTGGACGGGCTGAGTGGTGGTCATGGGGAGAGGGTACGGCGGCCCCGGGCCCGCGTTCGGCGCCGGCGGGCGCCCCGGCCGGGCGCACGGCAGCATGCGCCGTCCCATGATCGACACGGAACGGCGCGCGCTCCGGGGCACGGGCCGGGTCAGGCCTCCGCCCGCGCCAGCCGCAGCGTCCGTTCCGCCAGCTCGCTGATGCGTACCCCGTCGAAGCCGAAGACCGCGCTGCGGACCGTGTCCTGGAGGGGGTCCTTCCACTGGGCAGGGACGGCCGTCGCGCCGCACAGGACGCCCGCCACCGAGCCCGCCGTCGCGCCGTTGGAGTCGGTGTCCAGGCCGCCGCGCACGGTCAGGGCGATGGTCCGGGTGAAGTCGCCGTCGCCGTACAGCAGACCGGCGGTGAGGACGGCCGCGTTCGGGAGCGTGTGGATCCAGCCGAGGCCCGCCGTCTCCTCCGCGAGCGTCGTGAGCGTGTCCTCCCAGGCCAGCCCGGTCTCGTGCAGGGACGCCACCCGGCGCACGGTACGGGCGAGGCGGCTGCTCGCCGGGATCACCGTCAGCGCCTCGTCCACGGCGTGTCGCACCGTGGGGGCCGTGAACGCCGCCGAGACGAGTGCCGCCGCCCACATCGCGCCGTACACCCCGTTGCCGGTGTGGGACAGCACCGCGTCCCTGCGGGCCAGCGAGGCGGCGCGGCGCGGGGCGCCCGGGGAGGTCCAGCCGTGGATGTCCGCGCGGATGAGGGCGCCGATCCACTCCTGGTAGGGGTTGTCGTAGGTGGCCGTGAGCGGTGGTTTGAGGCCGTTCGCGAGGTTGCGGTAGGCCGCCCGTTCCGCCGTGAAGGTCTGCAGGTACGGCAGCCGCAGCAGCCACAGGTCGCCCACCTGCTCGGTGCTGAAGGCGAAGCCGTGGGTCTCCAGCAGGTCGAGGCCGAGGATCGCGTAGTCGATGTCGTCGTCCCGGCAGCTGCCCTGGATGCGGCCGCGGACGCAGGACCGCCACTCGGGGCGCAGGTCGATGCCCTCGTTCTCGGTCAGCGGCTCGGGGAGGTAGTCGGTGAGGGGGAGTGCGTCCGTCCGGCGGAGGTAGTGGTCGATGCGTTCGCGGGTCCACACCTCGCCCTGCTCCACCGGTTTGCCGAGCATGTTGCCCGCGATCCGGCCCAGCCAGCCTCCGAGGATGCGGTCGGCGAGTCCCGGCTCCGTGTCCACAGCGTTCATGGCGGTCATGGGACGGGTCTACCCGGTTCCGGGCCGTTTCACGGGGTGGGCAGGGCATGGCGGCGGCCGTGCCCTGCGGTTAGGGTCGCAGCGGCGCGACTGGCCTCGGCGTGCGCGCGAGGCCCGGAGAACGAGGGGAATGCACGTGGCGGACGCTGCAGGGAGCGGCACTCGTACGACGCGGTCGGCACAGCGGGTGCTCGTCGCCGCGGACAAGTTCAAGGGGTCGCTGACGGCCGTCGAGGTCGCCGAGCGGGTGACGGCCGGGCTGCGCCGGGTCGTACCGGACCTGGAGGTCGAGGCGCTGCCGGTGGCCGACGGCGGCGACGGCACCGTGGCCGCGGCGGTCGCGGCCGGGTTCGAGCGGCGGGAGGTACGGGTCGCCGGTCCCCTCGGGGACGAGGTGACCGCCGCGTACGCGCTGCGCGGTGACACGGCCGTCGTGGAGATGGCGGAGGCGAGCGGGCTGCAGCGGCTGCCGGCCGGGGTGTTCGCGCCGCTCACGGCGTCGACGTACGGCTCAGGGGAGCTGCTGCGGGCCGCGCTGGACGCGGGGGCGCGGAGCATCGTGTTCGGGGTGGGCGGCAGTGCCACCACCGACGGCGGTGCGGGCATGCTGTCCGCGCTGGGCGCGCGGTTCGTGACGGCGGACGGCGAGCCGGTGGCGCCGGGGGGCGGCGGGCTGGCCGAGCTGGCGTCCGCCGATCTGTCCGGGCTGGACCCGCGGCTCGCCTCGGTCGAGTTCGTGCTCGCCAGTGACGTCGACAATCCGTTGACCGGGCCCAAGGGCGCGCCGGCGGTGTACGGCCCGCAGAAGGGGGCCTCGCCGGAGGACGTGGAGACGCTGGACGCGGCGCTCGCGCACTTCGCGAAGGTGCTGGAGGGGACGGTGGGCGCGAAGGCCGCCGCATACGCCGCGTCCCCCGGCGCGGGTGCGGCCGGCGGCATCGGCTACGGAGCCCTGCTGCTCGGGGCCGGTTTCCGTCCCGGTATCGAGGTCATGCTGGATGTGCTCGGGTTCGCGCCGGCGCTGGAGCGGGCGGATCTCGTGATCACGGGGGAGGGGTCGCTGGACGAGCAGACGCTGCACGGCAAGGCCCCCGCGGGGGTCGCCGCGGCGGCGCGGGCGGCGGACAAGGAGGTCGTCGCGGTGTGCGGGCGGCTGGCGCTGCCTCCGGAGGTGCTGGGGCGGGCGGGGATCCGGCGGGCGTACGCGCTGACGGACCTCGAGCCGGACGTGGCTGCGTGCATCGCCGATGCGGGGCCGATTCTGGAACGTACGGCGGAGCGGATCGCGCGGGACTTCCTGAGCTGAGGCCGGGGCCTTCTTCCGCCCCGGACCCCGCTCCTCACACGCCGGAGGGGCTGAAGACAGCCCGTCCGGCGTGTGAGGACGAGGCCCGTCCAGGGCCGAAAGGGGGTCTGTGGGGGCGCAGCCCCTGGGGACGGGACGGGAAGGGGCGGCGGGGGCGAAACAAACGGGCCCCGGACCCGACCCGGGTCCGGGGCCCAAACCAGACGCACGCGTTACGGCAACTGCGCCGCCCGCGCCTCGCGACGGTTGTCGCGGAAGTTGTTCACACGGCGAGCCGTGGCGAACAGCGGAATCACCGCACCCATCACCAGCTGCAGCGCACAGCCCGTCTGCAGCAGCAGCTGACCGCTCGGGGCGTCGAACGCCCACGCCGCCAGCAGCCCCATCGACAGCACGATCCACGACAGCATCGCCACCGCGAGACGGCCCCGCGGCTTCGGGTACTCCACCCGGCTCACCATCAGCCACGCCGTACCGATGATCGCCAGCAGCGTCGCCACGAACGGCAGCTCCAGCAGCACGATCGAGACGACGGTCAGCGCGCCGAACGGCGACGGCATGCCCTGGAAGGTGCCGTCCTTCACCGTGACGCAGGAGAACCGCGCCAGCCTCAGCACCACCGCCAGCAGCACCACGATCGCCCCGACCGCGGCCACTCTCTGGTGCGCGTCGTCCGCGACCATGCCGTAGACCAGGACGAAGTACGCCGGCGCCAGGCCGAAGCTGATCAGGTCGGACAGGTTGTCCAGCTCCGCGCCCATCGGCGAGGAGCGCAGCTTGCGCGCCACCAGGCCGTCGAACAGGTCGAAGACCGCCGCGCACAGCATCAGGATGACGGCGGTGGCCGCGCTGTGGCGGGCCATGCCGGTCTCCTGGCTGCCCTGGAGGTGCGGGATCAGGATGCCGGTGGTGGTGAAGTACACCGCCATGAAGCCACAGGTGGCGTTGCCCAGGGTGAGGGTGTCCGCTATCGACAGGCGGAGCGAGAGGGGCATCTCCTCGTCGTCGTCCGCCTCGTCGGCCTCCGGCACCCAGCCGGTCTGTGTCTCGGGATCAACCACGGTCAATGCGAGTCACCCCAGCCACGGTCTTCTGACCGACCTCGACGGCCACCTCCACGCCCTCCGGCAGGTAGATGTCGACGCGCGAGCCGAACCGGATCAGACCGATGCGCTCGCCCTGCTCGACCTTGGTGCCCTGCGGCACGTAGGGGACGATGCGACGGGCCACCGCGCCGGCGATCTGGATCATCTCGATGTCGCCGAGCTCGGTGTCGAAGTGCCACACGACGCGCTCGTTGTTCTCGCTCTCCTTGTTGAAGGCGGGAACGAAGCCACCGGGGATGTGCTCGACCGACGTCACCGTGCCGGACAGCGGGGCCCGGTTCACGTGGACGTTGAGCGGGCTCATGAAGATCGCGACGCGGGTGCGGCCGTCCTTCCACGGCATGATGCTCTGCACCACACCGTCGGCGGGCGAGATGACCCGGCCCTGGGCGATCTCGCGCTCGGGGTCGCGGAAGAACCACAGCATCCCCGCCGCCAGCGCGGTGACGGGAACGGCGACGGCCTTGGCGGCACCCGAGCGGCGGGCGCGCAGAAGGCTGACGGCTGCGGTGGCGACGGTCGGCAGAAGCCACGGCGATGCTCCGCGCGCGAGGCGTACGCCGGCGAGGCTGTCGCGGTGTGCAGAGGTTTGGCTGTGGGGCATGGATGACCTTCGTAGCGGATGATGCCGCGCACTTGCGGGGGACGGCGGCTTTCCGGCGATCGTAGCGGCTCCGGGCCGTAACTGGGTAAGCCAGTCAGCCGAGTCGAGGGCCGAGGAATGCATACGGGGTGTGATCCTCTTCTCCAAGAAAACACCCCGTATCCGGACATCTAACCCTGGAATCGATACTCTTCGAGCAGTCGGCGGCCGATGATCATTTTCTGGATCTCGGCGGTGCCTTCACCGATCAGCAGCATCGGCGCCTCCCGGTAGAGGCGCTCGATCTCGTACTCCTTGGAGAAGCCGTAGCCGCCGTGGATCCGGAAGGCGTCCTCCACGACCTCCTTGCAGTATTCGGAGGCGAGGTACTTCGCCATCCCTGCTTCAAGGTCGTTTCGTTCACCGGAGTCCTTTTTGCGCGCTGCGTTCACCATCATCGCATGCGCGGCCTCCACCTTGGTAGCCATCTCCGCCAGCTTGAACTGGATGGCCTGGTGCTGGGCGATCGGCTTGCCGAAAGTGTGACGCTGCTGGGCGTACCGGACGCCGAGCTCGAAGGCACGCTGAGCGACGCCGCAGCCACGCGCCGCCACATTGACGCGGCCGACCTCGACCCCGTCCATCATTTGGTAAAAACCTCGTCCGGTGGTCCCGCCGAGCACCCGATCAGCGGAAACGCGCAGGCCGTCCATGATGAGCTCGGTCGTGTCGACACCCTTGTAGCCCATCTTGTCGATCTTCCCCGGGATGGTGAGGCCGGGTCGCACCTCGCCGAAGCCGGGTTCCTTCTCCACCAGGAAGGTGGTCATCGACTTGTGCGGCGCGGTGCCGTCAGGGTGACCCTCGTCACTCCGGACCAGTACGGCCACCAGCGACGACGTGCCGCCGTTCGTCAGCCACATCTTCTGGCCGTTCAGGACGTACGAGTCGCCGTCCTGCACCGCCTTCGACGTGATCGCCGAGACGTCGGAGCCGAGGCCCGGCTCCGACATCGAGAAGGCGCCGCGGATGTCGCCGGCCGCCATCCTCGGCAGGAAGTGGTCCTTCTGCTCCTGCGTGCCGTGCTGCTTGAGCATGTACGCCACGATGAAGTGCGTGTTGATGATGCCGGACACCGACATCCAGCCGCGGGCGATCTCCTCCACGCACAGCGCGTAGGTGAGGAGCGACTCGCCCAGACCCCCGTACTCCTCCGGGATCATCAGGCCGAACAGGCCGAGTTCCTTCAGGCCGTCGACGATCACCTGCGGGTACTCGTCGCGGTGTTCCAGCTCGGTCGCGACCGGGATGATCTCCTTGTCCACGAAGTCGCGGACGGTGGAGAGGATCTCCTGCTGGACGTCGGTCAGACCGGCGGTCTGGGCGAGGCGCGCCATGACTACTTCCCCTGTTCCTCGAGCTCGGGGCGGCCCGGCTGCTCGCCGCCGCGCTCCTTGATGTACGTCTCGGTCGGCACCATCACCTTGCGGCGGAACACGCAGACCAGCGTGCCGTCCTGCTTGTAGCCCTTGGTCTCCACGTACACGATGCCGCGGTCGTTCTTCGACTTCGACGGCCACTTGTCGAGGACGGTCGTCTGGCCGTAGACGGTGTCGCCGTGGAAGGTCGGCGCCACGTGCTTCAGCGACTCGATCTCCAGGTTGGCGATCGCCTTGCCGGAGATGTCGGGCACCGACATGCCGAGCAGCAGGGAGTAGATGTAGTTCCCGACCACCACGTTCTTGCCGAAGTCCGTCGTCTTCTCGGCGTAATTGCTGTCCATGTGGAGCGGGTGGTGGTTCATGGTGAGGAGACAGAACAGGTGGTCGTCGTACTCGGTGACCGTCTTGCCCGGCCAGTGCTTGTACGTCGCCCCGACCTCGAACTCCTCGTAGGTGCGTCCGAACTGCATCGCGCTCAGGCCTCCGGGATCTCGAACTTCGACGTGCGCCGCATGCCGGCGGCGCGTCCCTTGCCGGAGACGACCAGGGCCATCTTGCGGCTGGCCTCGTCGATCATCTCGTCGCCGAGCATCGCCGAGCCCTTCTTGCCGCCCGCCTCGGACGTGTAGTAGTCGTACGCGTCCAGGATCAGCTCGGCGTGGTCGTAGTCCTCCTGCGACGGCGAGAAGATCTCGTTGGACGCCTCGACCTGGCCCGGGTGCAGCACCCACTTGCCGTCGAAGCCGAGGGCGGCGGCGCGCTGCGCGACCTCGCGGTAGCCCTCGACGTTGCGGATCTGGAGGTAGGGGCCGTCGATCGCCTGGAGGTTGTTGGCGCGGGCGGCCATCAGGATCTTCATCAGAATGTAGTGGTAGGCGTCCGCCGGGTAGCCGGGCGGCTGCTCGCCCACGACCAGGGACTTCATGTTGATGGACGCCATGAAGTCGGCCGGGCCGAAGATGATGGTCTCGACGCGCGGGGAGGCCTGCGCGATCTCGTTGACGTTGTTCAGGCCCTGCGCGTTCTCGATCTGCGCCTCGATGCCGATCCTGCCGACCTCGAAGCCCATGGTCTTCTCGATCTGGGTCAGCAGGAGGTCCAGGGCGACGACCTGCTGGGCCGTCTGCACCTTCGGCAGCATGATGCAGTCGAGGTTCTGGCCGGCGCCCTCGACGACCGTCACGACGTCCCGGTACGTCCACTCCGTCGTCCAGTCGTTGACGCGCACGACGCGGGTCTTGCCGGTCCAGTCGCCCTCGTTGAGGAACTTCACGATGGTGTGCCGCGCCTCGGGCTTGGCGAGCGGCGCGCACGCGTCCTCCAGGTCGAGGAAGACCTGGTCCGCCGGGAGGCCCTGCGCCTTCTCCAGGAAGCGCGGGTTGCTTCCCGGCACCGCGAGACAGGAGCGGCGGGGACGCAGACGGTTGACGGTCATGCGGGGACCTCCAGGGGGTCGAGCTTGTTCGCTGTGCGGATCTCGTCGACGATGCGGCCGATGATGCCGGTGATGTCGAAGTCCTTCGGTGTGAAGACCGCGGCCACTCCCGCGGCCCGCAACTGTTCGGCGTCACCGTTCGGGATGATGCCACCGGCGATCACCGGGATGTCTGTGGCGCCGGCCACACGGAGCCGTTCGAGTACGTCCGGCACGAGCTGCGCGTGCGAGCCGGACAGGATGGACAGGCCCACCGCGTGCACGTCCTCCGCGAGGGCGGCGTCCACGATCTGCTCCGGGGTGAGCCGGATGCCCTGGTAGACCACCTCGAACCCGGCGTCTCGGGCCCGCACGGCGATCTGCTCGGCACCGTTGGAGTGGCCGTCCAGGCCGGGCTTGCCGACCAGGAAGCGCAGCTTGCCGACGCCGAGGTCCTTGGCCGTCAGTTCCACCTTGCGGCGGACCGCCGACAGCGCCGAGCCCTCCTGGGCGGCCACCGCCACCGGGGCGGAGGAGACACCGGTCGGCGCCCGGAACTCGCCGAACACCTCGCGCAGTGCCCCGGCCCACTCACCGGTCGTGACGCCGGCGCGGGCGCACTCCAGGGTGGCCTCCATGAGGTTGTGGGTGCCGCGCGCGGCCTCCTTCAGCTTCTCCAGCGCCTTGCAGGGGCGCGGATGGTTGAACGGGGGCTGGTAGCGCGTGTCGCGCCAGTTCTGCAGCGAGGCGATCACGCGGGCCTCCACCGCCGGGTCGACCGTCTGGATCGCGGTGTCCAGGTCGGCGGTCAGTGGGTTGGGCTCGGTGCCCTCGAAGGCGTTGACACCGATGATCTTCTCCTCGCCGGACTCGATCCGGGCCCGGCGTTCGGCGTGCGAGGCGACCAGCTGCGACTTGAGGTAGCCGGACTCGACGGCGGCCATCGCGCCGCCCATCTCCTCGATCCGCTCCATCTCCGCGAACGAGTCCGCGACCAGCTGCTCCACCTTCGCCTCGATCACCTTCGAGCCTTCGAAGATGTCGTCGTACTCCAGCAGGTCGCTCTCGTAGGCCAGGACCTGCTGGATGCGCAGCGACCACTGCTGGTCCCAGGGGCGGGGGAGGCCCAGGGCCTCGTTCCAGGCAGGCAGCTGCACGGCACGCGCGCGTGCGTCCTTGGAGAGGGTAACGGCCAGCATCTCCAGCACGATCCGCTGGACGTTGTTCTCCGGCTGCGCCTCGGTCAGGCCGAGTGAGTTCACCTGGACGCCGTACCGGAAGCGGCGGTGCTTGGGGTTCTCGATGCCGTACCGCTCGCGGGTGACCTGGTCCCAGATGCGGCCGAAGGCGCGCATCTTGCACATCTCCTCGACGAAGCGGACGCCCGCGTTGACGAAGAAGGAGATACGGCCCACCACGTCACCCATGCGCTCCTGCGGCACCTGGCCGCTGTCGCGCACCGCGTCGAGCACGGCGATCGCGGTGGACATCGCGTACGCGATCTCCTGCACCGGCGTGGCACCGGCCTCCTGCAGGTGGTAGCTGCAGATGTTGATCGGGTTCCACTTCGGGAGGTGGGAGACCGTGTACGCGATCATGTCCGTCGTCAGGCGGAGCGAGGGTCCCGGTGGGAAGACGTGCGTCCCCCGGGACAGGTACTCCTTGACGATGTCGTTCTGGGTCGTGCCCTGGAGCCTGGTGATGTCCGCGCCCTGCTCCTCCGCGACGACCTGGTAGAGCGCCAGCAGCCACATGGCGGTGGCGTTGATCGTCATCGAGGTGTTCATCTGCTCCAGGGGGATGTCCTGGAACAGCCGGCGCATGTCACCGAGGTGGGCCACCGGCACCCCGACCCGGCCGACCTCGCCGCGGGCGAGGACGTGGTCGGAGTCGTAGCCGGTCTGCGTCGGCAGGTCGAACGCGACCGACAGACCCGTCTGGCCCTTGGCGAGGTTGCGCCGGTACAGCTCGTTGGACGCCTCGGCGGTCGAGTGACCGGCGTACGTCCGCATGAGCCACGGACGGTCCTTCTGACGCTCACTCATGTGGACCTCAGATGTTCCGGAAGCGGTTGATGGCGTCGATGTGCCGCGCGCGCTTCTCGTGGTCGCGCACGCCCAGGCCCTCCTCGGGCGCCATGCAGAGCACGCCGACCTTGCCCTGGTGCGCGTTGCGGTGCACGTCGTGGGCGGCCTGGCCGGTGTCCTCCAGGGAGTACACCTTCGACAGCGTCGGGTGGATCTTCCCCTTCGCGATCAGCCGGTTGGCCTCCCAGGCCTCGCGGTAGTTGGCGAAGTGCGAGCCGATGATGCGCTTCAGCGACATCCACAGGTAGCGGTTGTCGTACTGGTGCATGTAGCCCGAGGTCGAGGCGCAGGTGGTGATGGTGCCGCCCTTGCGCGTGACGTAGACCGAGGCGCCGAAGGTCTCGCGGCCGGGGTGCTCGAAGACGATGTCGATGTCCTCGCCGCCGGTGAGTTCACGGATGCGCTTGCCGAAGCGCTTCCACTCCTTGGGGTCCTGGGTGTTCTCGTCCTTCCAGAACCGGTAGCCCTCGGCGCTCCGGTCGATGATCGCCTCGGCGCCCATCGACCGGCAGATCTCCGCCTTCTGGTCGCTGGAGACGACGCAGACCGGGTTGGCGCCGCCGGCCAGCGCGAACTGGGTGGCGTACGAGCCGAGTCCGCCGCTCGCACCCCAGATGAGGACGTTGTCGCCCTGCTTCATGCCGGCGCCGTTGCGGGAGACCAGCTGGCGGTACGCGGTGGAGTTGACCAGACCCGGGGCGGCGGCCTCCTCCCAGCTCAGGTGATCCGGCTTCGGCATCAGCTGGTTGGACTTGACCAGGGCGATCTCGGCGAGACCGCCGAAGTTGGTCTCGAAGCCCCAGATGCGCTGCTCGGGATCGAGCATCGTGTCGTTGTGACCGTCCGACGACTCCAGCTCGACGGACAGGCAGTGGGCGACCACCTCGTCGCCGGGCTTCCAGGAGTTGACGCCGGGACCGGTGCGCAGGACGACGCCCGCGAGGTCGGAGCCGATGATGTGGTACGGCAGGTCGTGCCGCTTGGCCAGCTCGCTGGTGCGGCCGTAGCGCTCGAGGAACCCGAAGGTGGACAGCGGCTCGAAGATCGAGGTCCACACCGAGTTGTAGTTGACCGAGGAGGCCATGACGGCCACCAGGGCCTCGCCCGGGCCCAGTTCGGGCAGCGGCACGTCGTCGAGGTGGATCGACTTGCGGGGGTCCTTGTCGCGGGTCTCGAGGCCCGCGAACATCTCCGTCTCGTCCTTGTGCACGGTGATCGCGCGGTACGACTCGGGGAGCGGCAGGGCGGCGAAGTCCTCCGACGTGGAGTCGGGCGACTGGATCGCGGCCAGGATGTCCTTCACGGTCACGGTGTTGCCTCCGGCGATGAGCGCCCTGAGGGAGGGGCGCTGGGGGTTACGTCGGTGTGCTGCTGAGGGTCGAGGGGTGTGCCGTCGGTTCGGCGGTGGTGCTTCGGCGGCGCTTGGTGTGCGCGGGAGGTTGCCTGTGACGCAGGCGTCCGGACGTGCGGGCGGTGGGCCCGCCGGGACTCGCCCGGACTCCTTCAACGTATGGCACGCCGTGTCAGCTCGCAAGGCACTGAGTGTCAGAACCTGAGCTCAGGTGAAATCTTTACCCATCAGATGAGCGATGATCGATCGAACCGGTCCGGAGACGGGTGGGAAAAGGGCCCCTGACATGGCAAAACGGCCACCCGGTGGGGTGGCCGTCATCACAGCGGTGAGCGGGCCGATGAGCACTCCTCGGCGGGGCTGTTCAGCGCTCCTTGAGCGCCTGCTCGATGGTCCGCATCACCTCGTCCAGCGGGGCGTCCACATGGGCGACCGTCACCAGGACCTCGCCGTGCGCGGACGCCGAGGACGCGGACGGCTTCGGCGGCGCGGTGCGCCGGCCCGCCATGATCCCGCTGCCGAAGGTCTTGCGGACGATCGCGAAGGCGTGGTCCAGCTGTGCCTCGACATCGCCCTGGCCGTCGGCCCGCAGCCAGCGCCGCAGCACGTGGTTGTGCGCGGTGACCACGGCGGACGCGGCGACCTCCGCCAGCAGCGGGTCGTCGTTGGCGTCGTCGTCGTGCGCGTGCTCGTCGAAGTGGCCGAGCAGATAGCGGGTGAAGAGGCGCTCGTAGCGGGCCACCGACGCGATCTCCGCCTCGCGCAGGGTGGGCACCTCGCGCGTCAGCCGGTAGCGGGCGACCGAGATCTCCGGCCGCGCCGCGTACATCTTCATGACCTCCTTGATGCCACGGCACACCGTGTCGAGCGGATGCTCGTGCGCGGGGGCGGCGTTGAGCACCGCCTCGGCGCGGACCAGGGTGTCGTCGTGGTCGGGGAAGATCGCCTCTTCCTTGGAACGGAAGTGGCGGAAGAAGGTGCGGCGGGCGACCCCGGCGGCGGCCGCGATCTCGTCGACGGTGGTGGCCTCGTACCCCTTGGTCGCGAACAGCTCCATCGCGGCGGCCGCCAGTTCCCGGCGCATCTTGAGCCGCTGGGCGGCGGCGCGAGAGCCTGCGGCGCTTTCCGGCGGCTCGGTCGTGGCGGGTGTACGTGCGGACTTGGCGGGCTGGGACATGCCCTGAACGTACTGCATGTGCGCAGCTCGGTGCGCACGACCGGGGGCTCCCCCGCCCTCGGCGGGCGGGGGAGCGGCGCTGTGGGCCGGTGGCGGGAACCGGTCGGGGCCGAGCAGTCCGCCCCACTGCGCGCCGCCCTCGAACCGGTCGCCGGGGTGCCGCTCAGCGCTTGGCATATTCGCGGAAGCCACGGCCTGTCTTGCGGCCGAGGCAGCCCGCGGCCACCAGGTGCTCCAGCAGCGGCGCCGGCGCGAGACCCGGGTCGCGGAACTCGCGGTGCAGCACCTTCTCGATGGCGAGCGAGACATCGAGGCCGACGACGTCGAGGAGTTCGAACGGCCCCATCGGGTAGCCGCCGCCCAGCTTCATCGCGGCGTCGATGTCGTCGAGGGACGCGTAGTGCTCCTGCACCATCTTGATCGCGTTGTTGAGGTACGGGAACAGCAGCGCGTTCACGATGAAGCCGGCCCGGTCGCCGCAGTCCACGGCGTGCTTGCGGATCGTGCCGCAGACCTCGCGCACGGTGGCGTGGACGTCGTCGGCGGTCAGCACGGTGCGGACCACCTCGACCAGTTTCATGGCCGGCGCGGGGTTGAAGAAGTGCATGCCGATCACGTCCTGCGGGCGCGAGGTGGCGCGGGCGCAGGCGACGACCGGGAGGGAGGACGTGGTGGTGGCGAGGACCGCGCCCGGCTTGCAGACCTTGTCCAGCGTCGCGAACAGCTGCCGCTTGACCTCCAGGTCCTCGGCGACCGCCTCGACGGCGAGATCGACGTCGGCGAAGTCGTCGTACGTGCCCGTCGGACGCACCCGCTCCAGGGTCTGGGCGGCGGCCTCGGCGGTCATCCGCCCCTTGTCGACGGAGCGTGCCAGGGACTTCCCGATCCGGGCCCTGGCGCTCTGTGCCTTCTCCTCGCTGCGGGCGGCCAGGACCACCTCGTAGCCGGCCTTGGCGAAGACCTCGGCGATACCGGAGGCCATGGTGCCCGAGCCCGCGACACCCACCGAACGCACCGTACGGCCGGGGGCCGTGAAGACGTCTTCGAGCGGGGTGAGGGCATCGCGCACGACGGTCTTGCCGCCGGGCGCCTCGTACGTGTAGAAACCGCGCCCCGCCTTGCGGCCCGTCAGGCCGGCCTCGCTGAGCTGCTTGAGGATCGGGGCCGGAGCGTGCAGCCGGTCACGGGACTCGGCGTACATGGCCTCCAGGACCGTGCGCGCCGTGTCCACGCCGATCAGGTCGAGCAGTGCCAGCGGGCCCATGGGCAGTCCGCAGCCCAGCCGCATCGCGGCGTCGATGTCCTCACGGGAGGCGTAGTTCGCCTCGTACATCGCGGCGGCCTGGTTGAGGTAGCCGAACAGCAGCCCGTCGGCGACGAATCCGGGCCGGTCGCCGACCGCCACGGGCTCCTTGCCCAGGTCCAGCGCGAGGTCGGTGACCGCGGTGACGGCCGCGGGCGCGGTCAGCACACAGGAGACGATCTCGACCAGCTTCATCGCCGGCGCCGGGTTGAAGAAGTGCATGCCCAGAACCCGCTCGGGGCGGGCCGAGTCGGCGGCGAGACGCGTCACGGACAGGGCGTTGGTACCGGTCGCGAGGATGGCCTCCGGCCGCACGATCCCGTCGAGTTCACGGAGGATCTGCTGCTTGATCTCGTACGACTCCGGCGCCACCTCGATCACCAGATCGGCGTCGGCGGCCGCCGCGAGGTCGGTGGAGGTGGTCACGCGGGCGAGGAGGTCCGCGCGCTGCTGCCCGGTCAGCCGGCCGCGCTCCACGGCGCGGGCGGTCGAGGTCTCCAGGGCGGCGGCGCACCGGGCGGCCTGCGCCTCGCTGATGTCGATGCCGACCACGTCGCGGCCGGCGCCGGCCAGGACCTCGGCGATGCCGGTGCCCATCGTGCCGAGGCCGACCACGGCGACGGTCCGGATCGGGGACAGAGGGGTGTCGGAGAAGGGAGTGGCCATCGCGGGACTCCAGGAATGAGGGTGACGACGGGAAACACGCCCGAGTGCGCCGAAGGGCGCACCGGGTGCGTGCGGGATGCGGGTGTGGACCGGGCTGCGAGCGCACACGCCCGGCGCCGTCGGTGAACGACGGCCGATCCGACCGGCCCTGTCCCGGGGCCGAGCCGTACTGCGGTACACGGGGTACCGAACCGACTGCGACTCACGGCGGCCGCGTCACCAGACCGTCATGAGGAGGGTGGCGAGTGGGTAACTCGCTCGTCTGAGCTTAACCCGCGGGTAACGAGCGCGCCAGTCCCCGGCTTTGTGAGGTACGTCCCGGGCGGCCCCCGCACCCCCTAACCTCTGAACCATGGACGAAGAGTTGCGATCGCTCACGGAGCGCTTACGGGCGGAGTCGGGCGGATCGACGGCGTACGACCGCCTCCTGGCCACGGACGACCCCGACACCCTGGCCGGCGTCCTCACCGAAGCCGGGCAGCCACTGTGGGCGCGGGAACTGGCCGCCTTCCGGCTGGGGGCGGCGGGGGACCGCAGGGCCTTCGAGGCGCTCGTCCTCCTCCTCAACCACCGCGACCCGCCGCGCTGTGCCGCCGCCGCCCATGCCCTCGCCCGCCTCGGCGACCCGCGCACCGCCCGCGCCGCCGCCACCCTCGCCACCAACGAACTCCGCGTCGCCTACGCCCTGCACCCGGTCCGCCTGCTGACCGAACTGCGCGCCCCCGAGGCGGTCCCCGCCCTGATCACCACGCTGCGGCGGCGGCTGCGCCCCCATGACCCGTACCGCCGGGTCGCGCTGGCCTGTGTGGAAGGGCTGGGCGAGCTCGGCGACCCGCGCGCCGAGCCCGTGCTCAAGGAGGCCCTGGCCCATCCGGCGCTGGCCGAGGCGGCGGTGCACGCGCTGGCCCGGATCCCCCGGCCGCGCTGAGGCCTGTCAGCCGGTGAGCTCCCGCGCGTACCGCACCTCGGGCACCACCACCCCGTCCACCTCGAAGGGCTCCTCCGCCCCGTCCGCGCCGAACCCCGCCCGCTCGTAGAAACGGCGGGCGCGGGCGTTGCCCTTCAGGACCCACAGATACATGCGCTCATGACCGGCGGCGGCGCAGCGGCGGACCGCCTCGGTGAGCAGCGTCCGCCCCACACCCCGGCCGATGCGCTCGGGCGGCAGGTACAGCGCGTACAACTCGGCGTCGTCGGTGCGCACGTCGCCGTGCCGGTACGGACCGAAGGCCGCCCACCCGGCGAGCTCGCCGCCGTCCGTCTCGGCGACCAGGTTCACCACGCGGCCGTCACCGTCGGCCAGACGGGCGCGGTGCCGCTCGGCGTCGGCCCCGATGTCGAGACCGTCGAGATACGGCTGCGGGACGAGTCCCCGGTACGCGTACTGCCACCCGCGTATCCGGATCCCGGCGACGCCCTCGCAGTCGTCGGCGGTCATGAACCGCAGTACGAGCCCGCTCACGCTCCCACCAAGGCGAAGGCCTCGATCTCCATCAGGAACTCCGGGCGGACCAGCCCGGCGACCTGCACGGCGGACGCGGCCGGCAGCCGGTCGTCCGGTATGTGCTCGGCGCGGGCCGCGCGGATGGCCGGCATGTGCGCCATGTCGGTCACGAAGAAGGTGAGCTTCACGACGTCGTCGAAGGTCGCCCCGGCGGCGGCCAGGCAGCGCCGCAGGTTCTCGAACACCTGGCGGGCCTGGGCCCCGGCGTCGCCCTCGCCGACGAGTTCGCCGTCCTCGTCCAGGGCGAGCTGGCCGGAGACGGCGACGAAGCGGCCCGTGCCCGCCACCACGTGGGTGTACTGGGCGGCGGGGGCCACGCCGTCGGGGGCGGGGATGCGGGTCAAGTCGCTCATGCGTTCATGATGGACCACGGGTACGACAGCCCGTCCCCGACGGGCCGTCAGGCCTCAGCTCCGGAAGCCGAGCAGACCGTGCAGCGTCGAACCGCGCGCCGACGTCGGCGCCGCCTTCGACGTCAGCGGCTTGGGGTCGGGCAGCGCCGCGCACACCGCGTCGGCCTCGCCGCCGCTCCCGCGCGGCACGGTCCCGTCGGCCAGATAGGCCGCCAGGTGCCGGTCCAGACAGGCGTTCCCGCTCAGCGTGACGCCGTGGTTGCCGCCGCCCGACTCGACCACCAGGCTGGAGCGGGCCAGCAGTCGGTGGACGGTGACACCGCCCTGGTACGGGGTCGCCGCGTCGTGCGTCGCCTGGAACAGCAGCGCCGGCGGCAGCTTGCCGTTGCGGACGCGCTCCGGCCGCAGGGACCCGGTCGGCCAGAACGCGCACGGCGCGTTGTACCAGGCGTTGTTCCAGGCCATGAAGGGCGCCCGCTCGTACACCTCCCAGTTGTCCTTGCGCCACTGCCGCCAGTCACGCGGCCAGGCGGCGTCCCGGCACTGCACCGAGGTGTAGACGCTGTAGCCGTTGTCGCCGGAGGCGTCGATGGCGCCGAAGTCCTCGTACGCCTCGACCAGCGGCCCGGTGTCCCGCTCGTTCACGTACGCCGAGAACGCCTCCGCGAGATAGGGCCAGTAGCCGTTGTAGTAACCGCCCGGGAGGTAGGTGTCCTCCAGCTCGGCGGCGCCCACCCTCCCGCCGGCCGGGTCCTTCTTCAGGGCCGCGCGCATCGCGTACCAGGCGGCCTCGACCTTCTCCGGGTCGGTGCCCAGCCCGTACGCCGTGTCGTACCGGGCGACCCAGGCCATGAAGGCGCGGTGGCGGTCGTTGAACGCGTGGTCCTGGTTCAGATTGGCGTCGTACCAGACCTGGGTGGGGTCGACGACCGAGTCCAGGACCAGGCGCCGCACCCGCTCCGGGAACAGCTTGGCGTAGACGGCGCCCAGGTAGGTGCCGTAGGAGTAGCCGAAGTAGTTGAGCTTCTTCGCGCCCAGCGCCCGCCGGATCACGTCCAGGTCGCGCACCGTGCTGTTCGTGTCGATGTACGGCAGCAGACCGGCGTACTTGCGGCCGCAGGCCGCGGCGAAGGACCGCACGCGCGCGAGGTTGGCCCGCTCGGCCTCGGACGAGGCCGGCACCGGGTCCGGGCGCACCGGGCCGAAGTGACCCGGCGCGCAGTCCAGCGCCGGCTCGCTCGCGCCCACCCCGCGCGGGTCGAAGCCGATGACGTCGTACTGGGCGGCCACCTCCTTCGGCAGTGCCGCCGCGACGAACCCGGCGAGCGTCAGACCGCTGCCGCCGGGGCCGCCCGGGTTCACCAGCAGCGGGCCCTGGTACCGCTTCGCGGTGTGCGGGACGCGGGACAGCGCGAGCGTGATCCTCCGCCCGGCGGGGTCGGTGTGGTCGAGCGGCACCTCGACGGACGCGCACTGCAGCGTCGGATAGTCGTCGGTGCCGCACTTCTTCCACACGGGCTTCGCCGCGTGGAAGGTCTCCGCGGCGCGCGGGGTGCCGGCCTCGGCGGGCGCGGCCGTGAGGCTTCCGGCCAGGACGACGGCGGCACCGCACAGCACGGCTGCGCGTTTTCTCATAGAGGGCTCTCCCAGGACGGAGGTGCTGCGGGCCGCGGGGCTCACGGCTCACGCGGCATCGTCCCGGTGTGGGGCCGCATCCGAACATGTTCTGTCGATTCTTGACCCGATCGGGTCGCCGGATGCGCTCGAACGCTCTTAAAGGAACGTCAGTTGGGTCGGCGTGACCGCCGGGGACTCGGCCGGCCCGGCGGCGCGGATCCGGCGGGGCGTCTTCGCGGGGGAGGGGCCGATGCCGTACTCCCGGGCCAGCTCGTGCACCTGACGCGTGATGCGGCGCTGGTACCACTTCGGCGCGTAGGCGCCGTCCGCGTACAGCCGCTCGTAGCGGGCCACCAGGTGCGGATGGTGCTGCCCGAGCCAGGACATGAACCACTCGCGGGCGCCCGGCCGCAGATGCAGCACCAGAGGGGTGACGGAGGCGGCGCCCGAGGCCGCGACGGCCCGCACGACCGCCCGCAGTTGGTCCGGGCGGTCGCTCAGGAACGGGACCACCGGCGCCATCAGGACCCCGCAGCCGATGCCGTGCCCGGTGAACGTCCGGACCACGTCCAGCCGCCGCTCCGGTGCCGGCGTGCCCGGCTCGACCGTCCGCCACAGCTCTTCGTCGGTGAACCCCACCGAGACCGAGACGCCCACGTCGGTCACCTCGGCGGCCTGCTTCAGCAGCGGCAGGTCCCGCAGGATCAGCGTGCCCTTGGTGAGGATCGAGAACGGGTTGGCGTGGTCGCGCAGGGCGGCGAGGAGGCCCGGCATCAGCCGGTAGCGGCCCTCCGCGCGCTGATAGCAGTCGACGTTCGTGCCCATCGCTATGTGCTCGCCCTGCCAGCCGCGGGAGGCCAGCCGGTGGCGCAGCAACTCGGGCGCGTTCATCTTGACCACGATCTGGCTGTCGAAGCCGAGCCCCGTGTCGAGGTCCAGATAGCTGTGGGTCTTTCTCGCAAAGCAGTAGACGCACGCGTGCGTGCAGCCCCGGTACGGGTTCACCGTCCACTCGAACGGCATGCGGGAGGCGCCCGGCACCCGGTTGACGATGGAGCGTGCCCGGATCTCGTGGAAGGTGATGCCGGCGAATTCGGGCGTGTCGAAGGTGCGGGTCGTGACCGTCTCCGCGCCGAACAGCGCGGTGTCGGCCCGGCTGTGTTCGGAGCCCGGCGAGAGGTTCTCCCAGCGCATGACGCCTCCTCGGTGTCGCTGCGGCACAGAATAGAACAAGTGTTCCCTTGATCGTGCGAGTGGCATCTTCGGTCACCCTCCCGATCACATCCGAAGCCCCGATTTGGGCGGCCGGGCACGGGGGTGATTGGCTTGGCCCGACCCTGAGAACCCATGCCCTGGAGGTAAGCGATGGCGCAGGTCGAAGCCACTACGGAGCGGATCGTCGCGGCGGACGCGGAAACGGTGTTCGACGCACTCGCCGACTACAGTGGCACCCGCGCGAAACTGCTGCCCGAGCAGTACAGCGAGTACGAGGTCCGCGAGGGCGGCGACGGCGAGGGAACCCTCGTGCACTGGAAGCTCCAGGCCACCAGCAAGCGCGTGCGCGACTGCCTCCTGGAGGTCACCGAGCCGACCGACGGTGAACTGGTCGAGAAGGACCGCAACTCCTCCATGGTTACCACCTGGCAGGTCACCCCGGCCGGCGAGGGCCGCTCCCGGGTCGTCGTGACCACCGTGTGGAACGGCGCCGGAGGCATCGGCGGCTTCTTCGAGAAGACCTTCGCGCCCAAGGGCCTCGCCCGTATCCACGACGCCCTGCTGGCCAGGCTGGCCGTGGAGGTCGAGAAGTGAGGGGCGGCAATCTCCCGTAAACGGTGCGGAGTTGGCTTCTCACCGGTTCGAGTGATCTCGTTACGACCTTCCCCTGTCCCGTAACTTGCCGTGCTTGCCCGTAGTTGTCGCTTTCACGCGGGAATTGTCCGGCGGTGCGACGAGGGGAGCGGCACGTGGGCGGGATCACTTCGACGCAGGACGAGCCGGTCACGGCACCGCCGGCCGGGGGCCCACCGCCCCCGGCACCGGTCGTCGAGCCGGGCCTGAGCCCCCGCCGGGTCCGGCTGGTCTTCCTCGCGCTGATGCCGGCGCTGCTGCTCGCCGCCCTGGAGCAGATGATCGTCGCCACCGCGCTCCCGAGGATCGTCGGCGAGCTGCACGGCCTGGACCGGATGTCCTGGGCGATCACCGCCTATCTGCTCACCGCCACCGTCGGACTGCCGGTCTACGGCAAGCTCGGCGACCTGCTCGGCCGCAAGGGTGTCTTCCAGTTCGCGATCCTCGTGTTCGTCGTCGGCTCCGCGCTGGCGGGCCGCGCGTCGACCATGGACCAGCTGATCGCCTACCGCGCGGTGCAGGGTGTCGGCGCGGGCGGCCTGCTGACCGGCGTCCAGGCGATCATCGCGGACATCGTGCCCGCCCGCCGGCGCGGCCGGTTCATGGGGCTGATCGGCGCCGCCTTCGGTCTCGCGTCCGTCGCCGGACCGCTGCTCGGCGGCTACTTCACCGACCACCTCTCCTGGCGCTGGTGCTTCTACATCAACGTCCCCTTCGGCATCGTCACCATGGCCGTCGTCGCCCTGGTGCTCGAACTCCCCAAGCCGGCGGCCCGGGGCCGCTTCGACGTCCTCGGCACCCTGCTGCTGTCCGCCGCCTCCACCTGCCTGGTGCTGCTGACCGGTTGGGGCGGCACCAAGTACGCCTGGGACTCCCGGGTCGTCCTGGGACTCGGCGCGGGCGCCGTCGCGGCCGGCGTCCTCTTCCTCGTCGTCGAGCGCTTCGCCGCCGAACCCCTCATCCCGCTGCGGCTGTTCCGGGACTCCGTCTTCAACGTCACCGGCCTGATGGGGCTGGTGATCGGCGTCGCCCTGTTCGGCACCGCCGGTTACCTGCCGACGTATCTGCAGATGGTCGAGGGGGCCTCGGCCACCGAGTCCGGACTGCTGATGCTGCCCATGACGGCCGGCATCGTCGGCGCCTCGGTCATCTCCGGGCAGCTCATCAGCCGCTCCGGCCGCTACCGGCTGCACCCCGTCGTCGGCGCGGCCCTCTCCGTCGTCGGCATGTGGCTGCTGTCCCGCCTGGAGACCGGCACACCCCGGCTGCACTACAGCCTCTGGACGGCCGTCCTCGGCGCCGGTATCGGCATGGTGATGCCGGTGCTGATCCTCGCCGTGCAGAACTCCGTGCGCCCCGCCGACCTCGGCGCCGCCACCAGCGCCCACAACTACTTCCGGCAGATCGGCGGCAGCGTCGGCGCCGCCGTCTTCGGCGCCCTCTTCGCCGGCCGGCTCGCCGACGCGCTCGAAGACCGCCTGCCCGCCGGCGCGGGCACCGCGCCCGGCACCGGGTCGATCACCCCCGAGCTCGTGCACGCGCTGCCGCCCGAGCTGCGCGACGCCTACGTGCAGGCCTACGCCGACGTCATGCCGCGCATCTTCCTCCACCTGGTGCCGGTGCTCGTCCTCGGCCTGCTCATCGCCTTCTTCCTCAAGGAGAGACCACTGGTGTCCCACCACGCCCCCACCGCCGACCCGGCCCACTTCACGGCACAGGTGCCGCACGCACGCCCCCACTCCCCGAGCGGGGGGACCCCCACCCCGCTCCGCTCCCCGCACACCGGCGGCGTCCCCGTCTGCGGAACCGTGCAGCACCCCGACGGGACCGCCGTACCGCGCGCCGCGCTCACCCTCATCGACGTCACCGGACAGCAGACCGGACGGGGCGCCAGCGGCGAGGACGGGCGGTACGCGCTGGCCACGCCCGGCCCGGGAGCGTACGTCCTGATCGCCGCCGCGGGCGGTCACCAGCCGCAGGCGGTCTCCGTGACCGTCGGCGAGCGGCCCGTCGAACTCGACGTGGTCCTCGGCGGCGCGGGCCGTCTCGCCGGCAGTGTCGTCACCGCCGACGGCACACCGGTGCGGGACGCGGCCGTCACCCTCACCAACGTCCACGGGGAAGTGGTCGCCGGCACCCGCAGCGGCCGGGAGGGCGGCTATGTCATCAGCGAGCTGGTGGCCGGTGAGTACACCGTCGCCGCGAGCGCGCCCGCCTTCCGCCCGGCCGCCCTCCCCGTCACCGTCCAGGCCGCCCGCGAGACCCGCCAGGACGTCGAGCTGGCCGGCGGCGCCGTGCTGCGCGGCACCGTGCGGGCCGGCGGCGGACGGCCCGTGGAGGAGGCGCGTGTGACCCTGCTGGACGCGGCGGGCAACGTGGTCGACACCCTCACCACCGGACCCGACGGCACCTTCCGGTTCGTCGACCTGTCCTCCGGCGAGTACACCGTCATCGCCGCCGGTTACCCGCCGGTCGCGACCGTGCTCCAGGTGGCCGGCGGGGGCCGTACGGAACGCGACCTCCAGCTCGGGCACGAGGACTGAAACGGTCCGTCACGCGCGGGAAAACACGCCGGGGCGAGCACCGGCGGGCAATTCGTGCATTGCCGCACATCGCAACCGGCCGTGGTCGTACCGTGGTGACGGCGGTACAGATCTTGCGCAGCCGGGGGAGAGAGGGCCTGGGCCATGGACCGTGGCACTGAGCAGGACGCACCTCCGGACAGCCGTGCGGGGGACGGCGCGGCGGCCGGACACGGCGGCGCCGGTCGTATCCCGCTGGCCGTGGTCGTGGTCGACCGCGACGGGCTCGTCTCCCATTGGAGCAGGGGCGCGCGGCGCCTGTTCTCCCTCGCCAAGGAGGACGCGCTCGGCCGCCCGGCGGTCGACCTGCTGCCCGTGACCGGAGCCCTGCCGGAGGAGTCCGAGGACGAGGGGCCCGCCCCGGACGGGGCGTATGCCGCCTACGACGGTCTGGGGCCCGGCCTCGGCGCCTCCCTCGGCGGGGGCCTGTCCTACCCGGCCGCGGGCCGCGCCCGGCTGGCGGCCTCCGGTAACGGCCGTGTCGACATGCTGTGGTGGGCCTACCCGCTGGTGGGCCCGGGACGCGAGCGGCTGCTGGTGCTGGCCGCCGACACGGACGGGCTGCTGCGCACGGACGGGGCCGGGGGGTACGAACACATCGCGCCCGGCTTCGCCCTGCACACCGACTTCCCCGGCTCCGAGGACCTCGCCCGCCGGCTCCCCGAGATCCTCCCCAGCATGAGTGTCGGGGACAGCGCCCGTATCGTCGCCCAGGTCCTCGAACTGGGTTACCCCGTCCTTGAGTTCAGCCAGAACGACCGGGTGCCCGTCACCCCCGACTGGGGCGTGCCCCGGCGCGCCGAGCGCCGGAAGCGCCGGGAGCGGGCCGCCCGTGCCCTCGCGGCCGGTGAGCCGGTGCCCGAGGAACTGCGGGACGAGGGCGAGGACCTCGAGTACGCCGCCGTCCGCGAGCATCTGGAGTTCCTCAACGAGGTCAGCTCCCGGATCGGCACCTCCCTCGACCTGGCGCGCACCATCGTCGAGGTCAGCAAGGCCGTCGTGCCCCGCTTCACCGACGTGGCCGGCACCTATCTGCGCGAACAGGTCGTCGCCGGTGAGGGATTCGACGAGGGCGTGCCGGACACCACCACCATGTGGCACCGGGTCGCCCTGGAGCACACCGACGAACCCGGCCGCTGGGACGACGTCGTGCCCGTCGGCGAGGCCATGCCCTTTCCGGCGCACACCCCGTTCTTCCAGTGCATGACCACCGGTGAACCCGTCCTCGTGCCGCGCATCAGCGAGGAGATGGGCCACGCCGTCGCCTCGCAGTTCGAGAAGCGCGACATCCGGCCGCTGATCACCGGCCGGTCCATGCTGGTCGTCCCGCTGAAGGCGCGCCATGTCGTCCTCGGCTTCATGATCCTGCTGCGCCATCCGGAGCGGCAGGTCTTCAACGACATGGACCGGGTCACCGGCGCCGAACTCGCCGCCCGCGCGGGGCTCGTGCTCGACAACGCGCGCATGTACACGTACCAGGAGAACGTCGCCGAGACGCTCCAGGACAGCATGCTGCCGCACATCCCGCCGCGCATGGCGGGCTGCGACGTCGCCACCCGCTATCTGCCGGGCACCCTGCTCGGGCGGATCGGCGGCGACTGGTTCGACGCGGTGAAGCTGCCCGGCGCCCGCACCGCGTTCGTCGTCGGTGACGTCATGGGGCACGGGCTGAACTCGGCCGCGATGATGGGCCAGTTGCGCACCGCTGTGCAGACCATGGCCGCGCTGGACCTGCCGCCCGCGCAACTCCTGCGCAACCTCGACGACCTCGCCCAGCGGCTCGGCGACACCTACCTCGCGACCTGCCTGTACGCCGTCTACGACCCCATCGCGAGCGAGCTGCGTCTCGCCAACGCCGGACACATCCCACCGGTCCTGGTCCGCGCCGCCGACGGGCGCAGCGAGCTGCTCGACCTGCCCACCGGGGCGCCCATCGGCGTCGGCGGGGTGCCCTTCGAAGCGGTGCGTGTGCCCGTGGAGCCCGGCGACCGGCTGGTGATGTGCACCGACGGACTGGTCGAGGTGCGCGGTGAGGACATCGGTGTCGGGCTGGCCACGCTGTGCGAGTCCGCCGCCCACCCGGCCGCCTCCATGGACGACGCCTGCGACACGATCATCCGCGAGCTCGCTGTGACATTCTCGGAAGCGGGGCGCGGCGGCCGCAAGGACGACGTGGCCCTGCTGATGGCCCGGCTCGGCGGCATCGAACCCGACGACGTCGCCGAATGGCGGATCGCTCCCGAGCCGTCCGAGGTCGGCCGGGCCCGCGCAGCGGTCCGCGAGCAGCTGTACGACTGGGGTCTGCCGAAGCTCGCCGACAGTGCCGAGCTGTTGGTGAGCGAACTCGTCACCAACGCCGTGCGGCACTCCCACGCGCGTCCCGTCGCCCTGCGGCTGGTGCGTGGCGACACACTGCTGTGCGAGGTGGAGGACGACGACCACGAACTGCCGACGCTGATCGACGCGCGGCCGGCGGACGAGTCCGGGCGCGGACTGCGCGTGGTCAGCACTCTCGCCCGCCAGTGGGGCACCAGCCGGACGACGGCCGGCAAGAGCGTGTGGTGCGAACTGACGCTGCCGCGACGACGCTGAGCGCCGGTGGTACACGGCGCACTCCGGGGCGAACGAGCCGTGAAGGAATGCGCCGTGCGCTTGTCCGCGCGCCCCGGGCGCGATACACCGTACTGGCCCGTCACACGGGGCGGGCCGGCGTCGCACCCTGGGGAGTCGGTCATGAGCGTGACGAGTCGGTACCGGGAGGCCTGGGAGGGTTTCTGGCGTGAGGCACCGGACGAGCCGGGGGCCGTGTTCTGGGACGCGGAGCCCGCTCTGACCGTGGCCCGCCATCTCGCCCTGTTCGAACCGCAGCTGACCGACCCCGGTCTGCCGCTGGTGGACCTGGGGTGCGGCAACGGCACCCAGACCCGGTTCCTCGCCGACCGCTTCCCGCACGTCATCGGCGTCGACCTGGCCGCCGCCGCCCTGGACCGCGCCCGCGCCGCCGACCCGGCCGGGCGGGCGGCGTACCGGCGGCTGGACGCCGTCGACAAGGCCGAGTCGCAGGCCCTGCACGCCGAACTCGGCGACGCCAACGTGTACATGCGCGGGGTGCTGCACCAGTGCGAGCCCGACGACCGGCAGGCACTGGCGGACGCCATCGCCACGCTGGTCGGCGACCGCGGCCGTGCCTTCCTCGTCGAGCCCTCCGAGGCCGCCGGAGCGGTCCTGCGGGGCCTCGCGGCCGGCCCCGGCGGTCCGCCGCCCAAACTCGTGCCGGTCCTGCGGCACGGTATAGCCCCCGGCGAGGTCGACGACGCGGCCGTGCCCGAGTTCCTGACCGCGGCCGGACTGACGGTGCCGGCGAGCGGAACCCTGCCGCTGACCACCACGGAGTACGGCCCCGACGGCACCCGTGTCGAACTGCCGTCCCTCTGGTGCGTGACGGGGCGCGCCACGTAAGGCAGTGCCTGGTGAGGAGCGATGAGCCCCTTCGCCGGCCCGGACCGGTGAGAGTCGTCCACAGGCTGGCCGGGATTCGGCGGGACCACGTAGCGTGTGCCGCATGAAGATCCTCATCAGCGCCGACATGGAGGGCGCCACCGGTGTCACCTGGCCGGCCGACGTGCTGCCGGGGACCCCCCAGTGGGAGCGGTGCCGCTCGATGTTCACCTCGGACGTCAACGCCGCCGTGCGGGGATTCTTCGACGGCGGCGCCGACGAGGTGCTGATCAACGAGGCCCACTGGACCATGCGCAACCTGCTGCTGGAACAGCTGGACGAGCGGGCCGAGATGCTCACCGGGCGCCACAAGTCCCTGTCCATGGTCGAGGGCGTGCAGCACGGCGACGTGGACGGCATCGCGTTCATCGGCTACCACGCCGGCGCCGGCATGGAGGGCGTCCTCGCGCACACCTTCCTCGCCAACTCCATCACCGGGGTCTGGGTCGACGACGTACGGGCCAGCGAGGGCCTGCTCAACGCGCACGTGGTCGCCGAGTACGGGGTGCCGGTGATCCTGGTGACGGGTGACGACGTCGCCTGCGAGGACGCGCTCGGCTACGCGCCCGAGGCACTGAAGGTCGCCGTCAAGGACCATGTGTCCCGGTACGCGGCCGTGTGCCGCCCCCCGGCCCGGACGGCCGTGGACATCCGCGCGGCGGCCGAGGAGGCGGTCACGCTGGCGGTGCGCCGGGAGCCCGTCGACGGCGGGCCGTTCACCGTCGCGGTGGAGTTCGACGCCGAGCACCTGGCGATGGCCGTCACCGTCGTACCGGGCGTGACCCGCACCGGCGAGCGCAAGGTGGCGTACACCAGCGGGACCATGTACGACGGGATCCGCACCTTCAAGGCGGTCACCACGATCGCCTCGGCCGCGGTGGAGGAGCAGTATGGCTGACGAACGGGCCCTGGACGAGGTCGTGACGTTCACGTCCGACCTGATCCGGATCGACACGACCAACAGGGGCGGGGGCGACTGCCGGGAGCGGCCCGCCGCCGAGTACGCCGCCGAACGGCTCGCCGAGGCGGGACTCGAGCCGGTGCTCCTCGAACGCACCCCGGGGCGTGCCAACGTCGTCGCCCGGCTGGAGGGCACCGACCCGTCGGCCGACGCGCTGCTCGTCCACGGCCATCTGGACGTCGTCCCGGCGGAGGCCGCCGACTGGAGCGTGCACCCGTTCTCCGGAGAGGTCCGCGACGGGGTGGTCTGGGGCCGCGGCGCGGTCGACATGAAGAACATGGACGCGATGATCCTCGCCGTGGTGCGGGCCTGGGCGCGCGAGGGCGTACGGCCCCGGCGCGACATCGTCATCGCGTTCACCGCCGACGAGGAGGCCAGCGCCGAGGACGGCTCCGGCTTCCTCGCCGACCGGCACGCCCAGCTCTTCGAGGGCTGCACCGAGGGCGTCAGCGAGTCGGGCGCGTTCACCTTCCACGACGGCGGCGGACGGCAGCTGTACCCGATCGCGGCCGGCGAGCGCGGCACGGCCTGGATGAAGCTCACCGCGCGCGGCCGGGCCGGGCACGGCTCCAAGGTCAACGGGGAGAACGCGGTGACCCGCCTCGCCGCCGCCATCACCCGCATCGGCGAGCACGAGTGGCCGCTGCGGCTCACACCGACCGTGCGCGCCGCGCTCACCGAACTCGCCGCCGTGTACGGCATCCAGACGGACCTGTCCGACGTGGACACGCTCCTCGACAAGCTCGGCACGGCCGGGAAGCTCGTCGAGGCCACCGTCCGCAACAGCGCCAACCCGACGATGCTGGAAGCCGGTTACAAGGTCAACGTGATCCCCGGGGAGGCCGTGGCACACGTCGACGGCCGGTATCTCTCGGGCGCCGAGGCCGAGTTCCGCGCGACCATGGACCGCCTCACCGGGCCGGACGTCGACTGGGAGTTCGAGCACCACGAGGTGGCGCTCCAGGCACCGGTGGACTCGCCGACGTACGCCCGGATGCGGGCCGCCGTCGAGGAGTTCGCACCCGAGGGGCATGTGGTGCCGTACTGCATGTCCGGCGGCACGGACGCCAAGCAGTTCTCCCGGCTGGGCATCACCGGCTACGGATTCGCGCCGCTGAAGCTGCCGGAGGGCTTCGACTACCAGGCCCTCTTCCACGGGGTCGACGAGCGCGTCCCGGTCGAGGCGCTCCACTTCGGTGTCCGGGTCCTCGACCGGTTCCTGCGGACGGCCTGAGCGAGTGGGGGAGACGGTGCGGACCCTGGCGTACGGCGAGTGGCCCTCGCCCATCGACGCGGCCACGGCCGCGGCACACGACGGCGGCCCCGAGTTCGCGGGCTTCGTCGGTGACGAGGTGTGGTGGACCGAGCCCCGGCCCGCCGAGGGCGGCCGGCGCACCCTGGTGCGGCGGCACATCGAGGAGGTGGGGCGCGAAGCGCCTTCTCGGAAGGGTGGTGGCGGGAGACGGGCGGGCGGCAGCGAGGAGTCCGTCCTGCCCGCGCCGTGGAACGTGCGCAGCCGCGTCCACGAGTACGGCGGCCGCCCCTGGGCCGGGACCGTCCGGGACGGCGTCCCGCTCGTGGTGTTCGTGAACTTCGCCGACCAGCGCCTGTACCGGTACGAGCCCGGAGGCGAGCCCCGCCCGCTCACCCCCGTGTCCCCGGTCGGGCAGGGGCTGCGCTGGGCCGAACCGGTGCTGCTGCCGGAGCGCGGCGAGGTGTGGTGCGTCCTGGAGGAGTTCACCGGGGCCGGCCCCGGCGACGTACGCCGCGTCCTGGCCGCCGTACCGCTGGACGGCTCCGCCGCGGACGACCGGGACGCCGTGCGGGAACTGAGCGACGGCCGGCACCGGTTCGTCACCGGGCCGCGGCTCTCGCCCGACGGACGGCGCGCCGCCTGGCTCGGCTGGGACCATCCGCGCATGCCGTGGGACGGCACCGAGCTGCTCGTCGCCGACGTCGCCGCCGAGGGCACCCTGCGCGACGCCCGTACGGTGGCCGGCGGACCCGAGGAGTCCGTCGCCCAGGCCGACTGGACCCACGACGGCCGGCTGCTGTACGCGAGCGACCGCACCGGCTGGTGGAACCTCTACCGGGACGGGGAGCCGGTCTGCCCGCGCGAGGAGGAGTTCGGCGGACCGCTGTGGAAGCTGGGTCTGAGCTGGTTCGCCCCGCTGGACAGCGGCCTGATCGCCGTCCTGCACGGCCGGGGCGCACCCGTGCTCGGCGTCCTCGACCCCGAGACCTGCGAGGTCGTCGACGCCGTCGGCCCGTGGAGCGAGTTCACGCCCACCCTCGCGGCACACGGCGAGCGGGTCGTCGCCGTGGGGGCCGGACCGCGCAGCGCCCCCGAAGTGGTGGAGCTGGACACCCGTACGGGTCACGCCCGGGTGATCGGCTCCCGCCACGAGGACGCCGTGGACCCGGCCCACTACCCCGAGCCGCGGGTCCGCACGTTCACCGGACCGGACGGCCGGGAGATCCACGCCCACGTCCACCCGCCGCACCACCCCGGATACGCGGGCCCCGCGGACGAGCGTCCCCCGTACGTGATCTGGGCGCACGGCGGCCCCACCGGCCGGGCGCCGCTCGTGCTCGACCTGGAGATCGCCTACTTCACCTCGCGCGGCATCGGTGTCGCCGAGGTCAACTACGGCGGCTCCACCGGATACGGGCGGGAGTACCGCAACCGGCTGCGCGGACAGTGGGGCGTGGTCGACGTCGAGGACTGCGCCGCCGTCGCGCTGGCCCTCGCCGACGAGGGCACCGCCGACCGCGACCGGCTCGCCGTCCGGGGCGGCAGCGCCGGCGGCTGGACCACCGCCGCCTCGCTCACCACGACCGACGTCTACGCCTGCGGCACCATCAGCTACCCGGTGCTCGACCTCACCGGCTGGGGCACGGGGGAGACCCACGACTTCGAGTCCCAGTACCTGGAGAGCCTGATCGGCCCGCGCGCCGAGGTGCCCGAGCGGTACGTGGAGCGTTCGCCCGTCGAACACGCCGACCGGCTCTCCGTGCCCTTCCTGATGCTCCAGGGACTGGACGACGTGATCTGCCCGCCCGCGCAGTGCGAGCGCTTCCTGGCCCGGCTGGCCGGCCGGGGCGTGCCGCACGCCTACCTCACCTTCGAGGACGAGGGGCACGGCTTCCGGCGGATGGAGACCATGGTGCGCGCTCTGGAGGCTGAACTGTCCCTGTACGCCCAGGTGTTCGGGATGAAACCGCCCGGCGTGCCGACCCTGGAGCTGGGTGCGTGAGCCGGGTCGAACCGCTGCGGCGGCCGGCCCGCCTCGCCCCCGGTGCCCGGGTGGCCGTGGTCGCGCCCAGCGGTCCGGTGCCCGAGGAGCGGCTCCGGGCCGGGCTCGACGTGCTGCGCGGCTGGGACCTCGATCCGGTGGTGGCCCCCCATGTCCTCGGCCGGCACGGCGGGTTCGGCTATCTCGCGGGCACCGACGCCGACCGGGCCGCCGATCTGCAGTCCGCGTGGTGCGACCCCGCCGTCGACGCGGTGATCTGCGCCCGCGGCGGCTACGGCGTACAGCGCATGGTCGACGCGCTCGACTGGGAGGCGATGCGGGCGGCCGGGCCGAAGGTGTTCGTCGGGTTCAGCGACATCACCGCCCTGCACGAGGCGTTCGCGGTCCGGCTCGGACTGGTCACCCTGCACGGGCCGATGGCCGCGGGCGTCGACTTCGTGAAGAGCGCGCGGGCGCAGGACCATCTCAGGGCCACCCTCTTCGCCCCCGAGACGGTCCGCACCCTCACCTCCGACGGCACAGCACTGGTCCCCGGGCGGGCGCGCGGCGTCACCCTCGGCGGCTGTCTCTCCCTGCTCGCCGCCGACCTCGGCACCCCGCACGCCAGACCCTCCGCGCGCGGCGGACTGCTGTGCCTGGAGGACGTGGGTGAGGAGACGTACCGGCTCGACCGCTGTCTCACCCAGCTGCTGAGAGCCGGCTGGCTGGACGGGGTCTGTGGGCTGCTGCTCGGTTCCTGGGCGCAGTGCGAGCCGTACGCCGGGGTGCGGGCGCTGCTCGCCGACCGGCTCGGCGGCCTCGGCGTGCCGGTGGCCGAGCAGTTCGGGTTCGGGCACTGCGCCGACGCGCTCACCGTTCCCTTCGGTGTCACGGCCGAACTCGACGCCGCCGCGGGCACGCTGGTCCTGGACGAACCGGCGCTGAGCTGACCGGCCCGCGTCGCACGCGGGCCCGTCGTAGGGTGGCGGGGTGCCGCACACCGCTTCCCGCTACCTCGCCGAAGACCGCCGCGTGGGGCTCCGTCACTTCACCCACGCGGACGGCGCCGAATTCACCGCCCGCGCCCGGGAGAGCAAGGACCTCCACCACCCCTGGCTGTTCCCGCCGGACAGCCAGGACGCGTACGCCGCGTACGCGGGGCGGCTGATCGCGGATCCCACCAAGGCGGGGTTCCTGGTCTGCGAGAAGGAGGCGGACGGCGCCCTCGCCGGGTTCATCAACATCAACAACATCGTCGAGGGCGGCTTCCTGTGCGGTGTGCTGGGCTACGGCGCCTTCGCGCACGCGGCCGGGCGCGGGCTGATGCGCGAGGGCCTGGACCTCGTGGTGCGGTACGCCTTCGGCCCGATGCGGCTGCACCGTCTGGAGATCAACGTACAGCCCGGCAACGCCGCCTCCATCGCCCTCGCCCGCGCCTGCGGTTTCCGCCTGGAGGGCTTCTCGCCGAAGATGCTCTTCATCGACGGTGCCTGGCGCGACCACCAACGCTGGGCGATCACCAGCGAGATGACGAGGGGGCGTTGACGCCCGGACTCCCCGTGGGCCCCGGCGCGCTCCTCACCGGCACGGTGCTGTCCGCCCCTGCCCGGACCCGACGTGGGGCGCCCCTGTCCACGCGGTCGCCGGCCGGGCGCGTCAGGAGCGGCGGTCCGCGTACTCGTAGACCGCCCCGTCCGGGTGCCGCGCGATGAGGTTGCGGCCCACGGGGGTGGGGAGCGGGCCCGCGAGGATGTCGGCGCCCAGCTCCGCGAGCACCTGACGGGTCTCCTCGACGTCCTTGACCGCGATGGTCGCGGCGACCCTGCGCAGCACGTCCAGTTCGGCCGCGGGACCGCTCATCAGCAGGAAGCAGCCGACCGCGGCGACCTGGACGCCGCCCCGCTCGAACCGGAGGGCCCTGCCGCCCGCCAGTCGCTCGTAGAAGGGGATGGCGGTCTCGATGTCGTCGACGCAGACACGCAGTGTGGCACCCAGAATCTCCATGGGGACGAGCCTAGTTGGGGCGGTCGCGGCCAGGCCTCCGGCGCGGACGATCTCCACACCCCGTGCCCACGGGCGTTACGCACCCCCGGGCACGGGTACCCGACGCCCATGCAGCGCTTGGAGCACTTGGAGCATCTGGACAAGCACCTGGTCGACGAGCTGGCACAGGTGGCCCGTGAGACCGTGCGCGACGAACTGCGCGCACAGGTGCGGGGACAGCGCCGCAGGGCCGCCCTGTACGCCGGATCCGGCGCCGCCGCCCTGTACGCGGGCGCGGCCGTGTCGCTGGCCGTGGGCCTCGCCCTCGCCCTGGTCCTGCCGGGCTGGGCCGCCGCACTGATCACGGCCGTGATCCTGGGCGTGCTGGCCCTCGTCCTGCGCGCCGCGGCCCGGCCCACGGCGTCCGGGACCGTTCCCGCGGGGGCCACCGCGCCCGGCGGCCGGTCGGTCCCCGTCCCGCCGGTGCCGTCCGCACCGCCCACCGCCGGCGTCGTACCGCCGCGGCCGGCCTCCGACCCCGACGCCTCCCGCCGCCGGGACTGACCGGCTGGAGGAAGCCGACGGCACCGCTCCTGTCGCGGAACCGCAAGGCCGTCGTGGTGACCGGGACTTCGGCGTCCGCGGCCGGTTCGGCGAGGAGGCGACAGCCCGCAGGCCGACCCGTCTCCTGCGGAGCCGGCCGGTCAGCCCACCCTGTACTCCGCGACGTCCTCCGTCCGCAGCGTCAGACCGTGGCCGAGGCCCCCGGTGGGGCTGATCGTGCCGCCCGTGGGGTCCAGGGCGCCGTCGAAGAGCATGTCCTCGATCCGGACGTGGTCATGGGGCCACTCCAGATGCCGCAGGTTCGGGACGGCGGCCGCCACCGCCGCGTGGACGTGCGGGGCGCGGTGCCCCGACACCTCCAGACCGTGCGCCCGGGCCAGCGCCGCCGCGCGCAGGAACTCGGTCAGCCCGCCGCAGCGCGTCGCGTCCACCTGGAGGCAGTCCACCGCCCCGGCCGTGATCATCCGGGCGAAGTACGGCAGGTCGGACCCGTACTTCCCGGCGGCCACGTCGCTCACCACGGCGTCCCGCACCAGCCGCAGACCGGTCAGGTCGTCCGAGGACACCGGCTCCTCGAACCAGCCCACCCCGTGCTCGGCGAGCGCGTGACCGACCCGCACCGCCTGCTTGCGGGTGTACCCCCCGCCCGCGTCGACGTAGAGCTCGGCGTGCTCGCCGATGACGTGCCGGGCGGCCCGCACCCGGTGCAGGTCACGGGTCACCTCCCGCCCCCAGCCCTCACCGATCTTGATCTTCACACGTGGGATGTGCTGCCCGTGCACCCACCCGTTGAGCTGTGCCGCCATGTGCGTGTCGTGATACGTGGTGAAGCCGCCGCTGCCGTACACCGGCACCCGTTCCCGGCACGCCCCCAGCAGCCGCACCAGCGGAAGCTCCAGCAGCCGCGCCTTGAGGTCCCACAGCGCGATGTCCAGCGCCGAGATCGCGCAGCCCGCTATGCCCGGCCGGCCGGCGTTGCGCACCGAGCGGCTCATCGCGTCGTGCACGGCCGGTATGTCCAGCGCGCTCATGCCCTCCGCGAGCGGTGCGAGATGCCCGCTGAGGAAGTCGCCGACCGCCGGCGGACCGTACGTCCAGCCGGTGCCGGTCGCGTCGCCCGCCGACACCTCGGCGATCACCACCGTCGTGGAGTCCCAGGCCAGCGTGGAGTCGGCCTCCGGGGCGTCGGCCGGCACGGTGTAGACGGAGACGGCGGGTCGGTGCAGTTCCATGGTCGGTCCGTCCTCCCCCAGGCTCAGCCGGCCTGCTGGAGCTGCGGCAGCACCTTGGTGCGGTAGAAGTCGAAGAAGCCGCGCAGGTCGGGGCCGATCTGGTTGACGTAGATCCGGTCGAAACCCGCGTCGGCGAACTGCCGGAGCTCGGCGACGTGCTCGTCCACGTCGTCGCCGCACACCCGGTTCTCCCGCACCATGTCCTCGGTGACCAGGGTCTGCGCCTGCTCGAAGTGTTTCGGCGACGGGAGCACCTGACCCAGTTCGCCGGGCAGCTGCTCGTTGGCCCAGAGCCGGTGCACGGTGCGCACGCACGCGTCACGGTCGGTGCCGTAGCAGACCTTGGTGCCGCCGCTGACCGGTTTCCCGCCACCCCCGCCCTTGCGGTACTGCTCCACCATCGAGGCGTCCGGCATCATCGTGATGTAGCCGTCGCCGACCCGGGCGGCGAGCTTGGTCGCCGCCGGACCGAAGCCCGATATGTCGATCGGGACGGGCTCGTCCGGCACGGTGTACAGGCGGGCGTTCTCCACCGTGTAGTGCGTGCCGTGGTGGTTGACCTCCTCGCCGGTGAACAGCCGGCGCATCACCTGGATGGCCTCCTCCAGCATCTCGAGCCGTACGTGCGCGGGCGGCCAGGCGTCCCCGAGGATGTGCTCGTTCAGCGCCTCGCCCGTGCCCACGCCCAGCCGGAACTCCCCGGGCGACATCACCGCGCTCGTGGCCGCCGCCTGCGCCACCACCGCCGGGTGCGTCCGCACGGTCGGGCAGGTCACCGCCGTCCCCACCGGCAGCGACACCGCCTCGGACAGCGCGCCGATCACCGACCACACGAAGGGACTCTGCCCCTGTTCGTCGTTCCACGGGTGGTAGTGGTCCGAGATCCACAGGGCGTGGAATCCGGCCTGCTCGGCCATCCGCGCCTGCTCGATCAGCTCGGCGGGACCGTACTGCTCGCACGAGAGGAAGTAGCCGTACTCGGGCATGGGGGTTGCCTCCGCGACGTGGGCGGTTCGGGTCCGGGCCCGGGTACCCGGGGGGCCCGGCGGAAACCGGCGGACGTTTGGCGGCCCCGGTCAGGGGGACGCGGAAGTCTCCCGACGTACGCGACAGCGCCGGAGGCGAACCGTGAGTCGACCCCGCATTGTGATCGTCGGTGCCGGCTTCGCCGGGTACCGCACGGCGCAGACACTCTCCCGGCTGGCCCGTGGCCGCGCCGAGATCGTCCTGCTCAACCCCACCGACTACTTCCTGTACCTGCCCCTGCTGCCTCAGGTCGCCGCCGGCATCCTGGAACCGCGCCGGGTCACCGTCTCCCTCTCCGGCACGCTGCCGCACGTGAAGCTGGTGCTGGGGGAGTCCGACCGCATCGACCTCGACGCGCGGCAGGTCCACTACACCGGCCCCGAGGGCGAGGGCGGCACCCTCGGCTACGACCGGCTGGTCCTCGCGGCCGGCAGCGTCAACAAACTGCTGCCGATCCCCGGTGTCGCCGAGCACGCCCACGGCTTCCGCGGCCTGCCCGAAGCCCTGTACCTGCGCGACCACGTGACCCGGCAGGTGGAACTCGCCGCCGCCACCGACGACCCCGAGCGGTGCGCCGCCCGCTGCACGTTCGTCGTGGTCGGCGCCGGCTACACCGGCACCGAAGTCGCCGCGCACGGGCAGCTGTTCACCGACGCACAGGTCGCCAGGCACCCGATGCGGACCGGGATGCGGCCGCGCTGGATGCTGCTGGACATCGCCGACCGGGTCCTGCCCGAGCTGGACGAACGGCTTTCCCGCACCGCCGACACCGTGCTGCGGGAACGGGGCGTGGACGTGCGGATGGGGACCTCCGTGAAGGAGGCCACGCACGACGGAGTGCTGCTGACCGACGGGGAGTTCGTCGACACCCGCACCCTGGTGTGGTGCGTGGGCGTACGCCCCGACCCGCTCGCCGAGTCCCTCGGACTGCCCATGGAACGCGGCCGGCTGCTCGTCGACCCGCACCTGCGAGTGCCGGGCCGGCCGGAGGTGTTCGCCTGTGGGGACGCGGCCGCGGTGCCCGATCTGGAGAAGCCCGGCTCGTACACCCCGATGACCGCGCAGCACGCCTGGCGGCAGGGCAAGGTGTGTGCGCACAACGTCGCCGCGTCGTTCGGTGACGGCGAGCGGCGCGCCTACCGGCACAAGGACATGGGGTTCGTGGTGGACCTGGGCGGCGTCAAGGCCGCTGCCAACCCGCTCGGCGTGAACCTGTCCGGCGTGGCGGCGGGTGCGGTCACCCGCGGCTACCACCTCGCGGCGATGCCGGGCAACCGGGTCCGGGTGGCCGCCGACTGGCTCCTCGACGCCGTACTGCCGCGCCAGGCCGTCCAGTTGGGGCTCGTACGGTCCTGGTCGGTGCCGCTGGACACGGCGTCGCCGGAGCTGGCGCGGGTGCCGGGCAAGCCGGGGCGGCCGGGTTCGGAGCCGGCGAAGAGTCAGCCGGGCGGTGAGCCGGCGAAGAGTCAGCCGGGCGGCGAGCCCGCCAAGAACCGGCCCGCCAAGAACCGGCCCGCCGTCACCCCGCCCCCCGATCAGCCGCCACCCGGTCCCGACGTCGCGCCCGGCCCCGTCAAACGCACCGACCGACCCACCGAAGGAGACTCATGAACACCGGTGAACTCGTCGAGCTCGGACAGCAGTTGCGGGTGGACAGTGTCCGTGCCGCGGCCGCCGCGGGCTCCGGGCACCCCACGTCGTCGATGTCGGCGGCGGACCTGATGGCCGTGCTGTTCGCCCGTCACTTCCGCTACGACTTCGAGCGCCCCGACCACCCGGGCAACGACCGCTTCGTTCTCTCCAAGGGTCACGCCTCACCCCTGATGTACGCCACCTACAAGGCGACCGGTGCCATCGACGACGAGGAACTGCTCACCTTCCGCAAGAACGGCAGCCGCCTCGAAGGGCACCCCACCCCACGGCGGTTGCCCTGGGTGGAGACGGCCACCGGCTCCCTCGGCCAGGGCCTCCCCGTCGGCGTGGGCATCGCGCTGACCGGGAAGCGGCCGGCCCACGCCGACCACCGGGTGTGGGTGCTGTGCGGCGACAGCGAACTGGCCGAGGGCTCGGTCTGGGAAGCCGCCGAGCACGCCGCGTACGAGAACCTGGACAACCTCACGCTGATCGTGGACGTCAACCGGCTCGGGCAGCGCGGCCCCACCCGGCACGGCCACGACCTGGACGCCTACGCCCGCCGCTTCCAGGCCTTCGGCTGGCACACCGTCGAAGTGGACGGTCACGACGTGGACGCCGTCGACCGCGCCTACGGGGAGGCCCTCTCCACCAAGGGCCGGCCCACCGCGGTCCTCGCCCGCACCCTCAAGGGCAAGGGCGTCGAGGCGGTCCAGGACCGCGAGGGCCTGCACGGCAAACCGCTGCCCGAGGCCGAGGAGGCGATCGCCGAGCTGGGCGGCCCCCGCGACCTGCGCATCCGGGTGGAGCGGCCGTCCGCCGACGGGGCGCCGCCCGCCCGGCACACCGGCCGGCCCGAACTGCCCCGCTGGGACAAGGGCGAGGAGGTGGCCACCCGGAACGCCTTCGGTGAGGCCCTGACCGCCCTCGGCACCGCGCGCGGCGACGTCGTCGCCCTCGACGGAGAGGTCGGCGACTCCACCCGTGCGGAGGCCTTCGCCAAGGAACACCCCGAGCGCTACTTCGAGTGCTACATCGCCGAGCAGCAGATGGTCGCCGCGGCGGTCGGCATGGCCGCGCGCGGCTGGACGCCGTACGCCGCCACCTTCGCGGCCTTCCTCACCCGCGCCCACGACTTCATCCGCATGGCGTCGGTCAGCGGTTCCGGGATCAACCTCGTCGGCTCGCACGCGGGCGTCGCCATCGGCCAGGACGGCCCCAGCCAGATGGGCCTGGAGGACCTGGCGATGATGCGGGCGGTGCACGGCTCGACCGTGCTGTACCCGTGCGACGCCAACCAGACCGCGCGGCTGGTCGCCGCGATGGCCGGCCTGGACGGCATCCGCTACCTGCGCACCTCGCGCGGTGCGAGCCCGGTGATCTACGGCCCCGACGAGGAGTTCCCCGTCGGCGGCAGCAAGGTGCTGCGCTCCTCCGCCCGCGACCGGCTCACCCTCGTCGCGGCGGGCGTCACCGTGTCCGAGGCGCTGGCCGCCGCGGAGGCCCTGGAGGGGGAGGACATCGCCGTACGGGTGATCGACCTGTACTCGGTGAAGCCGGTCGACCGGGAGACGCTGCGCACGGCCGCCGAGGAGACCGGCTGTCTGATGACGGTGGAGGACCACCACCCGGAGGGCGGCCTCGGGGACGCGGTCGCGGAGGCCTTCGCCGACGGGAGTCCCGTACCGCGCCTGGTGCGGCTGGCCGTCCGCACCATGCCGGGTTCGGCCTCCCCGGAGGAGCAGCTGCACGCCGCCGGCATCGACGCCGAGTCGATCGCGGCGGCCGGCCGGCTGCTGGTGGGGGAGGCGATCGTGTCGTGAGTGACGACGGTGCGCGCACCGTCCGGGCGGGCCGTCGCACGGTGGAGATCCACCGGCCGGGGAAGGTGCTCTTCCCCGGCGGCCAGGACGCCGGGGAGTACACCAAGGGCGACCTCGTCGACTACCACCGGGCCGTCGCCCCGTTCATGCTGCCGCACCTGCGGGGCCGCCCGCTGATGCTGGACCGGCGCCCGGACGGCATCGACGGCCCGGCGTTCATGCAGAAGAACACCCCGGAGAGCTACCCGGACTGGATCACCCGCGCCGAGGTCGCCAAGGAGGGCGGCACCGTCACGCACACCGTGTGCGACGACACCGCCACCCTCCTTTACCTCGTCGACCAGGCCGGCATCACCCTGCACCGCTGGCTGTCCCGCGCCCGTCGGATCGACCGGCCGGACCGGCTGGTCTTCGACCTCGACCCCTCCGGCGACGACTTCGAGACGGTGCGGGAGGCGGCGCGGCTGCTGGGGGAGCTGCTGGACGGGCTGGACCTGCCTTCGGCGCTGATGACCACCGGCTCCCGGGGCCTGCACGTCATCGTGCCGCTGACCGGCGCCCACGACTTCGACGACGTGCGCGCCTTCGCCCGCGAGGTCGCCGAGACCCTCGCCGCCGCCCACCCCGACCGGCTCACCACCGCCGCCCGCAAGAAGGACCGCGGCGACCGGCTCTACCTCGACGTGCAGCGCAACGCCTACGCGCAGACCGCGGTCGCCCCCTACACGGTCCGGGCCCTGCCCGGCGCCCCCGTGGCCCTGCCCGTCTCCTGGGACCAGCTGGACGATCCGGACCTGCACGCCCGCCGCTGGACCGTCGCCGACGCCGTCGAGCAGGCCCGCACCGATCCGTGGGCGGGCCTGCCGCGCCGGGGACGCGCCCTGGGCCCCGCCCGTCGCCGGCTGGCGGCACTGCGCGACTGAACGGCGTCGGCACCTTTCCGACCGGGCACGATGCCCGGCCGTGGGCAACGGCTGAGCATACGGAGGTTTGGCGAACACACTTGCGGCCACACGAAGGGGGAGGTGGCCATGTCGAACACGAAGAACACCGAAGAGCCACAGGGTTCACAGGAAACCCATGACTCACAGGAATCCCACAAATCAACGGACAGCAACAAAAGCACCAAGCGGCCGAGCCCGATGGAGCTGCTGCGCCAGGCGCGCGGCCAGCTCGCGGAGCTCACCGGAATGGAAGCCGAGTCCGTGTCGTCCTTCGAGCAGACGGAGGAGGGCTGGTCGCTGGAGGTCGAGGTCCTCGAACTCGAGCGGGTGCCCGACACGATGAGCCTGATGGCGAGTTACCAGGTCGAGCTGGATCCCGACGGTGAGCTCACCGGGTACCGGCGCGTCCGCCGTTACGAGCGCGGGCGGGCCGACTCGCACAGGCCCGGCGGCCGGTAGGCCGCCCGGCCGAATCCACACTCACAGACAAGGAGGGACAGTCGGCATGACAGTCGTACCGGCACAGCAGACCGGTGGTGGAGGCGGCAGCAGCGGCCTTTACGACGTGCTTGAGCTTGTTCTGGACAGGGGGCTCGTCATCGACGCCTTCGTGCGCGTGTCCCTGGTCGGCATCGAGATTCTCAAGATCGACGTCCGTGTCGTCGTCGCCAGCGTCGACACCTATCTCCGCTTCGCCGAGGCGTGCAACCGCCTCGACCTGGAGGCGGGGCCCCGCAAGAGCCCGGGCCTGCCCGAGATCGTCGGGGAGGTCACCGAGTCCGGCGCCCGCGGCAAGTCCAAGGGGGCGCTGTCCGGTGCCGCCGAGACCATCTCCGGCGCCTTCAAGCAGGCGCGTGAGGGCGACTCGGAGCGCGAGACCGAGTCCCGTCCGCGGGCCCGCAAGAGCACCGCGGCCCGCCGGAAGGAGGAGCAGGAGTGAGCACGTACATCTACGGCATCACGGCGGTCTCGCACCCCGGGCTCCCCGAGGGTGTGGGCGGCGTCGGTGACCCGTCGCTGCCGGTGCGTGTCCTGCGCGAGGGTGAACTGGCGGCCCTGGTCAGTGACGCCCCCGAGGGCCTGCGGCCCAAGCGCAGGGAACTGCTCGCCCACCAGAACGTGCTCAGCGAGGCCGGCGCGGCCGGCTGTGTGCTGCCCATGCGCTTCGGCAGCGTCGCCCCGGACGACGACGCCGTCACCGGTGTCCTGGCCGAGCGCGCCGAGCACTACGGGGAGCGGCTGCGGGCCCTGGACGGCCGGGTCGAGTACAACGTCAAGGCCAACCACGTCGAGGACGCCGTCCTGCACCACGTGATGGCCGGCAACCCGGAGATCCGCGCCCTCGCGGAGGCCAACCGGAAGTCCGGTGGCGGCAGTTACGAGCAGAAGATCCAGCTCGGCGAGATGGTCGCCGCCGCGGTCAAGGCCAAGGAGGCCGAGGACGCCACCGCGCTGGAGCGCGCCCTGGAAGCGGCCGCCGACGCGGTGAGCGTCGGCCCCGAGTCCACGGGCTGGCTCGCCAATGTGTCGTACCTGGTGAAGCGGGAGACGGCGGCGGAGTTCCTGGAAGCGGTGGAACAGGCCCGCAAGGACCTGCCCCACCTCGAAGTGCGTCTGAACGGCCCGCTGCCGCCGTACAGCTTCGTCGAGCCCGGCCCGGCCGAGCCGGCGGGCGCCGCAGCCGGCGGAACGGACGCCGGAGCGGGGTGACGACATGGGGCTGATCTCCGAGGTCCTGCTGCTGCCGTTCGCTCCGGTGCGCGGCAGCGGCTGGGCCATCCGGCAGGTGCTCCGGGAAGCGGAACGCATCTACTACGACCCCGCCACGATACGGGCCGAACTGGCTCGGCTGGAGGAGCAGTTGGAGGCCGGAGAGATCACCGAGGAGGAGTTCGACCGGCAGGAGGACGAACTCCTCGACCGGTTGGAAACCGCAACGCGCACCGGCGCGGGTACAGGGGACGGGACGGCAGGACAGTGAATCGAACGGGAATGGGCCTCGCGATCGGGGCCGGATATCTCCTCGGACGGACCAAGAAGCTGAAGATGGCGCTCGCCGTCGGAGGCCTGGTGGCGGGCAAGAAGCTGAACCTCAGCCCGCGCGCGGTCGCCGACCTGGTGTCCCAGCAGCTGCGGGACAATCCGCAGTTCAAGGAGATCGGCGACCAGCTGCGCGGTGATCTGCGGGGCGTCGGCAAGGCGGCCTCCGGAGCGCTGGTCGAGCGGCAGCTCGACTCCCTCGCCGACCGGTTGCACGGCCGTACCGCCGACATGCGGGACCGGCTGACGGGCAGCGGTCCGAAGGACGACGCCGACGAGGAACACGCCGAGGACGCGGAGGCGGAGGACCGGGAGTCGCCGGACGAGGACGAGCCGGCCGCCGAGCGGCCGGCCAGGAAGGGGGTCGCCAAGAAGGCGCCGGGGAAGAAGGCGGCCCCCGTGAAGAAGGCGGCGGCGAAGAGGACGGCTCCCGCCAAGAAGACCGCGGCCGCGTCCCGCGGCGCCCGCTCCCGTACGTCGAAGGGAGGCGGTGAGTGATGACCGAGACCCTCGGACGGGCCGGTTCCGCCGCACAGAACGGAGCGGGGAGGAACCCGCTCGCCGACGTGGCCCACAGCGAGGCCGCCGACCGGCTCAAGGGCGAACTGCAGGACTACCTCGCGGCGCAGGCCACCCGGCTGCTGACCGGTCTCGGCCACAAGCTCGGCGAGACCACGAACAAGCTCAACGACATCGCCGAGGGCAACAGCCCGGGCTTCGCCAAGCTCGCCCTCGACGGCGGCCGCAAGATCGCCGAAGGCAAGAGCCCTCTGCGCAGCGCCGTCGAACTAGGTGTCTCACGGGCCAAGGACAACGTGATGGGCGCGCTGAAGGGCCTGGGCGGCAAGGGCAAGCGCAAGAGCTCCGCCGGTCAGAAGCCCACCGTCATCATGGAGTACATCGATGTCGGGGTCCCGCTGCGCACCGCGTACGACCAGTGGACCCAGTACCAGGACTTCAGCACCTTCGCCAAGGGCGTCAAGAGCGCCAACAAGTCCGACGACACCACGTCGGACTGGCAGGCGAAGATCTGGTGGTCCAACCGCAGCTGGAAGGCGAAGACCACCGAGCAGGTCCCCGACGACCGCATCGCCTGGTCCTCGGAGGGCGCCAAGGGTACGACGAGGGGCGTCGTCTCCTTCCACCGCCTCGCCGACAACCTCACCCGGGTCCTGCTGGTCATCGAGTACTACCCGACGGGCCTCTTCGAGAAGACGGGCAACATCTGGCGTGCCCAGGGCCGCCGCGCCCGGCTCGACCTGAAGCACTTCGCCCGCTTCATCACCATCAAGGGCGAGGCCCAGGACAGCTGGCGGGGCGAGATCCGCGACGGCGAGGTCGTCCGCAGCCACGAGGACGCCCTCGCCGAGGAGGAGAACGAAGGCCCCTCCGAGGAGGAGAACGAGGCCCCTTCGGACGAGTACGACGAGGAACCCGAGGACGAGGCCGAACCCGAGGACGAAGCCGAAGCCGAGACCGAGGCCGAGGACGAAGCCGAGGCCGAGGACGAAGCCGGTACGGAACCCGAGGAGGACGAGGAGACCGGGGCCGAAGGAGCCGAGGAGCCCGAGGACGCGTACGAGGAGGACGAGTACCCGGAGGACGAGTACGAGGATGAGGCTGAGGAAGAGCAGCCCGAAAGCCGGAGCCGCCGATGACGACCCCCAGCCGGCTTCCCGAGCCGTACGGCCAGGGCAGCGGTGCCAACCTCGCCGACATCCTGGAAAGGGTGCTCGACAAGGGCGTCGTGATCGCGGGTGACATCCGCATCAACCTGCTGGACATCGAACTCCTCACCATCAAGCTGCGGCTCGTCGTCGCCTCCGTCGACAAGGCGAAGGAGATGGGGATCGACTGGTGGGAGTCCGACCCGGCGCTGTCCTCGCGCGCCCGGCGCGACGAACTGGCCAGGGAGAACGCGGAGTTGCGTGAGCGGCTGGCCCGGCTGGAGGAACTGGGACTGGAGCCCCGCCGCGCACAGGAGGAGAGCCCGTGACCGGACTGCGGTACGTCTACGCGGTCTGCCGCCCCTACGGCACGCCGCTCCAGGCACAACTGACCGGGGTCGGAGGCGATCCGCCCCGGCTGCTGCCCCATCACGGCCTGGTGGCCGTCGTCAGCCACGTGCCCGAGGCGGACTTCGCGGAGGAACCGCTGCACGCGCATCTGGAGGACCTCGACTGGCTGACCGCGGTCGCCCGCGCCCACCAGGGCGTGATCGACGCGCTCACCACCGTCACGACCCCGCTGCCGCTGCGGCTCGGCACCGTGTTCCGCGACGACAGCGGCGTACGGACCATGATGGAGGCGCGCGAGGAGAGCTTCCTGCGCACCCTGGACCGGCTGGAGGGCCGGGTCGAGTGGGGCGTCAAGGTCTACGTAGAGGCGGACCGGGCGCAGGAGACCCCCGCAGCGCCCGCGCCGAAACCGGCGTCCGGCCGGGACTATCTGCGGCAGCGGCGGATGCAGACGAAATCGCAGGACGATCTGTGGCAGCGGGCCGAGACGTTCGCGACCCGGCTGCACGAGACCCTTTCCGGGGCCGCCGAGGACTCCCGGCTGCACGCACCGCAGAACCCCACGCTCTCCGGCGCCTCCGGGCGCAATGTACTCAATGCCGCCTACCTCGTGCCCCGTGTGAAATCCGAGGAATTCGTGGAAGAGGTGGACCGCACGAAGAACGACGTGTCCGGAATGCGTGTCGAACTCACCGGCCCCTGGGCGGCCTATTCGTTCGCCGGTGAGGAAATCGCCGGGGGGGAGGGGCCGTGACCGTCGTCGAACGCCGCGAAATAGCCCTGGTGGACCTGCTCGACCGGCTCCTGGCCGGCGGGGTCGTCATCAAGGGTGACATCACGCTGCGCATCGCGGACGTCGACCTGGTCCGTATCGACCTCAACGCGCTCATCAGCTCCGTGAACGCGCGGGTCCCCTCGCCCTTCGAGGAGTCGCGGTGACGGCCGGCCCGGACGAGCGGCACGTCGAACCGCACGGCAGCCGGCGCAGGAGCCTGGACCTGGAGCCGGACACGGTCGAACGCGACCTGATCAAGTTGGTGCTCACCGTCGTGGAACTGCTGCGCCAGCTCATGGAGCGGCAGGCGCTGCGCCGGTTCGACGAGGGAGACCTGAGCGAGGAGCAGGAGGAACGGGTCGGGCTCACCCTCATGCTGCTCGAGGACCGCATGGCGGAACTGCGGGACCGCTACGGACTGCGGCCCGAGGACCTGAATCTGGACCTCGGGCCGCTCGGACCGCTGCTTCCCCGGGACTGACTCCCGGGACGGACCGGGACGGAAAAGACGGGAGATCCCCGGGACCGAGTCCCGGGGATCTCCCGTCATCTCACCACCGGTACCAGCGGCTCCGTCATCTCACCACCGGTACCAGCGGCCCCTGCCTCCGCCCGCCGACGTGCTGCGCATGAAGAATCCCAGGAGCCACACGATGAGAACCGCCAGGGCAATCCACCAGAGAACCTTTACCGCGAATCCGGCACCGAAAAGAATCAGGGCCAGCAACAGGACCAGAAGAATGGGGACCATAATGTCAACCTCCTGACATCCTGGTTGCCCGGAAAACGTGGTTCAGGCTTTCTTGCGGCAGAGAATTTCCCCGTGCAGCACGCTGAACCAGCCGTCGTCCCGGCCGCCCCATTCCCGCCACGCCCCGGCCACGTCCCGCAGTTGCCGCCGGGTGGCGTGGCCGCCGTCGACCGCCCGCTCGGCGTAGGCCGACGCCACCGTGCGGTCCGCCCACAGGCCGCTCCACCAGGCCCGCTCCCCGGCGGTCGAGAAGGTCCAGGTGCCCGAGGTCGCGGTGACGTCCGTGAAGCCCGCGGCGAGCGCCCAGGACTTCAGCCGCCGCCCGGCGTCCGGCTCGCCCCCGTTGGCCCGGGCCACCCGCCGGTAGAGGTCCAGCCAGTCGTCCATGCCCGGTGACGGCGGGTACCAGGTCATCGCCGCGTAGTCCGAGTCCCGGACGGCGACGAACCCGCCCGGCCTGGTCACCCGCCGCATCTCGCGCAGCGCCCCCACCGGATCACCCACGTGCTGGAGCACCTGATGGGCGTGGACCACGCAGAACGTGTCGTCCGGGAAGCCCAGCGCGTGCACGTCGCCCACCGCGAAGCCGGTGTTCGTCAGCCCCCGCTCGCCGGCCACCGCCCGGGCCTGCTCCAGGACCGCCGGCTCCCGGTCGAGGCCGGTGACGTGCCCGTCGGGAACGAGCCCCGCCAGATCCGCGGTGATGGTGCCGGGCCCGCACCCGATGTCCAGGATCCGCATGGAGGGCTCGAGCACCCCGAGGAGGTACGCCGCCGAGTTCTCGGCGGTCCGCCAGGTGTGCGACCGCAGCACCGACTCGTGGTGGCCGTGCGTGTAGACGGCGGTCTCCCGTGCCTCCGGCATGACGAACCCACCCCTTCCGCTCTCGTAGGAGGGCGCCCACGTTACGCCCGTCGGCCGCATGGTGAGACCGGCGTTCCGCATTCTGGAACACTCCTGTTGAAAACCGTTTGCCACCTGCACCGACGACCCCGCACAATCCCCACCATGGGTCACCTGGAAGCCGCGCACCTCGAGTACTACCTCCCCGACGGGAGGGCGCTGCTGGGCGATGCCTCCTTCCGGGTGGGGGAGGGGGCCGTCGTGGCCCTCGTCGGACCCAACGGCGCGGGCAAGACCACCCTGCTGCGCCTCCTCGCCGGCGAGCTGAAGCCGCACGGCGGCTCCGTCACCGTCACCGGCGGACTCGGCGTCATGCGCCAGTTCGTCGGCTCCGTACGGGACGCGACGACCGTGCGCGACCTGCTGGTGTCCGTGGCGCAGCCCAGGATCCGGGAGGCCGCCCGTGCCGTCGACGCCGCCGAGCACGCCCTCATGACGGTGGACGACGAGGCCGCCCAGCTGGCCTACGCGCAGGCCCTCGCCGACTGGGCCGAGGCGCGCGGGTACGAGGCCGAGACGCTGTGGGACATCTGCACCACGGCCGCGCTGGGCGTGCCGTACGAGAAGGCGCAGTGGCGCGAGGTCCGCACCCTCTCCGGGGGCGAACAGAAGCGCCTGGTCCTCGAGGCGCTGCTGCGCGGCACCGACGAGGTGCTGCTGCTCGACGAGCCGGACAACTACCTCGACGTGCCCGGCAAGCGCTGGCTGGAGGAGCGGCTCGCCGAGACCCGCAAGACCGTCCTCTTCGTCTCCCACGACCGCGAACTCCTCGCCCGCGCCGCCCAGAAGATCGTCTCCCTGGAACCGGGCCCCGCGGGCGCCGACGCATGGGTGCACGGCGGCGGCTTCGCCACCTTCCACCAGGCCCGGCAGGAACGCTTCGCCCGCTTCGAGGAACTGCGCCGCCGCTGGGACGAGAAGCACGCCCAGCTGAAGAAGCTGGTCCTGACGCTGCGCCAGGCCGCCGAGAACAGCCACGACATGGCATCCCGCTACCGCGCCGCCCAGACCAGGCTGCGCAAGTTCGAGGAGGCGGGACCGCCGCCGGAGCCCCCGCGCGAGCAGGACATCAGGATGCGTCTCAAGGGCGGCCGTACCGGGGTGCGCGCCGTCACCTGCGAGCGGCTCGAACTCACCGGCCTGATGAAACCCTTCGACCTGGAGGTCTTCTACGGCGAACGGGTCGCCGTGCTCGGCTCCAACGGCTCCGGCAAGTCCCACTTCCTGCGCCTGCTCGCCGGCGACGGCGTGGCCCACACCGGGAACTGGAGACTCGGCGCGCGCGTGCTGCCCGGACACTTCGCCCAGACCCATGCCCACCCCGAACTGCTGGGCCGCACCCTCCTCGACATCCTGTGGACCGAACACTCCCAGGACCGGGGCGCCGCCATGTCACGCCTGCGCCGCTACGAACTGACCCAGCAGGCCGAGCAGACCTTCGACCGCCTCTCCGGCGGCCAGCAGGCCCGCTTCCAGATCCTGCTCCTGGAACTCCAGGGCGTCACGGCCCTGCTCCTCGACGAGCCGACCGACAACCTCGACCTGGAATCGGCCGAAGCCCTCCAGGAAGGCCTGGAGGGCTTCGAGGGCACGGTTCTCGCTGTCACCCACGACCGCTGGTTCGCCCGCTCCTTCGACCGCTTCCTGGTCTTCGGCAGCGACGGCCGCGTCAGGGAGACCCCCGAACCGGTGTGGGACGAACGACGGGTGGAACGAGTTCGCTAGCGGCGGGTCACTTCCAGCGCAGCAGCGCGCCCAGCCCGCCGGCCGGCGTGTCGGCTCCCGCGCCCGGTGCCAGGGACACCGACAGAGCGGGCGCGTCCGTCGCGACCGCCGAGCGGATCAGCGCGTCGTCCGCCCGTGCCGACCAGGAGTTCTGCTCACCGAGCACCTTCAGGTCCGTACGCCGCACCGCCAGCTGGTCCGGATCCTCACCGATCCACACCTCACGGTGCGCGTCGGCCGAGTCCGGCCGGATCAGCAACTCGTCGATCCGGTGCTCGCGCGCGGCCTCGACCAGCGCCGGCACGCCCTCCACGGCACCCGCGCGGCCCTCGTCGTCGGGGCTGCGGGCGGCGAGGAACCGCTCCAGTTCGGCGGCGGCGCGGTCACGGATGTGCTCCGCGCGGATCCGCTCGACGTCCTCGTCGAGCAGGCGGCTGCCGGCGCCGTGCGAGGCCTCGACCACCAGGTCGTGCAGCCGCTGCGGCAGCCGCTCGCGCACGGAGCGCTGCTCCCGGTCGTCACCGACGAGGACCAGCAGATCGGCACCGGTCTCCTCGTGGCAGACGGCGAGCGCGTCGGCGATCTCCGCGGCGTTGTGCTCCCAGGTGTTCTCCACCCGCAGCTGGAAATGGCGCTCCGACCAGTCCACGGAACCGGTCCGGTGCAGCGGCCACTGCCGCCCGGTGACACCGCCTGCGTCGTCCCGGCCGAGCGCGCTGCGCAGCTCGAAGTCCGCACCCCTGCGGTCGACGTAGGCGACGATGCACACGGGATCCTCACCGGCCAGCTCCAGCAGCGGGGCGACCCGGGGCAGCGGCGCCCACTGGGCCCGGTCGCGTTGCGGGGACCGGGCCAGCGGCGGGTCGAGCACCACCTCGCCGTCCCGGGCGAACAGCGCGCGGCCGTGCGGTTCGGTGGAGTGCCGCAGATCCTCCAGCGCGCGGCGCACGGCCTGGCAGGTCGCCTCGTCCGCACCCTGGCCGGCCAGCTCCCGGGCCATCGCCTGCGCCGTCAGCCGCCGTTCCCGAGGGGTGTGCTCCGTGTGCCGGGAGGTGTCGACGTAGACGGAGGCCCACGGGCCGGGACGTTCGTAGAGTGGATGCAGGAAAGCGAGTTCCATGGCTCCCTCCCGGTTGCCGTTCGGGGTAGTGCTTGTGCCGCCGGGCGGGTACCCGGACCCCATGAACGCACACGACGAGCGGGGCACCACGATGACCGGAGTCGAGCCGGACCGCCTGGACGACCAGCAGCTCATGAAGGAACTGGAGACCATCCACCGCACGCGCCACGACGCACTGCTGTACGGCTCCAACGACGCGCTGCGCGCCCACAACGAGCGGATGGCGCAGCTGGAGGGCGAGTACCTGCGCCGCAATCCGCGCCGCCCGGTGGCCGCGGGCCGCACACGCGAAGGTGCCCGGGAGCGGGGCGCGGCGGACACCACGACACCTACGACTCCGGGCACCTGAACGTGAGCCGGGGGCCGCTTACGCGGCTTTCCCGGCTTCGAACACCTTGAGGTACGCCTCGCAGAACGCCTTCAGATCGTCCGGCTTGCGGCTGGTGACCAGTTCGTTCGGTCCGTGGTCGCACACCTTCACCTGCTCGTCGACCCAGGTGGCGCCGGCGTTGCGCAGGTCGGTCCGCAGGCTGGGCCAGCTGGTCAGCACCCGGCCCCGGACGACGTCGGCCTCGACCAGGGTCCAGGGGGCGTGGCAGATCGCGGCGACCGGCCGGCCCTGTTCGAAGAAGTCCCGCACGAACGCGACGGCCTTGTCGTCCATGCGCAGGAAGTCGGGGTTGGCGACCCCGCCCGGCAGCACCAGCCCGCCGAAGGAGTCGGCCGACGTCTCGCCGACGACCTCCTGCACGGGGAAGGTGTCCGCCTTGTCGAGATGGTGGAACGCCTGGATCTTCCCCGGACCCGTCGACACGAGCACCGCTTCGTGACCGGCGTCCACGGCCGCCTGCCACGGCTCGGTCAGTTCCACCTGCTCGACGCCCTCGGGCGCGGTCAGGAATGCGATTCGCATGATGGCACTACGTCCCTTCGTTCAGCTGTTCCCGTCCGGTTCGGCACGGCTGATGTCGGCCAGTGCCGAGCCGGGCTCCCGGGCCTCGGCCAGATCGCCGAGACTCACCAGCCCGACCGGCAGACCGCCCTCGACCACCGGAATCCGGCGTATCGCGTGCTCACGCATCAGGGCGACGGCCGAGGACACGGGGTCGTCCGGGGCGAGCGTCAATGGGTCCGGCGTACACACCGACTCCGCGCTCACGCCGAGCGGATCCGTGCCCCGGGCGACCGCGCGGACCGTGATGTCACGGTCGGTGAGCACGCCGACGACCCGCCGTCCGTCGGCCACCACCACGTCGCCGATGTTCTGGGTGCGCATCAGCCGCGCCGCCTCGACGATCGAGGCGTCCGGGCGCACGGCGACCACGCCCGGAGTCATCACGTCCTTGACGAGCCCGGCCATGCCGAGGCCTCCCTCCGATCCCGGTCGCCGGG
>NZ_JBHYVC010000004.1:0-240807 GCF_042749965.1 Streptomyces sp. NPDC059454 | reverse complement strand
GGGGCGGCGGGGGGGGGGGCCCCCCCCCGGGGGGGGGGGGGGGCCCTCGCGGCCCAACCGCCCCCCCGGGCCCCGCGCCCCCCGCGCGGCCCCCCGGGGGGGGGCGCCCCCCCCCCCGGCCCGGGCGCCGGGCCCCCCGGGGGGTGCTGGCCGAGGCCCGGCCGGGCCCCGACCCCCCCCGCGGGGCCGCGGGGCGGCTCGCCCCCGAGGCCGGGAGCGATCCGCTGCTGCGGATGGTGGGGGTTTCGGTGTACCGGCCGGTGGTCCCGGACCGCGACGACGAGTCCGGTGCCCTGGTCGTGCTCGGCGCGGGCAGCCGGACCGCGGAGGAGCTCGCCGGCATCGCCGAGGCGTGTGCGGACGCCGGGCACGAGGTCGTCGGCATCGTCCTCGCGGGTACGGTCCCGGCCCGTCCGGCGCGGTCCGCCGGCCGTCCTCGGGACACCGCCACGCCGGCGCTCGCGGTGGGCGGCGACGCGACGGGAGGTGCACGGTGACGACGAGTACGACGTCGGAGTCGTCGGCCGCCGCTCCGCTGCTGGATCTGCAGGCACTGGTGGTGGCGGTGCGCAGGCGGCGCCGCCTCTGGTGCTCCGTGGCGCTGCTGGGGCTGCTCGTCGGTGTGGCGGTGGCGGTCCTGCTGCCGCCGCCGCCGACCGCGGTGGCCAAGGTGCTGGTCGCGCATCAGCAGGACCAGCCGAACGACCCCGGGACGCTGATCCGCACCGACGCCGCGTTGCTGCACACCACGCGGATCGCCGGTGAGGCCCTGCGCTCCCTCGGATCCGCGGAAAAGCCGGAGGACTTCATGGAGGACTACGAGGGGACCGGCCTGACCAACAACCTGCTGCAGATCACCGCGACGGGTGACAGCGACGCGGAAGCGGTGGACCGCGCCGAGGCGCTGGCCGACGCGTTCGTCGCGGACCATGTGAGGCGGATACGGGAAGCCGCGGACGCCGAGGCCAAGACCCTGCTCGAACAGCGGGACCGCATGCGGGACGAGCTCGCCGAGGTCAACAAGGCGATCGGGGACGGATCGCCGGAGAGCGAGCCGGAAGGCGAGCCGAAGGCGGCGGCGGACCTGGAGTCGCTCTTCGCCCGCCGGGCCGAACTCACCTCGCGCATCACCGATTTCGGCCAGCGTGCCGGGGAGGCGCGCATCGGCACGCCCCAGCTCGTCGCCGGCACACAGGTCGTGGACGCCCCGCGCGCGGTGCGGCACTCCCTGCCCAGGGCCGCCGCCACCGACGCCGCGATCGGGCTCGTCCTCGGGCTCGCCCTCGGGCTCGCGGTGGCCGCGGTCGGCGCGGTGGTGGCGGACCGTCCCGTGCTGCGCCGGGACATCGCGGCGCACCTCGGCGCCTCGGTCGTCGCGGAGCTGCCCCGCCGGCCGGCCGGGCCGTGGCGGCGCCGGCGGATCCGGGCGGCACGGGAACGGCTCACGGTGTCCCTGGCCCGTACCGTGCGCGGCTCCGCGGAACCGGTGTCGCTGCTGGAACTGGGCTGTGCGCGCGGCGCGAGCGGGATCGCCCTGGACCTCGCCCGGGCACTGGCGGCTCAGGGGCCGGTGGTCGTCGTCGACGGTCTGCCCGGCCCGCAGCTCGCCGGGCGCCGCCCGAAGCCGGGAGACCCCACCGTGGTCAGCGGCGCGGACGCCGCGGCCGTGTCGCCCGATGAGCGCCGGCTCGGCGTCGGCTCGGTGGCGCCCGGCACCGCGTGGACCGACCTCCGGTACCTCGGCACGCGGACCGTGCTGGTCGTGCGGGCCGGGCACGGCAGCGCCGCGTGGCTGCACACCGTGGCGCGGCAGCTCGCGGACCAGCGCATCGCGGTGACCGGTGTGGTGCTGATCGACCCCGATCCGCACGACCGGACCGACGGCACGCTGTGGGACGGGCCGCACACCGCGCCGCGCGGCCGGAGCGAGCGGCCGGCCCGGCAGAACGGTGGGGGTGCCTCCCACGCCGTCCAGGCGGTGGGGGAGGAACGGCGGGGGACGGAGCGGCTGCCGATGCCGGCGGCGCGGGTCCCGGACAGCGACCAGGAGGCGCGGTAGAACATGTGTGGCATCGCAGGCACGTACCGGTGGCCGGACGGGAAGGCCGTGACCGACCGGCTCACCGATGTCCTCGCCCACCGCGGTCCGGACGGGGCGGGCCGGTACAGCCGTCCCGTCGGTGACGGCGAGGTGCACCTCGGGCACCGCCGGCTGGCCATCGTCGACCTGTCGGAGACCGGCGCCCAGCCGATGGTCTCGGGCGGCCTCGTCCTGACGTACAACGGCGAGCTGTACAACGCGCCCGAGCTGCGGGCCGAGCTGGCGGCCGCCGGGGTGCGCTTCCGCGGCACCTCCGACACCGAGGTGCTGCTGGAGGCCTGGCGGCGCTGGGGCACGGACTGCCTGCCCCGGCTGCGCGGCATGTTCGCGTTCGGGATCTTCGACGAGCGGACCGGTGAACTGGTGCTGGCCCGGGACCAGTTGGGCATCAAGCCGCTGTTCCTGCTCCGGCGCGGCGAGGGTCTGGTGTTCGCCTCCGAACTCAAGGCGCTCGCCGCGGTGACCGGCGGGTCGCTGGAGGTGGACCCCGCGGCGCTTGTGGCCTCGCTGCTGTACTACTGGGTGCCGGACTCGCGGTGCGCGTTCCGCGAGGCGGAGAAGCTGCCGCCGGGAAGCTGGCTGAGGTGCCGGCCCGACGGCCGGGTGGAGCGCGGCCGGTTCTGGAACCTGAAGGACGTCGCCGCCGAGGGCCGGGAGCGGGCCCTGGCCGGCGAGCGGCCGGACCTGAACGCGATCGTCGAGGAGTCGACCCGGCGGCACCTGCTCTCCGACGTGCCCGTGGCGACCTTCCTCTCCGGCGGTCTCGACTCCAGTTACCTGACCGCGCTGGCGGCCCGCGACCGGCCCGGGATCTCCGCCTACACGATCGGGTTCCGCGCCGCGGACGCCAGGTTCGAGGCGATGCCGGACGACCTGCGCTACGCCCGGCAGGTGGCCGAGCGGTTCGGCGTCGACCTGCACGAGATCGAGATCGCTCCGGACGTGCTCGACCTGCTGCCGCGGATGACGTACCACCTGGACGAGCCGATCGGCGACCCCGCCGCGATCAACACGTTCCTGATCTGCTCGGCCGCCCGGGAGGCCGGGGTCAAGGTGATGCTCTCGGGGATGGGCGCCGACGAGCTGTTCGCCGGGTACCGCAAGCACCTGGCCAACCTGATCGCGCTGCGCTACCAGCGCGTCCCGCGGCCCCTGCGGCGCGGGGCGGCCGCGGCCGTGGAGCGGCTGCCGGTCGCGACGAGCCGCCGGGGGTACCGGTCGGTGCGCTTCGCGAAGCGGTTCCTCTCCTTCGCCGATCTGCCGGAGGAGACCGCGTTCCGGCGCAGCTACACCATGTACGACCGGGACGAGCTGCTCGCCCTGATCGATCCGGACCTGGCCCCGGCGGTCGAGGACGTGCTGACCGAGCACGCGGACACCTACCAGGACAACGACCTCGACGACTTCGTCAACCGCATGTGCCTGGGCGACACCCGGATGTTCCTGCCGGGCCTGAACCTCGCCTACACGGACCGCTCCAGCATGGCCGCGTCGACCGAGGTGCGGGTGCCGTACGTGGACGTCGAGGTGGTCAAGGCCGCGTTCGCCGTGCCCGGTGACCGCAAGATCGTCGGACGGCAGGGCAAGGCCGTCCTCAAGGAGGCGGCCGTCTCGGTCCTGCCCCGGGAGATCGTGTACCGGCCCAAGGGTCTGTTCAGCGCCCCGCTGCGGGCCTGGATGAGCCGGGATCTGGCGCCGCTGGTGCGCGAGGTGGTCGACGACGGCGAGCTCGTCCGTTCCGGGATCCTGCGCCGCGACGCGCTTCAGCGGCTCGTCGCCGAGGACGCCGCCGGGCAGCGGGACTTCTCCAAGCATCTGTGGCACGTGCTGACCCTCGAGTACTGGTACCGCGGCGCGACCTCCGGGTCCGGCCGGAACTCCCTGACGGCGTAGAGACAAGAGGACTTCGGGTGAAACAGGTCGTACAGAACTACAAGAGCGGCGAGCTGGCTCTGCTCGACGTGCCGGTGCCGGGCTGCAAGCCGGGCGGCGTGCTGGTCCGCAGCGCCTACTCGCTGATCTCCACCGGGACCGAGCTGATGAAGGTGTCCGAGGCCGGCATGTCGATGGTGGGCAAGGCCCGCTCCCGGCCGGACCAGGTGGCCAAGGTCGTGCAGAGCGTGGCCACCAACGGGGTGCCCGCCACCTACCGCAAGGTGATGGGCAAGCTGGACTCCTACACGCCTCTGGGCTACTCGCTGTGCGGGGTGGTCGAGCAGGTCGGCGCCGGGATCGACGACGTGAAGGTCGGCGACCTGGTGGCCTGCGCCGGCAACGAGCACGCGCTGCACGCCGAGCTGAACTGGGTGCCGAAGAACCTCTACGCCCCGGTGCCGGACGGTCTCGCGCCGCGGCACGCGGCCTTCGGCACCGTCGGGTCGATCGCGCTGCAGGGCGTCCGCCAGGGCGAGTCGCGGCTCGGCGAGGTGGCGCTGGTCATCGGCCTCGGGCTGATCGGGCAGCTGGTGGTGCAGCTCCTCGCCGCCTCGGGGGTACGGGTCGTCGGGGCCGACCCCGATCCGGCGCGCTGCGAGCTCGCCGAGCGCCTGGGCGCGGCGGCCTGCGGCGATCCCGCGTCAGCGGCCGTGGAGAGTGCCGTCGCCGAACTCACCGACGGTCACGGTGTGGACCAGGTGTACCTGGCCGCCGGCGGCGGCAGCAACCAGCCCGTCGAGCTGGCCGCCCGGCTCTGCCGGGACCGCGGCCGGGTCGTCGACATCGGCAAGTGCCGTCTGGACCTGCCGTGGAACGCGTACTACGAGAAGGAGCTCGACGTCCGGTTCTCCCGTTCGTACGGCCCCGGGCGCTACGACCCGGAGTACGAACTGGAGGGGCGGGACTACCCGATCGGCTATGTGCGCTGGACCGAGCGCCGCAACCTGGCGTGCTTCCTCGGTCTCGTCGCCCGCGGCAGCGTCGACGTGGAGCCCCTGGTCTCCCACGTCGCCGGCTTCGACGACGCCGTCGAGACGTACCGGAGCCTGAAGGACGGCGAACTGAAGGCCGTGGCCGTGCTGTTCCGGTACCCCGGGCAGGAGGTCGAGGCGGCGGCCCCGGTGGTGGCCGTGCCCTCCGTGAACGTGCAGCGGAGCCCGGTGAGGGCCGCCAGGACTCCGGTGCGCCTCGCGTTCGTCGGCGCGGGCAACTACGCGTCGTCGATGCTGCTGCCGCACCTGGCGCGGCGCGACGGCGTCGAGCTGTCGACGGTCGTCACCACGACGGCGCTGTCCGGGGCCAACGCGCAGCGCAAGTTCGGCTTCACGGCGGCCACCACCGATCTCGACTCCGTGCTCGGCGACAAGTCCGTCGACGCGGTGTTCGTGGTCACCCGGCACAGCTCGCACGCCGAGCTGACCCGGAAGGCGCTGCTGGCCGGCAAGGCGGTGTTCGTGGAGAAGCCGTTGGCGCTCACCGAGGACGAACTGGCCGGTGTGCTCGCCGCGGTGGAGGAGTCCGGCAACGACCGGCTGCAGGTGGGCTTCAACCGCCGGTTCGCGCCGCTGCTGCAGGAGGCCAGGAAGCGGTTCGGCGCCCGGACCGGTCCGGCGAGCCTGCGCTGCCTCGTCAACGCGGGCCGCCTCGACCACGGCAGCTGGTATCTCCGGCAGGGCACCGAGGGCTCGCGGTTCGCCGGTGAGGGCGGGCACTTCATCGACACGGCGAGCTGGCTGCTGGAGGCCGACCCGGTCTCGGTGTACGCGGTCGCCCCGTCCGGCAACGAGGACCTTCAGGTCGTACTGCGCTACCCGGACGGGTCCACCGCCACGATCAGCTACGTCACCACCGGATCGTCCGGGTTCCCCAAGGAGACGCTGGACCTCATCGCGGACGGCAAGGTGCTGCGGCTCGACGACTTCGTCCGTGCCTCGGTGTACGGCCGCAAGCGGTGGGTCAGTTCACGGCTGCCCAAGGCCCGGGACAAGGGCCAGAACGCCGAACTGGCCGCGTTCGTCAAGGCCGTACGGACCGGCGGGCCGATGCCGGTGCCGCTTCGGTCGCTGGTCGCCACCACGGCGGCCACCCTCGCCGTACAGGCGTCTCTGGCCGGGGGCGCGCCGGTGACGCTCACGGGGGCGCGATGACCATGAGCGCGGGCTGGTACCTGCGGCGGCTGTCCCGGATGGGACCGCGGGAGGTCGGCGGCCGGGTGGGCGACGCGGTGCGCAGACGGCGGTGGCGGTCGGCACCGCCACCGGACTGCCCGGACGTGACCGGCGCCCGGTTCACCGCGGTCCTGCCCGCGGGGACGATCGCCGCGGTGCCGCCGGACGCCGCGAAACGCCTCGTCGCCGAGGCGGACCGGCTGATGGCCGGGCACGCCGAGTACTTCGGGGTGGACCGCGACGACCTGGCCGACCCGGACTGGTGGTACGACCCGAAGACCGGACGCCGGGCTCCGTCGGGTTACGCCTTCGACGTGCCGTACCGTGACGAGGACGCGGTCGGGGACATCAAGCAGATCTGGGAGCTGTCCCGGCACCAGTACCTCACCCGGCTCGCCGCCGCCTACGCGGTCACCGGGGACGAGCGGTACGCCGAGCGGGTGGCCGGGCACCTGCGGTCGTGGTGGGCGGCCAACGCGCCGCTGCGTGGGGTGCACTGGGTCAGCGGCATCGAGCTGGGGATCCGGCTGCTGTCCTGGGTGTGGATCCGCCGGCTGCTCGACGGCTGGCCGGGCGCGGCCGGGCTGTTCGAGGGCAACCCGGTGGCACTGAACCAGATCTGGCACCACCAACGCTGGCTGGCCGCCTTCCCCAGCCGGGGGTCCTCGGCGAACAACCACGTCATCGCGGAGGCCGCCGGGCAGTTCGCCGCGGCCTGCGCGTTCGGGTGGTTCCCCGCCTCGGCGCGCTGGCGGGCCGACGCGCTGCGGTCGCTGGACCGGCAGCTGCGCGGCAACACCTTCGGCTCCGGCCTCAACCGCGAACTGGCCACCGAGTACCACGGACTGGTGCTGGAACTCGGCCTGGCCGCGGTGGCGGAGGCGGACGCCGCCGGCGTGCCGGTGCCCGCGTCGGTACGGCTGGTGCTGCTGCGGATGACCGACGCGCTCGCGGCCGTCGTGGACAGCCGGCTACGGCCGCCGCGCCAGGGGGACGCGGACGACGGGCACGGTCTGGTCGTGGACGGCACGGGCACCGACCGCTGGGGCTCGCTGCTGGCCACCGGGGACGCCGTGTTCGGATCTCTCACCTGGTGGCCGGAGGTGACCGGCACCGATGTGCGCACCCCGCTGCTGGCCGCGCTCATCCGGCCGTACGCGGAAAGGGGAACCGCACGCCCGGCGAGCCGGCCGGACCACTTCGCCGACGCGGGGCTCACCGTCCTGCGCGGTCCGGGCGAGATCTGGTGCCGCTGTGACGGTGGTCCGCACGGATTCCTGTCCATCGCCGCACACGCCCACGCGGACGCGCTGTCCGTGGAGGTCCGGCACGACGGGGTCGACGTGCTCGCCGACCCGGGGACGTACTGCTACCACGGGCAGCCCGAGTGGCGGCGGTACTTCCGGTCGACCCTCGGCCACAACACCCTGCAGGTGGACGGCGGTGACCAGTCCGTCTCCGGTGGCCCGTTCCTGTGGACCCGGCATGCCCGCAGCCGGGTCCTGGCCGTGGACACGTCCGACGAGAGCGTGGCCCGCTGGTGCGCCGAGCACGACGGCTACCGGCGCTCCGTGCACCGCCGTCGGGTGGAACTGACTTCCACGACGCAGGAGTTGAGGGTGGTCGACGAGGTGCGCGGCCCGCGCCGGGCCGTGCGCCTGGCGTTCCACCTCGGCCCGGAGATCACCGCGGACCTGGTGGGGAACCGGGCCGTACTCACCTGGACCCGGGACGGCGAGGACCGCTCCGCGGTACTCGACCTGCCCGGACAGCTGTCCTGGCGGGCGCACCGCGGCGAGAGCGACCCGCCGCTGGGCTGGTACTCCGCCGGCTTCGGCCGCAAGGAACCCACCACCACGCTGGTCGGTACCGGCACCGGCTCCGCCGACGGCACGGAGAAGTACACCACCGTCCTCGGGTTCCGCGGTCAGGGGGCCTGATCCGTGAGGATGAAGTGGCGGCACCGGGCGTTACCGGCGGCACCGCTGACGCTGGTCCTGCTGGCGGCGGCGACCGGCTGTGACAGTGGCACGCCGGACGCGCGGCCGAAGCCGACCGCCACGCCGCCCGCGTCCGTGGCCCGGGTGTGCGACAAGCCCGCCGCCGGGCCGGCGAAGGCGCCGGCGGGCGCGGTGACGGTCGACCCCGCGGTCGCCGGTGACCTGGCCGCGAAGACCAGGAGCAGCCCTCCGGACACCACGTTCTGGCTCCGGCCGGGCACGCACAGGCTCGATCCGGACCGCTACGCCCAGGTCGTCCCCAAGGAGGGGAACAGCTACCTCGGCGCGCCGGGTGCGGTGCTCGACGGCCGCAGGACCAACCAGTACGCGTTCGGCGGCACCGCCCGCGACGTCACCATCCGCCACCTGACCGTGCAAGGTTTCGTCGCGCCGCACGACGAGGGCGTGGTCAACCACGACTCGGCCGACGGGTGGACGATCGAGCACGCGACGATCCGGAACAACTCCGGCGCCGGGCTGATGGCCGGTGCCCGCCAGCAGGTCCGCGCCAACTGCCTGCGCGACAACGGCCAGTACGGCATGAACGCGTACAAGGCCGGGGGCCGTATCAGCGGCCTGGTGGTCGAGGGCAACGAGATCACGGGCAACAACACCGGCGACTGGGAGCGGCGGCGGCCGGGCTGCGGCTGCACCGGAGGCGTCAAGTTCTGGGCCGTCGACGGCGCCGACGTACGCGGCAACTGGGTGCACGACAACCGCGGAGCCGGGCTGTGGGCGGACACCAACAACAACGACTTCCGCATCGAGGGCAACGTGCTCGAGGCCAACGACGGTGCCGCGCTGATCTACGAGACCAGCTACAACGCGGTCATCCGGAAGAACACGATCCGGCGGAACAACTGGGTCGAGGGCCGCAGGTACGCCGACCGCGGCGACACCTTCCCGTTCGCGACCGTCTACATCTCCGAGTCCGGCGGCGAACCACGGGTACGGGCCCGCACCGACAGGATCGAGATCCACCGGAACGTGCTGGAGGACAACTGGTCCGGGATCACCCTGTGGGAGAACGCCGACCGGTTCTGCAACAGCCCTGCCAACACCTCGTCCGGTGACTGCACGTTGCTGGTGAGGGACAAGGACCGCTGCACACAGCCGGCGATCGCCACCGCGCCGCTCTACGCCGACTGCCGGTGGAGGACCCAGCGGGTGGACATCCACGGCAACCGCTTCGTGCTGGACAAGTCCGTCGTCGACTGCACGGTGATGTGCGACCGGATGGCGGTGCTGGCCAACTACGGCACCTACCCGGACTGGTCGCCGTACCAGGGCGAGCGGGTGTCCGAGGCGATCACCCGCGAGCAGCACAACCGCTGGTACGACAACACCTACGTCGGGCCGTGGAAGTTCACCGCCCACGACCCGAGCCGGGTGCTCGACGCCGTGCAGTGGCAGGGACCTCCGTACCGGCAGGACGCGGGCAGCACCTTCCGCGCACAGGGCGGTGGTTGAGATGGGCACGGACCACACGCCGAAGCTCGTCCAGGCGGCCTGGGGGCTGCTGGTCCTCAACACGCTCGGCTCCGCCGGGGCGAAGACCATCGTCCCGCTGCCCCGTTCGCTCATCCAGATGGTCACCATGGGCGCGCTGGCCGTCGCGTTCACGCTGGCGCTCGCGGTCAATCTCCGGCTGCGCGTCCGGCCGAGCGCCTACCTGTTCCTGCTCACCCTGCTGCTGGTGCCGAGCGTGATCTCCAGCGCGGACCCGGAGTCCGGGTTCGGCGCGCTGTTCCGCTGTGCCCGGCTGGCTCTCTTCGTCGCCACGCTGTGGCTGCTCAGCCGTTGGTGGGACGGCGGCCCGACGTTCGTGCGGCACCACATCCGGATGTACTTCATCGTCCTCGGGTCGGTGGCCGCCGGGCTGGCGATCTCACCGGGCGCCGCCCTGCCCGACCTCTACGGCGGACGGCTGGTCGGCGCGTTGTGGCCGCTCACCCCTCCGCAAATCGGACAGTACGCCGCGGTGATCACCGGGCTCACCGTGCTGCTCCTGCTGGGCCGCCGGACCGACCGGGGCAGCGCGGCGCTGGTCGTCGTGCCGTCGCTGGTCCTGCTCGCGCTGACCCATACCCGGACGGCCACGCTCGGCCTGCTCGTCGGGCTGCTCCTGGCGATCGGCTCGCTCGTCCTGACCAGCGCCGCCGCCCGCCGGTTCTTCGCCTGGACGGTGCTGTGCGCCGCCGTGACCGCGGTGGGCTTCGGCTCCGCGCTGCAGGCGTGGTTCCTGCGCGGACAGAGCCAGGAGAACTTCACCAGCCTCACCGGCCGGGCCAAGGTCTGGGACGCCCTGCTGGCGGCACCCCGGACGACCTCGGAGTACCTGTTCGGCGCGGGCCTGGGCGACAAGTCGTTCGGCGGGCTGCCGATCGACAACAGCTGGCTGGCCGTCTACCACGAGCAGGGCATGACCGGCGTCGCCCTGGTGGCGGCGGTCGTCGTCGTGCTGGGCGGTGTCGCGTTGCTGCGGCCGCCGTCGCTGTCGAGGGCCTGCGCGATCTTCCTGATCAGCTACTGCGCGATCGCGTCGTACACCGAGGCCGGGCTGGGCGACGCCTCGCCGTATCTGCTGCATCTGGCCGTGGCCGCCTCGCTGCTGGCGGCTCCCGCCGCGGCCGCTCCCCCGTCGACGCCCGACGTCCCTCGACGTCGCGTCCCGCGATGGGCCCTGAGACCGGAGGTGACCTGAGCATGCACGTCCTCGTGGTGCACAACCGCTACGCCTCGGCGCAGCCGAGCGGGGAGAACAAGGTCGTCGACCAGGAGGTGGCGCTGCTGCGCGGGGCCGGCCACCGGGTCGAGGTGTTCGAGCGGCGCAGCGACGACATCGCCGCCCGGTCCCTGCCGGCCAAGGCCGCGCTGCCGCTCCTCGTGCCGTGGAACCCGGCGGTCCGCGCGGAGCTCGCCGCCCGGCTGCGCGCCGAGCGGCCGGACGTGGTGCACGTCCACAACGTCTTCCCGCTGCTGTCGCCGGCGGTGCTGGCCGCCTGCGCCGACGCCGGCGTGCCCGCCGTCGCCACGCTGCACAACTACACCCAGGTCTGCCCGCCGGGCACGCTTCAGCGGAACGGCCGGCCGTGCACCGAGTGCGTCGGGTCGGCGCCGCTGCCCGCCGTCCGGCACGGCTGCTACCGCGGCTCCCGGCTGGCGACGGTGCCGCTCGCGGTCAGCCTGTCGGTCAACCGGCGGCGGTGGTGGTCCGGCGTGGAGCGGTTCTTCTGCATCTCCGCGGCGCAGCGCGACGTCCTGGTGCGGGCCGGCATGCCGGCCGAACGGCTGGGGGTGAAGCACAACTTCGTGCCCGACCCGGAGGTCCGCCGGGCGGGCGACGGCGAGCATCTGCTGTACCTCGGCCGGCTCGCGGAGGCCAAGGGCGTACGGCTGCTGATGGCCGCGTGGGACGAGCTCGCCGCCGGCGGCGGCGTGGGCGTGCCGCTCGTGATCGCCGGCGCGGGGCCGCTGGAGAGGGAGGTGACCGCCTGGGCGGCGGGCCGGGACGACGTGCGGTACGTCGGCCTGTACGACACCGCGGAATGCCGGCAGGCCGTCGCGCGGTCGGTCGCCGTGGTGGCCCCCTCGACATGGCTGGAGGCGTTCGGTCTGGTGGTCGTGGAGGCGATGGCGGCGGGGGTCCCGGTCGTCGCCGCCGGCCACGGCGCCTTCGTCGAACTCGTCGAGGACGAAAGGACCGGGCTGCTGCACCGGCCGGGCGATGCCGCCTCGCTCGCGTCCTGCATACGCCGGATCGCGGCCGGTCCGGCCCTGGGCCGGGAGATGGGTGAGGCGGCCCGGCGCCGTTACGAGCAGGGGTTCAGCCCGGCCGTCGGCCTTGAGCGCCTGGTGGAGGGGTACCGCACCGCGATCGCGGGCCGGTCCGGCGGCGGGGACGGCCCGCCGCCGGCAGGGGACGAACACACGGGCTCGCGGCGGGGACACCCGCGCGGGCGGGATGGGGGCAGTACATGACACGATGCCGACTCTGCGGCTCGGCGGCGCTGGAGAGCGTCGTCGATCTCGGGGCGACCCCGCCGTGCGAGAGCTTCCTCGCCGCGGACCAACTGGACCGGCCGGAGCCGGCGTACCCGCTGCACCTGCGGGTCTGCACCGACTGCTGGCTCGCGCAGATCCCTCCGCTGATCACGCCGGAGGAGACGTTCAAGGAGTACGCGTACTTCTCCTCCTACTCCACCTCCTGGGTGGAGCACGCGCGCACGTTCGTCGCCGGCGCCGCGGCGCGGGTGGGGCTCGGCCCCGACGCCTTCGTGGTCGAGGTCGCGAGCAACGACGGGTACCTGCTGAGACATGTGGTGGACCGGGGCATCCGCTGCCTGGGCATCGAGCCGTCGGTGAACGTCGGCGCCGCGGCGCGCGAGGCGGGTGTGCCCACGCTCACGGAATTCCTGAGCCCGGACACCGGCTCGGCCGTCCGCGCCGAACACGGCCCGGCGGACCTGGTCGTGGCCAACAACGTGTACGCGCACATCCCCGACGTGGTCGGGTTCACCCGGGGCCTGCGCGCCCTGGTCGCCGACGACGGCTGGGTCTCCATCGAGGTGCAGCACCTGCTGACCCTGATCGAGGAGAACCAGTACGACACGATCTACCACGAGCACTTCCAGTACTACACGGTCGCCTCCGCGACCCGGGCGCTGGCGAGCGGCGGACTCGCGCTCGTGGACGTCGAGCTGCTGCCCACGCACGGCGGCTCCGTCCGGCTGTGGGCCCGGCCGGCCGAGGTGGCCGGCGAGCCGGCCCGGCGGGTGGCCGACGTGCTGGCCCGAGAGAAGGCCGCCGGGCTGCAGGAGCTGTCCGGGTACGCCGAGTTCTCCGCCCGGGTGGCCAAGGTGCGCCGGGACCTGCTGCGGTTCCTCATCGAGGCGGCCGAGCGCGGCGAGACGGTGGTCGGCTACGGCGCCCCGGGCAAGGGCAACACCCTGCTCAACCACTGCGGCATCCGGCCCGACCTGCTCCCGTACACGGTCGACCGCAACCCCTACAAGCACGGCAGGTTCACCCCGGGCACCCGCATCCCGGTCCTGGCGCCCGAGCGGATCGCCGCCGACCGGCCGGACTACGTCCTCGTCCTGCCGTGGAACCTGCGGGCCGAGCTGGTCGAGCAACTGTCCTTCGTGCACGAGTGGGGCGGCCGGCTGGTCTTCCCCATACCGGAACTGAGCATTGTCGAGGTCGAGCGATGAAGGTCGTACTGTTCTGCGGCGGTTACGGGATGCGGATGCGGAGCGGAACCGCGGACGACGTGCCCAAGCCGATGGCGATGGTCGGGCCTCGGCCGCTGATCTGGCACGTGATGCGCTACTACGCGCACTTCGGGCACACGGAGTTCATCCTGTGCCTCGGCTACGGGGCGCACCACATCAAGGACTTCTTCCTCAACTACGAGGAGACGACGTCCAACGACTTCGTGCTGCGGGGCGGGCGGACCGAGCTGCTGTCCACCGACATCGCGGACTGGACGATCACGTTCGCGCAGACCGGCATCGAGTCACCGATCGGGGAGCGGCTGCGCCGGGTGCGGCACCACCTGGACGGCGACGAGATGTTCCTCGCCAACTACGCCGACGTGCTCACCGACGCCCCGCTGCCGGAGATGATCGAGAAGTTCGCCCGGCGCGACGCCGGCGCGTCGATGATGGTGGTGCCGCCGCAGTCCTCGTTCCACTGCGTGGATCTGGGCGAGGACGGCCTGGTGGGGGGCATCACCGCGGTGAGCGACCTGCCGCTGTGGGAGAACGGCGGCTACTTCGTGCTCCGCCAGGAGGTCTTCGACCACATCCCGGAGAACGGGGACCTGGTCGCCGACGGGTGCACCCAACTGGCCAAGCGGGGCAGGCTGGTGGCACACCGGCACCGCGGCTTCTGGAAGCCGACCGACACCGTGAAGGAGCGGGCCGCGCTCGACGGGGCATACGCCCGGGGCGACCGTCCGTGGGCCGTGTGGGAACGGGACGGCGCGAGGGCGCGTGCCGGGGCGGGGACCGCGTGATCCGGCTCGGGGCCGGGCGCCTGGACCGGATCGTCGCCATGGGCGCGCACTGCGACGACATCGCCATCGGCGCCGGCGGCACACTGCTCACGATGTGCCTCGCGCGGCCGGGCATCCGCGTCGACGCGCTGGTGCTCTCCGGCGGCGGCGGCGAGCGGGAACAGGAGGAGCGGGCCGCGCTCGCCGCCTTCTGCCCGGGCGCCGACCTGCGGCCGACCGTGCTCAAGCTCCCGGACGGCCGGATGCCGGCGCACTGGGAGGAGGCCAAGGCCGCGGTCGAGGAGCTGCGCGGGCGGACCGAGCCGGATCTCGTGCTGGCCCCGCGCACCGATGACGCGCACCAGGACCACCGCGGCCTGGCGCAGCTGGTGTCCACAGCGTTCCGCGACCATCTCGTGCTCGGCTACGAGATCGTCAAGTGGGACGGTGATCTCGGCCGTATGGCGGCGTACCAGCCGCTGTCGCCGGAGATCGCCGAACGGAAGGTGCGGCTGCTGCAGGAGCACTACCCCTCGCAGCGGCACCGGCCCTGGTACGACCGGGAGGCCTTCCTCGGCCTGGCCCGGATCCGCGGCATCGAATGCCACGCGCGTTACGCCGAGGCGTTCGCCGTCACCAAACTCACTCTCGACCTGGGGGATTGAACCTTGCGCGTACTGCTGACCGGACACCAGGGCTACCTGGGCACCGTGATGGCCCCGGTCCTCACGGCCGCCGGACACGAGGTCGTCGGCCTGGACGCCGGCCTGTTCGCCGACTGCGTCCTCGGCCCGGCGCCCGCGGACCCGCCGGGGCATCGGGTGGACCTGCGCGACGTCACGGCCGACCACGTGGCCGGGGTGGACGCCGTGATCCACCTGGCCGCCCTGTCCAACGACCCGCTGGGGTCGCTGGCGCCGGAACTCACCTACGACATCAACCACCACGCGTCCGTACGGCTGGCCCGGCTGGCCCGAGACGCCGGGGTCCAGCGCTTCCTGTACGCGTCGACCTGCTCGGTCTACGGCGCCGCCGGCGGCGACGACCTGGTGGGCGAGGACGCCCCGCTGCGCCCGGTGACGCCGTACGCGGAGTCCAAGGTGCGGGTGGAGGACGACCTGCACGCGCTCTGCGACGGCGACTTCAGCCCGGTGTACATGCGCAACGCCACCGCCTTCGGCCACTCCCCCCGGCTGCGCGCCGACATCGTGCTCAACAACCTGGTGGGCCACGCGCTGTTGTCCGGCGAGGTCCTGGTGCTCTCCGACGGCACCCCCTGGCGCCCGCTGGTGCACGCCGCCGACATCGCACGGGCCTTCACGGCCGCGCTGACCGCGCCGCGGGAGGCGGTGCACGACCGGGCGTTCAACATCGGCAGCGAGACCAACAACGTCACGGTCGCCGAGATCGCCGGGCAGGTCGCCGAGGCGGTGTCCGGCTCGAAGGTGGTGATCACCGGGGAGACCGGTGCCGATCCGCGGTCGTACCGGGTGGACTTCTCCCGGTTCCGCGCCGCGATACCCGGCTTCGACTGCGAGTGGACGGTGAAGCAGGGCGCGCTCGAACTCGCCGACGCCTACCGGAAACACGGGCTGACCCGGGAGGACTTCGAGCGACGCTTCACCCGCCTCGCCGTGCTGCGCGCGGCCTCCGACGCCGGCTCGGTCGACGGCACCCTGCGGTGGCGCCGGTGACCGAGGTCGGTGAGGAGATGTACACCCTGGTGGAGCGGTTGTACCCGCTGTGCCGGAGCATCACCGGCGACGGTGTGCGCGCCACCCTGGAGATCGTCGGCGAGTACGTCCCGCTGCGGGTGCACGAGGTGCCGACCGGGACGCGGGTGCTCGACTGGACGGTGCCGCAGGAGTGGAACATCCGGGACGCGTACGTCGCCGACGCCGCCGGCCGGCGGGTCGTCGACTTCGCCGCGTCCAGCCTGCACGTGCTCGGCTACAGCGTGCCGGTGTCGGCGACCATGCCGCTGGCCGAACTGCGCGGACATCTGCACACCCTGCCGGACCACCCGTCCTGGGTGCCGTACCGCACCAGCTACTACCGGCCGGAATGGGGATTCTGCCTGGCTCAGGAGACCCTGGACGCGCTGCCGGACGGCGAGTACGAGGTGCGCATCGACTCCACACTCGCGGACGGCCACCTCACCTACGCCGAGCACGTGGTCCCCGGGCAGGTCCCCGACGAGGTGATCGTCTCCTGTCACGTCTGCCACCCGTCGCTGGCCAACGACAACCTGGCCGGCATCGCGGTGGCGGTCTTCCTGGCCCGGGCACTGGCGGAACGGACGCCCTATTACACCTACCGGTTCATCTTCGCGCCCGGCACCATCGGGGCGATCACCTGGCTGGCCCGCAACAGGGAGCGGGTGGAACGGGTCAAGCACGGCCTTGTGCTGGCCTGCGCCGGCGACCCGGGCCAATTGACGTACAAGCAGAGCAGGCGCGGCGACGCGGAGATCGACCGGGTGCTGCGGCACGTGCTGGCCGCCTCCGAACGCCCGCACAGTGTCACCGAGTTCACCCCGTACGGCTACGACGAGCGGCAGTTCTGCTCGCCCGGGTTCGACCTCGGCGTGGGCTCGCTCAGCCGGACCCCGTACGCCGGCTACCCCGAGTACCACACCTCGGCGGACAACCTGGACTTCGTCTCTCCTCAGGCGATGGCGGACACGCTCGCCGTCTGCCGCGAGGCGTTCGGCGTCCTCGACCGCAACCGGCGGTACGTCAACCTCAGCCCCTACGGCGAACCACAGCTCGGGCGGCGGGGGTTGTACGACTCGCTCGGCGGCCGCAGCGACGCGAAGCAGGCCCAGATGGCCATGCTCTGGGTGCTCAGTCTCTCCGACGGCGAGCACGCTCTGCTGGACGTCGCCGAGCGGTCCGGGCTGCCGTTCGACACCGTCGCCGCCGCGGCCGACGCCCTGCACGGCGCCGGGCTGATCAAGGCGTGACGCCGATGCCCACCGAGAAGGAGACGAGGACTCCGACCCGGTCCGCCCGGCGGGCCGTCGCCGGGCGGCTGTCCTGGGGACTGGCCGACCAGGCGGCCTCCAGCCTGTCCAACTTCGTGGTGGGCATCTACGTGGCACGCTCGCTGGGGCTGACCGCGTTCGGTGTGTTCAGCCTGGCCTGGGTGACCTACGGCGTGGTGCTCAACGTCTCCCGCGGGCTGGCCACCGACCCGCTCGTGGTGCGCTTCAGCGGCGTGCCGGAGGTGTCCTGGCGCGGGGCGGTGGCCCGGTCGTCGGGTACCGCACTCGGCGTCGGTGTCGTCATCGGCGCGGCGTGTCTGGTCGCCGGGCTGAGCATCGGCGGTGACCTGGGGCCCGCGTTCGCCGGCCTCGGCGTCATGCTGCCGGGGCTGCTGCTGCAGGACGCCTGGCGGTACGCGTTCTTCGCCGCCGGCGCCGGCCGGAAGGCGTTCGTCAACGACGTCGTGTGGGGCGTCGCGCTCGTCCCGGCCATGGTGGTGGCGGCCCACGTGGGCACCGTGACCGCTTTCCTCCTCGCCTGGGGCGGGTCCGCCGCGGTGGCCGCGGGGTACGGCTGTCTCCAGTCCGGCATCCGGCCCCGTCCGGCCGGAGCGCGCGAGTGGCATCGCGACCACCGCGACCTCGGCCACCGGTACCTGGTCGAGAACGTCGGCGTCAGCGGCGCGAGCCAGTTGCGGGCGTACGGGCTGGGCGCGATCGTCGGGGTCGGCGCGGTGGGTGTGATCCGGGGCGCGGAGCTCCTGCTCGGCCCGTTCCTCGCCGTGCTGATGGGGCTGTCGCTGGTCACCGTCGCCGAGGCGGCGCGGGTGCTGCGGCAGGCCCCGCGGCGGCTCGGGACGTTCTGTCTCCTCCTCGGCGGCGGGCAGGCCGTCGGCGCGCTGCTGTGGGGCGCGGCACTGCTGCTGGTGCCGGACCGGCTCGGCGAGCTCGTTCTCGGTGACGTCTGGAGCTCCGCCTCGGAGCTCATCGTGCCGGTCACGCTCGGCGTCGCGGGCGCCGGCCTCGGCACCGGCGCGGCGGCCGGGCTCCGCGCGCTCGCCGCGGCCCGGCGCAGCCTGCGCTGCCAGCTGTTCGCCTCCGCCTGCTACGTCATCGGCGGCATCGGCGGAGCGGTCGTGGCCGGCACCATCGGCTCGGCCTGGGGCGTCGCCGCCGCGGCCGCCTGCGGCTCGGCCGTGTGGTGGCTCCAGCTGCGGTCCGCCCTGCGCGAGCACCACCACCCCATCCCCGAAGTGAGGACACCGTGACCACCCATCCCCGGCTGAGCATCGGCCTGCCCGTGTACAACGGCGAGGAGTACCTCGCCGAGGCGCTCGACGCCCTGCTCGGCCAGACCTACGAGGACTTCGAGCTGGTCGTCTCCGACAACGCCTCGACCGACGGGACCCGGGACATCTGCCGGAAGTACGCCGCGCGGGACTCCCGCATCCGGTACATCCGGCTGCCCCGGAACATCGGCGCCGCGCCGAACCACAACCACGTCTTCACCGAGTGCCGCGGCGAGCTGTTCAAGTGGGCCTCGCACGACGACCTGTACGCCCGTGACCTGCTGCGGGCTTGCGTCGAGGCGCTGGACGAACGGCCGGACGTGATCCTCGCACACAGCGGCCAGGCGGTCATCGACGGCGACGGCAAGGTGAAGGTCCCGTACGCGTACGGGCTCGCCACCGACTCGCCGCACGCGCCGGAGCGTTTCCGCAGCCTGCTGTTCGAGCCCGGCGGCGACGACTTCTACGGAGTGATGCGGGCCGACGTGCTCCGCCGGGTGAAGCCGCACGACAGCTACCACCACGCGGACCGCGTGTTCGTCGCCGAGATCACCCTGCACGGCCCCTTCCACCAGGTGCCGGAACTGCTGTACTTCCGCCGCGACCACCCCACCCGCGCCGAGCGGGCGAACCCCTCCAAGCGTTCCCGGTGCGTCAACCTGGACCCGCGCCGGGCGGGCCCGCTGCACCCGACGCCCCGGCTGCTCGCCGAGTACGTCTGGGGCTTCGTCGCGGCGATCCGGCGGGCGCCGCTCTCCCCCGCCGACCGGCGCGCCTGCTACCGCCACCTGGCCGCGTGGATGACCAGCCGGGCCCGGCCGGGCGCCGGCGAGCGGGTCGAGGACCGCGCCCCGGCCGACCCGGACCGGCTCAGCGTCTCCGTCGACGCCCTCGTCGCCGGCCGTGAGGGGAGGCGCGCGTGAAGTCCCTGCGTGTAGGGGTGTTCGGCCTGCTCGGCTCCGGCAACGTCGGCAACGACGGGTCGCTCGAGGCCGTGCTCGGCCACCTCCGCGCCGAGCACCCGGAGGCGGTCGTGGACGCGCTGTGCGGCGGGCCCGAGGTCGTCACGGCCCGGTACGGGATCCCCGCGACACGGCTGCACTGGTACCGCGGGGAGTACCGGACCGCGTCCCGTGCGGGCGCGATCGCGGCGAAGGGTCTGGGCAAACTCGTCGACGCCGTCCGCACCGCCGCCTGGGTGCGCCGGCACGACGTGGTGATCGTGCCGGGCATGGGCGTCCTGGAGACCACGCTGCCGCTGCGGCCGTGGGGCTTCCCGTACTCGCTGTTCCTGCTCTGCGCGACCGGCCGGCTGCTGCGCACCCGGGTCGCGCTCGTCAGCGTCGGCGCCGGGGTGATCGGCAACCGGCCGACCCGGGTTCTGACGCGCTGGTCGACGCGGCTGGCCGCGTACCGGTCGTACCGGGACGCCGTGTCCCGCGACGCGATGCGGGCGATGGGCGTGGACACCGCGCGCGACGAGGTCTACGCGGACCTCGTGTTCGCCCTGCCGACGCCGCCGGCGGGCGAGTCCGCGGGCCCGCCCGGTCTGGTCTGCGTCGGCGTCATGGACTTCCACGGGAGCAACGACGACCGCGCCCGGGCCGGGGAGATCCGCCGGCGCTACCTCGACGGGACGACCCGTTTCGTCCGCGCGCTGGTCGAGGACGGCAGGCCGGTCCGGCTGCTCACCGGCGACGAGCTCGACCGGCCGGTGGTCGACGCGATCCTCGACGCGGTGGACTCGCCGCTGGTCACCGCCGCCGAGACGGCTTCGCCGGCCGACCTGATGAAGGAGATGGCGGCCGCCGACACCGTGGTGGCGACCCGGTACCACAACCTGATCTGCGCGCTGAAGGCCGGCACGCCGACGCTCGCGCTCAGCTATTCGGCGAAGAGCGACACGCTCATGGCCGAGATGGGTCTTGGCGCGCACTGCCACCCGGCCCGCGAGGTCGACGCCGACCGGCTGCTCGAGCAGTTCCGCGAGCTGGAGCGGCGATCGGCTCAGCTGCGGCGGACCCTCTCCGAGCGGAACCTGGTCGTCGCCCGGCGCGTCGAGGACCAGTTCGCCGCCTTGACCGCGGCCCTGTTCCCGGTGGCCGATCACACCCACACCCTGCGGGAGACCCGATGAAGGCGACCGAAGTCCCGGAGATCGCGGGCGCGTACCTGTTCGAGCCGACGCCGTACACCGACGAGCGCGGCTTCTTCTGCCGCACCTTCGACGCCGGCGTGGTCCGCTCGGTCGGCCTCGACCCGGACGCCTTCGTCCAGGACAGCCTGTCCCGCTCGGTCCGGGGCGTGCTGCGCGGCCTGCACCTGCGCTCCGGCGCCGGCGAGGCCAAGCTGGTGCGGTGCTCGTACGGGAGGGTCTTCGACGTCGTCGTGGACCTGCGGCCGGACTCCCCGACCTACCTGGGCCGGGCCTTCTTCGAGCTGTCCGGCGAGACGCAGGCGACCCTGTACATCCCGGCGGGATGCGCGCACGGCTTCCAGGCGCTGACGGACACCGCCGACACCTCGTACCGGATCGACCGCCCGCACGATCCGGCCGAGGACGTGACGATCGCCTTCGACGACCCGGAGCTCGCCATTCCCTGGCCGCTGCCGGTCACCTCGATGTCCGGGCGGGACCGGGAGGCGCCGAGCCTGGCCGAGGTCCTGAAGCACAGGGAGAGTTGAGGCCGCCGTGGACACCGAAGAGTTCGAACTGCCCCGGTCGCGGACGGCCAACGAGCGGCTGCACGCCCTGATCCCCGGGGGCGCGCACACCTACGCCAAGGGCGACGACCAGTACCCCGAGAACCTGGCCCCGGTCATCAGCCACGGCCGCGGTGCCCATGTGTGGGACATCGACGGCAACCGCTACGTCGAGTACGGTTCCGGCCTGCGGTCGGTCAGTCTCGGCCACGCCCACCCGCGCGTGACCGAGGCGGTGCGACGGCAACTGGACCGCGGCGGCAACTTCGTCCGGCCGTCCGTCGTGGAGGTCGAAGCCGCGGAACGCTTCCTGGCCACGGTGCCGACCGCCGAGATGGTGAAGTTCGCGAAGAACGGCTCCGACGCCACCACCGCCGCGGTGCGCCTCGCCCGCGCCGCCACCGGGCGCCCGCGGGTGGCCCTCTGCGCCGACCATCCGTTCTTCTCCGTCGACGACTGGTTCATCGGCACCACGCCGATGTCCGCGGGCATTCCGGCGGCGACCACCGACCTCACCGTCGCCTTCCCCTACGGAGACCTGGCCGCCGCGGAGGAGCTGCTGAACCGCCACCGGGACGAGGTCGCCTGCCTGATCCTCGAACCCGCCACCCACACCGAGCCGCCGCCCGGGTACCTCACCGGCCTGCGCGAGCTGGCCGACCGGCACGGCTGCGTACTGATCTTCGATGAGATGATCACCGGCTTCCGCTGGTCCGAGGCGGGCGCCCAGGGCCTGTACGGCGTCGTCCCCGACCTCTCCACGTTCGGCAAGGCGCTGGGCAACGGATTCGCCGTCTCCGCGCTGGCCGGGCGCCGCGATCTGATGGAGCGGGGCGGGCTGCGTCACGCCGGTGACCGGGTGTTCCTGCTGTCCACGACGCACGGTGCGGAAACGCACTCCCTGGCAGCCGCGATGGCCGTGCAGACCGCCTACGTCGAGGAGGGCGTCACCGCGCGGCTGCACGCCCTCGGCGAAAGGCTGGCCGCCGGCGTCCGCGAGGCCGCGGCCGGCATGGGCGTCGGCGACCACCTCGTCGTCCGGGGACGGGCCAGCAACCTGGTCTTCGCCACCCTCGACGAGAACCGGCAGCCGTCGCAGGAGTACCGCACCCTGTTCCTGCGCCGGCTCCTCGCGGGCGGGGTGCTGGCCCCCTCGTTCGTGGTGAGCAGCGCGCTCAGCGACGCCGACATCGATCACACCGTCGACGTGGTGGCCCAGGCGTGCGCGGTGTACCGGAAGGCACTGGACGCCGCCGACCCCACCCCCTGGCTGGGCGGACGGCCGGTGAAGCCCGTGTTCCGCCGCTTGGCGTGACGTGACATGACGTCAGCGACGCTCCCGCCGACCGGCGTCGGCCGTCCGGTCGGCCGTCCGGTCGACCAGCCACGCGGTCGCCGGTATCACCGCCAGCGCGGTGCACCAGCCGCCGAGGGCGTCGGTCGGGTAGTGCGCGCCCAGGGCGACCTGCGCCCATCCCATGGCGACGCCGGCGACCAGCGCCGCGGCGAGCACGAGTGACGTGCCGGCCGCCGCGCCGAGGCCGAGCCGGCCGGTCGCGAGCAGCGCCACCACGAGGGCGAACGCGGTGAGGAAGGCGGTGTGCCCACTCGGATAGGACAGGTGCCCGTCGTGGATGGTGCGTCCCACCAGGGGTTTGAGCAGCTTCGTCGTCCCCACGGCCGTGCCGGAGCCGGCGACGACGAGCACCGCCGCGCGAGGACGCCGGAGCAGCAGGCAGCCCGTCACGGCGGCCGCGACCAGCGTCGCCGCTCCCACGGGCTCCCCCAGGAAGTCCGTGGCCAGAGCGGCGTACCGCACCTGCGGTCCCACCCCCTCCACCGCCGCCCGGATCCGCGCATCCGCCGTGCCGGGCTTGCTGTCGTCGGCATACAGGACCCCGAGCACGACGACCACCAGCGCGGCGAGGACCGCGATCGGCCCGAGCCACACGCGCAGCGACAGGGGCAGCACCGCGGGCGCCGACCGGCCGGTCGCACGGAGGCCCGGACACCGTCTCGGACTGTCCGACGGATGCGGTGCGCCTCCCCCTCCCGTCGGAGGCCGACGCCACGTCACCCGCCGCTGCCGTGATGCCGCGCCCCCGAGAACCGCCCGCTGCCGCCCGCCGGCACGGCCGTGATCGTCAGGAGCGATCCGACGCCACTGACGCCGGTCGACGTGGCCTTCGGTTCCTGCCGGCGCCGACTCCCCACCAACGAGCCACTCCCCCCGTCATGCCCGACCCGGCCCGCACGGGAGCCGTCAGCCTGTGCAGCCCTGAACTCGCCGGCCCGTCCATCGCCCTGGCCAAGGGCATCGGTATCAGTCTCTGCCCGCCACCCTAACCAGCGATGTGGTCACGGCACACTGCCGCCGGAAAGTCCGCGGGCCTTCCACCGACGTTGATTTCCGGTGGCGAAGGCGGCCGCGCTGCACCGGGCGCCCCTGTCGGTGCGGAAGACGGCGCCGCGGGCGCCACGGCCGTCTCGACCGCGCGGTGGCCGGCACGGTCGCGACGGACCCCGATCGGCCCGGTCGGTCAGTCGGTCAGCGCAGCAAGCTCCGCGCCGGCGCGCTCGGTGACCAGGGCGAGAACGCGGCCGGCGGCCGCCAGGTCCTCGGGGGGTATCCCGCCCCAGATGCGTGCGCTGAGGGGGGCGGTCTCCGCGCCGACGGCGTCGATCAGCGCGCGTCCCGCGTCCGTGGGGCGAAGGTGCGCACCGTCCACGGCCAGCAGTTGCTCGGCGAGCAGTTCGTCGAGAGTGGCGCGGATGCCGGCCGGACCGGCCTTGAGGGAATCCCGGATCTGGGCGACGAGATCGTCCGGCGTCTGCGGGGCGCCGGCGGTGACGGCGGCACGCAGGGCGATCTGCTGCTGGAACGTGATGCCGTGCCGGGCCAGGACGTATTCCAGGACGCCGCGGGCGGCGTAGTGGGCCAGGCCGAGGGCGCGGGAGTCGGCGGCAGGTGCGGTGGTGGTCATGGTGTTGTCCCCTGAGTGCTCTCGTCGTTCGGTACGGATGGTGCGAGAGGCGCGTCGAGCAGGGTCGTCAGCTCATCGGTGAACGCGCGTGTCCTCGAGGCGGCGAGGCCGCCGAGCGGTTCCAGCAACTGCTGAAGCAGTTCCTGGACCACCGCGATGGCCTGCCGTGTGACGGCCTGGCCCTGCTCGGTGAGGGCGAGCTGTACGGCGCGCGGATCGCGGGGATCGCGGGCGCGCTCGATCAGGCCGGCCGACTCCAGGGCGCGCGCCAGTTTCGAGACGTACAGCGCCTCCAGGCCGGTGTGGTCGGCGAGTCGGCGCTGGCTGGGCCGCTCACCGGCGCGCTGCATGCCGTGCAGCGACGCGACCAGTGAGTACTGCGCGTGCGTGAGGCCCAGCGGAGCCACCGCGCGGTCAACCGCGACACGCCACTTGTTGGCGAGCCGCCATACCAGAAAGCCGGGCGTGGCACCCGGTGGACCCTCGATCATGCAAATAGAGTACATAGCTATTATAGCTATGGCTACTGTCTCTCGAGGAGTGCGACGGCGCACCCCGGACAGGCCGGCGCCCCGGCACCGTGCGCACACGCCCCAGCGCGACCACGCGGCCCGCCGCCCCGAGGAGCGGCCGGGCACGGCACTTCGCATCGACCGCCCGGTATGTCGGCTCCTTCTCCCGCCGCAGCCCGGGAAGCGACGGCACTTGCGCGCCCGCACGGCTATTGACCTGCTCGGATTCGCTGTGCTTCGCTCGGCCCGAAAGACTGGGGCACACCGGGGGCACGGGTGAGGCGCAGGGACGGATCGAGGGGGCGTGAGGTGTCTCGGGGCTTGGGGCGACGCGGCGGGAACGCCGGCGGAGTGACCGCATCGTGTCTGCGCGCACCTCGACCGGGCCCGCCCCGGCAGTGGGTGGCACGAGGCCGGTGCTCCTTGCACGACGGCCTCGTTGCCGTGCCCCGGCCGGTACCCGGCGATCCCCGTACGCCCACCGAGCGGGCCCCTTGACGTCACCGCCGCCGCGACGCAGGCGTCGCCCGCGACGACGTCCGTCCCACCGCGGTGCGGGCGGCCGGCGGCGCGGAGAACAGCGGCGGCCGGACTGCCGCCGGAACCCGGACCGCGATCCTTCCGTCTTGCTCCGACGGGCCGCACTTCGCGAGGACGGGCCGCCCTTCGCGAGGGGGAAGGCGGCTCCGGCCGGAAGGTGACGGACGGAACCCGCCCTGACATGACCAACATCTAACAAAGCAGCTAAAAGTGAAACACATACCACCGCAGAACTTTCCGCGAACGAACCGGAGAACCGCGTTCTCCGTGGGAAGCCGACCGCGGACGGCCCTCTGGATCGCGGCGGGTGCCGTGACCCTCGGGTTCCTCGCCGCGCTGGAGTTCGCCGCGCGTCACTACGGTCTGCCGGGGCCGATCACCAACCAGGTGCGGGAGGTGGCGTACGCCCCCAAGTCGGGCGGCCTGCTGTACGCCGCCATGGCGTTGATGATGGTGGTGCTCACCTGGCGGGAACGGCTCGTCGCGGTGGGTGCGGCGATCGGCATCGACGTCGCCTTCCTGGTGGTCCGGTGGGCGCTCGACGCCGAGACGAACGGCGGCCACCCCTTCGGCAACGGCGCCCTGTGGGTGATTCTGGGCGGTGCGGTCGTCGCCGTCACCCGCCGCACCGGCCGGGAACGGGTCCTGCTCCTGAAAGGCGTCGGACTGGCTCTGCTGCTGGTGGCGGGCCGCAAGACCGGTGACACCTGGCTGCTCATCACCTCGAAGACCCGCCCGGCGGTGCTCGACCAGTACGTGGCCACCGCCGATCACGCGCTGGGCGACCCGTCGTGGCTGGTGGGCCGCATCGTGACGGCCACCGGTCCCGTCGGCTTCAACTTCCTCGACTTCGTCTACGGCAATCTCGCGGTGGCCGCGGTCGTCGCCGCGCTGTACCAACTGCGCCACGTGGCGGTCGAGCGCCGCTTCCCACGCCACCACCTGGTCCGCACGTTCCTGGTCATCGGCCTCGTCGGGCCCGCCTTCTACATGATCTTCCCGGTGGTCGGGCCGATCTTCGCCTACGGCACGGGCGCCGAGCACTGGGCGGCGGTCAGCCTGTGGGCACCGGACATGCCGCCCAGCGAGCCCTGGGCCGTGGGCGACCTGTGGCCGCAGACACTGCCGCCGGCCGGTACCCCGCACCCCATGCCGTTCGACGGGATCACCCCGCGCAACTGCATGCCCAGCCTGCACACGGCGTGGGCCACCGCGATCTTCGTCCACTCCCGCAAGGGCCCCCGCGTCCTGCGGTTCGCGGGAACGTTCTGGCTGATCGCCACGCTCGCCGCGACCCTGGGATTCGGCTACCACTACGGCGCGGACCTCCTCGCCGGCGTGGTGTTCACCCTCACGATCGAGGCGGCCCTGCGCTCGTACGACCGCGGCTGGGACCGCTCGGGGATCCGGCTGGCCGCCTACGGCGCGACGGTGTTCACCGCGCTCCTGCTGTCCTACCGGTTCCTGCCGCTGACGATGGCCGAGCATCCTTGGATGGCCGGACCGCTGCTGGTGCTGGCGACGGTCTCGGTGATCCACGGTTACGTATGGACCACCGCACGGTGGGAGCCGAGGACCGCACCGGCGCGGCAACCGGAGCCGCAACCCGAACTGATCTGAGCGGGTGCCGCGCAGCCGCGGGGGCAGAGGCCGGTGAAGCGGCGGTCGGTGACCACGACGTACGCCGGCGCGTGGGCGGCCCGCTCGACCGTCGCGTGGACCGCGTCGTCCGGGAACGACACCTGGTTGGCCGAGAACCGCTTCTCCGGGTTCCGTGCCACCACGTCCACCGACTTCACCGGTGCGGCATCCTCCGCTTCGTGTGACGAGCCCCGGCCTCGTCCACCTACTGCTTCATGTCGTTCTTCCGTGCCTTCTTCTGGTTCTTCCCGGCGGATCCGGGCCTGTCGGCCCGTTCGCCGGGTGTTCTCGTCCCGGTCCGCTCACCCGTGACGGAGGGGTCCGCGGGCAGAGCGCGCGCGGTGCCGCCCGCGCCGGAGCGGGGTGCCGGGGCCACGGTGCCGTGTGCGGCTGCGCCGGTGGCCGGGTCGCGGCTGCTCGGGCCGGCCGGGGCGGGGGCGGCGTCACGGAGCGGCTCGGCCGTGGGGCCGGGGACGGAGGACGACGGAGCCCCGGGTGTCGTGTCACTCCTCCGGGTGTCGGTGTGCGGAGGGTCGGCCGGCACGGAGGGGCTGCCGGCCGCCCGGGGCGCCTGCTCGCCGCTTCCCTGCTGCCAGGGGCCGTCGGAGACGGCGAGGACGGCGGTCAGGACGGCGGCGAGGGCGGTGGTTCCGCCGGCGGCCAAGGTGCGACGCCGTGCGGTTCCGGCTCTCGGCCCGGCCGGGCGGCCGGCGGGCGACGGGCTCCGGTGCGTGGGCTCGGCGTCCCGCACCGGTTCCCGACCCGGCACGACGCTCGCGGTGGGGTTCGCGGCCGGGACGGACACGGAGTCCGCCGTGCCGGCCAGGGCGGTCAGCATCCGGGCGCACGCACGGGCCGGTGGGCGCTCCCACTCGTTCAGGGCGGTCATGCTCCGCAGCAGCGCCGCGAAGTCCTCCGTCAGGGAGCCGGGCAGTACGGGCGGGCGGTGGAGGCGCGCGATCGCGGCTTCCAGGGGACCGCCGTCGTACTCGAGCCTGCCCGTGAGGCATTCGAGGAGTACGAGACCGAGTGCGTAGACGTCGGCGGGCAGGCCGACGGACCGGCCGAGTACTTGCTCGGGGGACAGATACGCGGCTGTGCCGATGAGTGTGCCGGTGGCGGTACGGGAGGTGGCGTCGAGCAGCCGGGAGATACCGAAGTCGGTCAGGTGGGGACGACCGGACTCGTCCAGGATGATGTTGGACGGCTTCACGTCACGGTGAACGATCCCCGCGTCATGCGCGTGGGCCAGGGCCTCGGCGAGGCCGGCGCCGAGCGCGGCCGTCTCTTCGGCGGTCAGGGCACCTTCGGTGATGCGGTCTTTGAGCGTGGGGCCCTCGACGAGCTGCATGACCAGGTAGGCACGGTCGTTGTGCCGTCCGGTGTCGTAGGCGGTGACCACCCCGGGGTGCTGCAGCCGGGCCAGGATGACCGCTTCGCTCCGGAAGCGTTCCTCCATGTCGAGATCGGCGCCGGGCCGGAAGACCTTCACCGCTACCGGTCGCCTCAGCCGCAGGTCGTGGCCGCGGTGGACGTCGGCGGCACCGCCCGAGCCGATGAGTGCGTCCAAGCGGTAGCGCCCGCCCAGCACTTCGGCGGAACACCGGGAGGCCAGTGCCATGGCCGACTCGCGGAGCCTCATTCCATCTCCCACTGCTTCGAGAAGAAGTCCGTACAGCGCTCATTGCCGACGGAACGCCGGACACACGTACCCCTGAGAAACCGGATTACCCCGGTGGGCCGGTGCGGGGCCGTCGGTGAGACGCGGGGGACTGCCGCCGGGCTCGGCTCGCGACCTCGCGCGGGGGTGCTGTGCCGTCGCGGATCAGGTGGTGCTCCGGCCCCGGCGGCGGCCTGCGCCAAAACTGTTGACAACGATGTCAGGCGCGTGATCTAGTCCGCTTCCATCCAGCCGAGTGCCGCTGATCGCCCCGCGCGAGGAGGCTCACCGCGATGACCTGCACACCACGGCCTGCCCACGCACGGCACCAAGTGACCGTACGAGCGCCGGGCCCTCGGGCCGGGTTGTTCTCCGTCGCGTGCGCCTCTCCCGTGCGCCCATGCGCCCATGACCGGTTGAATGTGCCCACCCCGTCCGCCGCTTGGAGATCACCTCTCATGTCGCGCAGCACATGAGAGGTGAGGAACAGGAGACCTCTTCCATGCACAGACCCCTCCGCCGATGGCGTACCCGCGCATCGACCCTCCTCGCCGCACTGCTCGTCGCCGGCGGTGCCCTGGGCCCGGCGCCGGCCATCGCCCAGGCCCCTGCGGCCGCTCCCCGACTCACCTCCCTGGTCAACCCGTTCATCGGCACACAGAACTTCGGCAACACCTTTCCCGGCGCGAGTGCCCCCTTCGGCATGGTCCAGGTCAGCCCGGACACCGGCGGCCAGGGAGGCTACGACTACCAGCAGGACAAGATCCACGGGTTCAGCCAGACCCACCTCTCCGGCGTCGGCTGCTCCGTCATGGGCGAGCTGCCGCTCATGCCGACGACCGGAGCGGTGAGCAGCGTCGACCCCGATGCCTACCGCTCGGCCTATTCGCACGACGACGAGGACGCCGAACCCGGCTACTACCGCGTCGGGTTGAAGACGTACGGCATCGAAGCCGAGCTCACCGCCACTCCCCGCACGGGATGGCAGCGCTACACCTTCCCCTCGACCGACCGTGCCAACGTCCTGTTCAACACGGGCAAGGCCAACCAGAAGGTGTACAGCTCGGAGGTGCATGTCGTCGGCGACCGGACGGTCGAGGGCCGTGTCGAGGCGGGCAACTTCTGCGCGGGCAAGGACCGGCACACCGTCTACTTCACCGCGACCTTCGACAGGCCGTTCGCCTCGCACGGCACCTGGCGGGGCACCACCCCCGCCCCCGGTGAGCGGGACGCGGCCGGCGAGGGCGGGAACGGCGCCTGGGTGACCTTCGACGCCGACGCCGACCGTGACGTCGTCGTCAAGGTGGGGCTCTCCTACACGGGCATCGAGGGCGCCCGGAAGAACCTGAAGGCGGAGACGGACGACTCGTACGACTTCGACGCCACCCGCGCGGCGCTGCAGGCGACCTGGGAGCGGCAGCTCGCCGCCGTCACGATCGACGGCGGGTCCGCCGAGCGGCAACGCGCGTTCTACACGGCCCTCTACCACGCGCAACTGCACCCGAACATCGCCGGAGACGTCGACGGCCGGTATGCGGGCTTCGACGGGAAGACCCATACCGCGTCCGGGTTCACGCCCTACCAGAACCTGTCGCTGTGGGACACCCATCGGCCGCAGAACCAACTGCTCCAGATGCTGCAGCCGAAGGTCGCCCGCGATGTCGCCCTGTCGGTCGTCGCGATCGGACGGGACGGCGGCTGGCTGCCGCGCTGGTCGCTCGCCAACAGCGAGACCAACATCATGACCGGTGACCCGGTGACCCCCTTCCTCGTCGAGGCGTGGTCCAAGGGCCTGCTCGCGGGCCACGAGAAGGAGGCGTACGCGCTCCTGCGGAAGAACGCCCTCAGCACGCCGCCGGACGACTCCCCCTACAACGGCCGTGCGGGAGTCGCCGAGTACCAGAAGCGCGGCTATATCCCCAGCGGGCTGGAACCGGGCAAGGACTGTCCGGACAAGGGCGGCGACAACGACTGCCGTCATCCCGCCTCGGCGACCCTGGAGTACGCGGCGGCGGACGCCTCACTGGCCCTGATGGCCAAGGGACTGGGGCACACCGCGGACGCCCGTATGTTCGCGGCACGCGGCCAGTGGTACCGGAACCTGTGGGATTCCTCCATCAAGCAGTTCCGGCCGCGCACGACCGACGGCACCTGGCTGACGCCGTACGACCCCGTCGAGGCAGGCCACCAGTTCCATGAGGGTGGCGCCTACCAGTATCAATGGCTGGTGCCCCAGGACCCGGCCGGGCTCGTGTCCCTGATGGGCGGCAAGCGGGAGACCGAGAAGCGGCTCGACGCCTTCTTCGCCTACGACGAGCTCCTCGCGGACCCCGCCGGAACCGCTCGCGAGGACTGGATATCGGCACCGTACGACTACTACGGGAAGCCGACCTACAACCCCAACAACGAGCCCGATCTGCACTCCCCGTACATGTACCTGTGGGCCGGCGCGCCCGCCAAGACCGCCACCGTGGTCCGTGCCGCGATGACGCTCTTCACGGACGGGCCCGACGGCATGACCGGCAATGACGACCTGGGCACCATGTCGGCCTGGTACGTCTTCTCCTCCCTGGGCCTGTACCCGACGACGAACGGCGGCGACTTCCTCGCCGTCTCCAGCCCGCAGTTCCCGTCGGCGGCCATTCGCATCGGCGCCTACGGCGACAAGCAAGGCGGCACCCTGACCGTCAAGGCACCGGGTACGAGTGACGCCCGACGCTACGTGAAGCGGGCGGAGTTCGGCGGGAAGAACCTGCGCGCCACCTGGCTGGACTGGGACGCGGTCGCCAAGGGGGGGAACCTGGCCTTCGAGATGGCCGACAAGCCATCGGCGTGGGGTACGGGCAGGGGCGCGGAGCCGCCGTCCGTGAACCGCGCGGCAGCCGATTCCCGCCGACACCTCGACGCGTCACTGCGCACCGGCTCCGATGTCCTGCCGACGGCTGACAGCGCGCAGAGCGTCCGTCTGAAGCTGGACGTGCTGGGCCAGTCCCCCGGCACGCTGCGGGTGGGCGTCGGCGCGAAGGCTCCCGGCGGCTGGACCGTGAAGACCTCCGAGCCCTTCTCACTCACGTCCCACCGGCTTCCGGTCCAGCGGACCGCGGCGGTGGACGTGAGCGTGCCGGCCGGAACCGCGCCGGGTTCGTACACCGTGCGGATCACGGCGACCGCGAAGGGTGTGAAGAGCGTGGAACGGACCGCGACCATCGAGGTGCGCGCCGCGGCCCGCTGCGCGGCGGGCGTCGATGAGGAGTGCGCCGTGGACCTCGGCGAGGAGGTGAACCACGACGGTACCGCGACCGTCGCGGCTTCCGGCGAGGGCGACTTCGACGGAGCGGGATGGAGCTACGACGGTGATCTGCTGCCCGCGGCGGGTCCGGTCGTCCGGGACGGCGTGACCTACGACGCTCCCGATCCGTCCGGGACGGCCCCGAACTTCGTCGAGGCCCGCGGTCAGGCCATGCTGCTCCCGGCCGGGTCGTACAGCGCGCTGCGCCTGGTCGCCGCGGCCCACCACGGCCCGGTGACGACCGTGCTCACCGTCCGCTACACCGACGGAACCACCGCCGAGGTGCCGGTCGCCGTGGGCGACTGGGCGGGAGCGGCACCGCAGGGCAGCTCCGTGACGCTGGAGATGCCGCACCGGATCAAGCGCGGGCAGGGCGTGGACGGCCCGCCGGTGCGGCTGTTCGGTGCCTCCGCGGACCTCGACGCGTCGAAGACGGTGCGTTCCGTCGGCCTGCCGAACGATCCGCGGGTGCAGGTCTACGCGATCACTCTCGGGTAGGACTCCGTACGCCCGTCGGCCCTCGCCTCTCGACCGGGGACGTCCGGAGCGAACCGGCTCCGTCCCCGGTCCGCCACACGTGCTTCACCCGTCCCTGCCCCGGCGGTCGGTGTGGTCGGCGCGCTTCAGCGCGGGCATGAGCCGCCGGGCGTTGTCGCGGTAGATGCCGCGACGCTGATGCTCGGTGAAGGCGTGGTCGGCCTCGACGGCCGGCACCGTGAAGTCGGTGATGATCTCGGTGGAGGCGGCCGGCCAGTCCGTGCCGAAGAGGATCCGGTCGGCACCGGCCGTCTCCACCAAGGTGCACGCCGGAGCGAGGGGGCCCGCCGTGTCGTAGTAGAAACGGCGGAGACCGTCCCGCACGCGGGCCGCGTCGAGGGGTGGGGTGCAGAAGTCGCCGAAGGCCTCGAGCCGGGTGGCGATCTGAGGAAGGAATCCGCCGGCGTGCGGCAGGACGACGGACAGGCGGGGGTACCGGTCGAGCGTTCCCGTACGGAGCAGGTTCACAGCGGCACGCGTGGTGTCCAGCAGGAAGTCACACATGAAGTTCGGGATGCCGGGAACGGTGGGCGCCCCCGGTGGTCTCCCCGGAAGATCGAGCGGGTGGGTGAAGAGAACACCGGAACGCTCGTCGACTTCGGCGAGGAAGCGGTCGTACGAGGGATCCCCCAGGTACACACCGTTGTGGCTCGCCTTCACGCTCACTCCGACGGCACCGAGTTCGTCGAAAGCGCGTCGGAGCGCCCACGTGGTGACTTCGGGGTGGTCCAGGGGGGCGGGGCAGAGGAAGGCGAAACGGCCCGGGTGTTCGTCCATCAAGTCGCCCAGCGCCTCGAAGACGACGGACAGCCCCTCCCTGGCCTGCGCCGCGGAGCGGTACCGGTCCTGCATGGTGGGGTTGAGAACGGCGGTCGCGATCCCCGCCCGGTCCATGAGGGCGAGCGTGGAGTCCACGTCCCAGCGCGACCACCACAGCAGCTCCTCCTGGCGCACCACCCCTTCGCGCTCCGCCCAGTCCACCCATTCCGGCGCGGTGAAGTGGTGGTGCACATCGATTTTCCCCCGCCAGGCGTCGTCACCTCCCCCGGTGCCGCTCGGACTGTCCCCTCCCCCGGTAAGAGCGCGGGACGTCCGAGTGGTGCCGGCTGTGGACGCCATGACCCCACCGGCTATGAGCAGACCGCGCCGACTCAAGGTCCGACTCGTGTTCGACATCCGTGCTTCCCTTCGTAGCAGCGTCCTCTGCCGCACCACGGTGACCCGGCCGCAGGAGCGCGGCCTCGTCGGGCAGCGCCGCCGGAGGGACGAATTCCGCCGTATGGAGCAGTCCGCTGCCGCCCGAGCGGCACGATTGCGCGGCAGCGGTCGCAGCACACCGGCGTGGGACGACTGCGGCGCTCGGCTCCTCCAGCCCGGCGACGAGATCGCGGCCATCCGGTGGCGGGACCTCCGCCAGTCCCTGCCAGGGCGGCTTCAGCCGCTGGACGCCCACCTCGCGGAGCCCACCCGCCACGGCACCGCCGGGAATTCCGGAACGAGCCGAGACGCCGTCCCGGCGGGAAAGGACGGACGGGACGTCGGGCCGAGGCCCCCGGCACGGTGCCGAGATGCTGTTGGCGAACCCGTCGGCCGCCCGCCAGGCACCCGTCCCGGCGCCATGATGGGAGCGTTTCTCCCAGCGAAACACCGCATGAGCGGCGTCACGTCGGGAGAAACGCTCCCCTCACCGGACGACGACGGGATTCGCCAACAGCATCCGGTGCCGAGGGCGGGGCCCCGGACCTGCACGCTTCGCCCCGCACTGGCGTGCGCCGTGGGGGCCGGCAGGTGCCGTCCTCGCTCCGGCCGGGATCACCGGCTTTGGGTGGCTCCGGTCACCACGCGCTGATGACCGGCGCGTCGGGTTCGTGCTGCCGCCAGGTCTCGTTGAGGCGCGAGAGGCGGTCCGCGGCGGCGATGCCGCGCAGGGACGCGACCTTGCCGTCGCTGACCTCGAACGCCACGGCGCCCACGACCCGGCCGTCGACCACGGCGAGGACGGCCGGGGAGCCGTTGACCCGCGCGATGTGCATCGCGGGTGAGCCGCCTGCCAGCCGCCGCTTCGCCTGCGTGGGCTTGAAGCCGGCCCGCACGTAGGAGGCGACCCGCTCACGCGTCTTGTACCGCAGCAGCCGCTTGCTCAGTCCGGCGCCGTCCGAGAACGCCGTCACGTCGTCGGTGAGCAGTGCCACCAGCCGTTCGGTGCGCCCCGACGTGGCGGCCGCGAGGAATTCCTCGACGACCCGGCGGGCGGACGCGGGGTCGGCCTCGCCGCCGCGGCGGCGCTCGGCGGCGACCCGGATCCGGGCCCGGTGGACATGCTGCTGGCTCGCGGACTCGGTGATGTCGAGGATCCCGGCGATCTCGGCATGGCTGTACGAGAAGGCCTCGCGCAGGACGTAGACGGCCCGCTCGACCGGTGAGAGGCGCTCCATGAGGGTCAGTACGGCCAAGGACACCGATTCACGCTGTTCGAAGGTGTCGGCCGGGCCGAGCATCGGGTCGCCCTCGAGGAGCGGCTCGGGCAGCCAGGCACCGGCCGCCCGCTCGTGGCGCGCCTGCGCCGAGCGGAGCCGGTCCAGGCAGAGACGGGTGGCGACCTTGGTCAGCCACGCTTCCGGCACCTCGATCCGTTCGCGGTCCGCGGCCTGCCAGCGCAGGAACGTGTCCTGCACGGCGTCCTCGGCGTCGGCGGCCGAGCCGAGCAGACGGTACGCGAGCGAGGCCAGCCGGCCCCGGCTGGCCTCGAACCGGTCGATGGCCTCGCTGTCCATGCGCATCAGCCTATGCGGCGGCCCTCACACCGGCCCGGTCGGGCGCGGCGGCCAGCCGGCGCCTGCGCTTCGGCATGCCGAAGGTCGGGTGGACGATGCCCCACGCGGCTCCTTCGAGCACGCCCGACTTGAGCCGCGCGGCGGTCCGGCCGCCCAGGTACCAGGACTTCGACCGGGCGTCCCCGTCCACCATCTGGAAGATCGCGTCCCGCCGCCCGAGGCTGATGTGGTTGCCGTGGTACTTCAGTGCGACGGTCGGGACCTCGCCGCCCGTCAGGCGCGCGATGATCGCGGCGGTCGCCTGCATGTTGGTGAGGCCGGCCGAGGCGCAGGACATCGGCAACGGCCGGCCGTTCTCGCCGATCGCGTGGGCGCAGTCACCGACGGCGTAGACGTCCGGGTGCGAGGCCGAGCGCATGGTGCGGTCGACGACGATCCGGCCGGTCCCGGTGACCTCCAGACCGCCGGCGGCCGCGAGGGGGTGCACGGCGAACCCGGCCGACCACACGGTCACGTCGGCCGGGAGGGACCTGCCGCCGGCGGCGATCACCCGTGCCGGCTCGACGGCTTCGACGCCGGTGTGCGCGTGGACGGTGATGCCGAGCCGGTCGAAGGCCCGGCGCAGGTGACGGCGGGCCTTCGGGGAGAGCCAGGCGCCCGGCTCGCCGCGGGCGGCGAGGGAGACCGAGAGGTCGGGCCGGGACTCGGCGAACTCGGTGGCGGTCTCGATGCCGGTCAGCCCTTCGCCGACGACCAGCACGGTGCCGCCGGCGCCCAGGCCGGCCAGGCGCTCGCGCAGACGCAGCGCCGAGGGCCGGCCGGTCACGTCGAAGGCGTACTCGGCCACGCCGGGGACGTCATGGTGGGCGACGGAGCTGCCGAGCGCGTAGAGAAGGGTGTCGTACGCGAGCTCGGCGTCGCCGTCCTCGCCGGTCACGGTGACGGTCCTGCGCTCGGGGTCGACGCCGGTGACGCGCGCCAGGCGCAGGCGCACCCCGGTACCCGCGAACACGTCGGCGAGCTTGCGGAACGTGAGATCCTGGCCGATCGCGAGCTGGTGCAGCCGCATCCGCTCGACGAAGTCGGGCACGGCGTTGACGACGGTGATCTCGGTGTCGGCGGGCGAGAGCCGGCGGGCCAGGTTCCCGGCGGCGAAGGCCCCGGCGTATCCGGCGCCGAGTACGACGATGCGGTGCTTCATGGCGTTGCTCCTGTCTCGTTCGCGTGCCCCTTGAACGAGACCGCGCGCCGATCGCTGACAGGAATCCGTTGTGACGTGGGTCACTGAACCGGCCCGGCATCGTCTCCACCGGCCCCGGCCGTCCGGCGCGCGCCCTCCGGCACGGCCTCCGCGAGATCCGGTGCCGCGACGACGTCAGCGGCTTCGAGGAGTCAGCACCCCTTGGAGCAGTGCGCCGTACCGTGACACCAGTTCCGTGCGGTCCATCCGGAGCAGTACCTCGTCCCCGACCACCCACAGTGCGTACAGCAGTCCCCCCGCCAGGGCGGCCGCCGTGCGCGCGCGGACGTCGGCGTCGGGGCCGGACAGGCGACGGCGCAGCGGGACGACGAAGAGGTGCTCGTGCGTAGCGCGCAGACGTTCGCGGATCTGCGGCCCGTTGCTGCCGTGCACCAGGGCCAGGAAGACGCCCCGCGCGGAACCGTCGAGTTCGACGAGGAGTTCGGCGAGCCGATCCCCCAGATGCTCCAGTGGCACGTCGAGCAGCGGCTCGTCATCGATCGTCAGATGCATCGTCTCCAGGAACAGGAGTTCTTTGCTCTTGAAATGACGGATCACCAGCGCGGGATCCGTGTCGGCCGCCGCCGCGATCTGACGGACGGTGGTCCTGGAGAAGCCCTGGTCCTGGAACAGCCGGGCAGCGGCTGAGTGGATGGCCTCGCGGGTCGTGGTACTGGAGCCGGTCTGCAGCATGCGGGACAGGATAGGGGGCCCGACGCTTCGCAACTGCGGGTTCGCGTTTTCACAGGAGCGCCGGGGATCTTTCGTGAGCATTTCAAGAAGTCCGGTCAACAATGTTGACTCCCCCTCGGGGGGTCTGCACATTACCTGTCGGTAGAACCGTTCGGTAATCGCGCCGTCCGGCCCCCTTCCACGTTCGGACCGCCCCGCTCCCACCAACGGCACGTCCCGCCCACCGCCCCACTCCCGAGACGAGGGATCACATGCCGAAGCACGCCCTCCGGAATGTCATGGCTACATCATTCGCGTTCGTCAGTGCGCTCGCCCTCAGCCTCACGGGCGGCACCGCACACGCCTCCGCGTCGCTGGACTACGTCGCCCTCGGCGACAGCTACAGCGCCGGCTCCGGCGTGCTGCCCGTGGATCCCACCAACCTGCTGTGCCTGCGCTCCACCGCGAACTACCCCCACGTGATCGCCGCCCGGACGGGCGCCCGCCTGAAGGACGTGACCTGCGGCGCCGCCCAGACGAAGGACTTCACCGCATCGCAGTACCCCGGGGTCGCGCCCCAGGTGAACGCACTCACCGCGGACACCGACCTGGTGACGCTGACGATCGGCGGCAACGACAACGGCACCTTCATCAACGCCCTGACGGCCTGCGGCGCCGCGGGTGTCCTCAGCGGCGGCAAGGGCAGTCCCTGCAAGGACACGTACGGCACCTCCTTCACCGACCAGATCGACGCGAACACCTATCCCGCGCTGAAGACCGCCCTGCAGGCCGTACGCGCCAAGGCCCCCGACGCCCGCGTGGCGGTCCTGGGTTACCCGTGGATCACGCCGGCCGAGGCCGACCCCTCCTGCTTCGTGAAGCTGCCGGTCGCCACCGGTGACGTGCCCTACCTGCGTGGCATACAGGCACACCTCAACGCGGTCGTCGAACGCGCCGGCGAAGAGGCCGGCGCCACCTATGTGGACTTCTCCCGCGTCTCCGAGGGCCACGACGCGTGCAAACCCGGCGGCACCCGCTGGATCGAACCGCTCCTCTTCGGCGGCAGCCTCGTACCCGTCCATCCCAACGCCCTCGGGGAGCGGCGCATGGCCGAGCACACCATGAACGTCCTCGGCCTGAACTGACGGCGGCGCGCCCCACCCCCGACGACCGGTCCGCCCGGGGGCGGCGCGGAACTCGATCGGGGCGGGCGGCGCCGGCAGCTCACCGCCGACGCGGCCGTCCGCTTCGACCGCCCGTCAGGGGGCGGTGGGCAGGCGGCGCTTGTGGTCGGTGAGACGGTAGTGGCGGACGATCGTTCCGAAGGCCTGCTCGTCCACCGGCTTGCCCTCCAGGAAGTCGTCGATGACGTCGTAGGCCACTCCGAGCGCGTCCTCGTCGGCCTTGCCCTCGTCGAGGCTCTCCAGATCGGCCGTGGGAATCTTCCACACCAGCTCGGCCGGCGCGCCCAGAGCCTCCGCGACGGCGCGCACCCGGCGCTTGGTCAGGCCGGCCAGCGGGACCAGGTCGGCGGCGCCGTCGCCGAACTTGGTGAAGAAGCCGGTGACCGCCTCGGCGGCCTGGTCCGTTCCGACGACCAGGCCGTCGTACGCGCCGGCCACCGCGTACTGGGCGATCATGCGCTGGCGCGCCTTGATGTTGCCGTGCACGAAGTCCTGGTGGCGGGCGTCACGGAAGCTCACCCCGGCGGCCAGCGCGGCCTCGAGCGCGGCATCGGCGGCGGGCTTGATGTCCACGGTCAGCACCTGGTCGGCCCGGATGAAGGAGAGCGCGCGCTGGGCGTCGTGCTCGTCGGCCTGGACCCCGTAGGGCAGGCGCATCGCGTAGAACCGCGCTTCGTGTCCGCCGGCCCGTGCCCGTTCGACGGCGAGCCGGCACAGCCGGCCGGCGGCGGTGGAGTCGACGCCACCGCTGATGCCGAGCACGAGGGCACGCCGGCCGGTGGACGTCAGCCGCTCGGCGAGGAAGGCCACCCGGCGCTCGATCTCCCGCTCGGCTTCGAACGTCTCGGCGACACCCAGTTCCCGGGCGATCTCCTGCTGCAGGGCGGTGGACGCCGACTCGCTCACGTCTGCTCCTCGTTCCGGCTCACGATGTGCTGTCGCCTCCCCTGCTACCCAGGAGCTCTCCGGGGAATCCGGACGGGAGGGACCACCCTTCGAACAGCCGGGGGAGCCCTGCGCCGGGACGACGACCGGGCACCGGGCTCCGCGTCGAGCGCACCCACCGGCCGTGGTGATCCTCGACGCGGAGTGCTGCCGCCGCGGTGTCCGTGCAGCAGGTGTTCAGCTTCGCGCCACCGGACGGTCAGCGCGGGTGAGCAGCATTCGGGCTGATCCCACACCACTGGCCGGCCCGGGGAGACCTGATGAGTGCAGAGCGACGGACACATCACCACCAGACCGTGCACAGACGCGCGTTGCTGCGCGCGGCGGTGGTCGTACCGGCGGCCGGTGCCGCAGCCGCCGGTACGACCGCCGGTCCGGCCGCGGCGGCGGAGGACTCCTCGGCGGCCGGCGGCCGGTTCGATGCCGAGAGCCCGCGTTTCGCGTTGGCGGTGCTGCCCGACACCCAGTACCTCTTCGACGCCGACAGTGCCGACCCCGCCCCGCTGCGGGCGACGTTCCGGTACCTCGCCGCCGAGCGGGCGGCGGCCAACATCGCGTTCATGACGCACCTCGGCGACGTCACCGAGCACGGTACCGAGGACGAGATCGGCCTCGCCGCCGACACCTTCCGCGTCCTGCACGGCCGGGTCCCCTACAGCGTCCTGGCGGGCAATCACGACATCAGGTCGTCCACCGACGACCAGCGCGGTGACTCCGCGTATCTCGCCGCGTTCGGACCCGACCGTTACCGGTCCATGCCGACCTTCGGCGGTGCCTCACCCGACGGCTACAACAGCTACCACGTCCTGCGGGCGGGCGGCCGGCGGTGGCTCGTCCTCGCCCTGGACTGGCGGGTCTCCGACAAGGGACTGGCCTGGGCGCAGGGGGTGCTCGACGCCCACCCCACCCTGCCCGCCGTGCTCACCACGCACGACATCGCCTGGTCCGACGACGACGGCAGGGCCCGACTGTCCGGTAACGGACAGCGCCTCTGGGAACGCCTGATCAAGGGCAACGACCAGATCTTCCTGGCGTTGGGCGGACACTACTGGCCGCCCGGCCGCACGGTTCTGACCAACGACGCCGGCAACGATGTCCACGTCCACATCACGAACTACCAGGACCGCTACTACGGCGGCGCCGGAATGATCCGCACCTACGGCTTCGACCTGGTGCGCGGAGTGATCGACGTCGAGACGTTCTCGCCCTGGTTCCTGGCCCGCGACCCCGGGAAGCGTTCCCCCCTGGCCGCCGAGACGATCGAACTCACCGGTTCCGCCGACCGGTTCAGCCTCACCGTCGACTTCGGGAGACGGTTCGCCGGCTTCGCCCCGGTCACGCCCGCCGGGCCCCGCCCCGCCCGCGCCGTGATGCCCCGCGGCACCCTCGCCTACTGGCGCTTCGACTCCTTTGGGACCGATGCGGCCGGAACACCCGGCGCCACCGTCGCCGACGGCGCCGTCGTCAAGGACCTGACCGGTAACGGCAACGACCTGACGGTGCGCCGGCTGCACTCCAGCGGCGCCGACGCGCTCACCTGGTCGGCGGACCACCACCAGGGACAGCCCGCGCACGCCAGCCTCCGTTTCGACGGCGGGAAGGACCCCGACCGCGGCGCCGTCCTCACCACCGCCGCCCGCGCGGCCCTGAACAGCGAGAAGTTCCTCCGCGGCTACACCATCGAGACCTTCGTCCGGCTGCCCGAGCCGTTCGAGGGCGACCACAGCTGGATGGGCGTCCTCAGCTGGGAGGGCCGCAACGCGGAGGCGGGCAAGACGACGGGCTGGTCGCCGCTGGAACCGACCTGCAGCCTCAATCTGTCGCCCGAGCGGTTCCTGCAGTTCGTCGTCTACCCGCACGAGCAGGACGCCGACCCCACCTCGTGGAGCCACGCCGTGCCGACCGGGCGCTGGATGCACATCGCCGTCGTCAACGACGGCCGCCGCACGGTGATGTACGTGGACGGTTCGAGGATCGCCCGCAACCCGTCCCAGGCGTCGACCGGCATCGCCACCCTCGGCAAGCCCTTCGTGCTGGGCGCCACCCAGTTCGACGGGACCTTCGGGCAGGGCTTCTACGGCTGGCTGGGCGACACCCGGATCGTCGGCCGGCCACTGCGGGTGGAGGAGTTCCTCACCCCCTTCGACTGAGCGTGCGGCAGTGCGGAGAGGCCGGCGGGGAGCGCGGACGTACGGAGCCGACGGAACGTTCCCCGTCGTCGCAGGCGGCCGTCGCCGACGGCGCCGGCGCACCGTCACCAGGTACGGGGCCATCAGGACCCCTCCGGCTCGGCCGGCGCCTCCCGGGCGTTGATCTCCTCCGCCGCAGACGGCCGACCGCGCCGGTGGACGCCTGTCGGGGGAGGCTTCCGGTCTGGGGAATGGGGCCGCGGAGGCGCCTGTGCCGGAGACAGGCGGGGCTGCGTCCTCGACGGCCGGAACGGGATATCCGAGCCGCTGTTCGGGCGTTGCTCGCCCGGGGCCGGCCGATGGCCTGCCTCACCGGTCCGAAGGACGTTCTGGCGCGGTCAAGGGTGTGGTGGGCAGGGCGATGCCGTACGGCGGGCCGCTGGGGCTCATCGCCGCGATTCCGGTCCGGTCCCGGCCGGCCCTCGGCGGCTGCCGTGCCAGTCCAGTATCAGGACCGTGGCGTCGTCCCTGAGGTGGTCGTGGCAGGCGTCGAGCACTGCGGCGGTCAGGCTTCGGACGGCTTCCCTCGGATGCAGCGGGCGGGTGTCGTGGGCGAGCGCGGCCAGGTCGACGGCCGCGGCGCCGCGCTCCTGCATCCCGTCGGTGAGCAGGATCAGGCGGTCGCCGGGCTCCAGTTGCAGTTCCTGGAGGCGGTAGGGAGTCGGTGCCGCCACACCGAACGGCAGGTTGACGGCGAGGTCGACCTCCTCGACGGTGCCGTCGCGCAGCCGCAGCGGCCGGGGATGGCCGGCGTTGACCAGTTCGCAGAGGCCTGTTCCGAGGTCGACGCACAACAGCTGTCCGGTGGCCAGGCCACGGCTGTGGCTCAGCAGGGCCCGGTGGGCGTGCTCGGCCTGTCTGAGGGCGTCACAGCCGCTGCGGCGCGCCCGTCTCAGTGCGCCGACCAGCAGGGTGGCCAGCAGGGCCGAGTTCGTGTCGTGGCCCATGGCGTCGGTGACGGACAGGTGCAGGGTGTCGCGGTCGAGGGTGTAGTCGTAGGTGTCGCCGCCGATGTCGTCGGCCGGGACCAGCCCGGCGGCGAGGGTGAACTGGGCCGCCTCGCAGCAGGGGGCCGAGGGAAGCAGCTGGTGCTGGATCTCCGCGGCCAGGCTGGTCTCGGTGGTGCGCCCGCCCAGGTGGTAGAGGTCGGTGAAGCGGCGGTCCGTGACGATGATGTAGGCCAGTGCGTGGGCCGCGTCGCGGACCTGCCGGAGCACGGTGTCGTCGGCGGACTGCAGGGTCGCCTCCAGCACGCCGATGCAGTCACCGCGGTTGGTGACCGGTGTGAGGACGCGCTGTCCGCCCTGACCGTCCGGTTCCACGTGCTGGCGCTGGCTCCGCAGTACGCGGTCGTAGACGCTGTCCCGCAGGTCGATCGGCTCGTCGGAGTCCGTGACGTCGTCGTCGGCCGCGGTGAGCCGTACCAGCCGCCGGCCGACGAGGTCGACGAACAGGAACGACACGCGCTCCGCACCGAACCGCTTCTGCAGATCGTGTGCCACCACGTCGACGGACTCACCGGGCGGCGCCGCCTCCGCGGCGGCCAGCAACTCGCCCAGTTCCACATCTCCACCCTTCACAGCGGCCTCCCATCAACGCCGCATCTTTTTCCCCGAGTTTCCGCAACATCACCCGAAGTGCTCGTCTTCCCTGGTCAGGGCAGTGGGCCGGGCCGCCGCAAGGGGAGTCCCGTTCCGTCGGACGGCGTCCGCGGGCGACCGGGCAGCCGGTGCGCCGGCCCACACCCCGGTTCCGAAGCGCGCGCCGGAAGCGTTCGTGACGTGTCTCGACGGCTCGTACATCGTTGACCGGTCGGAACCTGTGCACTCCACCGCTCTCGAGGAGCCCCCGTGGCCAGTCCGAGTCCGCTCTCCGTCGACCAGGACGAGGGCACGCCGCCCCTCCGGTGTCCGTTCGCCGAACGCGCGCACGCCCGGATCGCCGGTCTCGACGAGTCCTTGCCGCGGTGGGCCGGCGGACTCGGTTCCCACGCCGGCGCCCCGTCCCCGCACCGGAGGTCCGGCTGCCGCCGGGACCCACGGGACCGGCGGTGCGCAGGCTCGGCCGTCCGGGACCGGACGTGAGGCGGCAGGCGGCGGTGGTGCTGCGCGTCACGGCGGTCCGCAAGGACTTCGGGTCCCGGCAGGTCCTGCGCGGGGTCGGCTTCGAGGCGCGGGCAGGACAGCTGGTGGGCATCGTCGGGGAGAACGGCGCCGGGAAGACCACCCTGCTGCGCATCCTCAGCGGCGATCTGCGCCCCGACGACGGACGTGTCGACCTGCTGGGCACACGGGGCTACTGCCCGCAGCACCCGGTCCTGGACGAGGAGCTGACCGTGCGCCAGCACCTGCGTCTCTTCCAGGTCGCCTATCGTCTCCCGAGTCCCGGCCACGCGCTCCGGCTGATCGACGCGCTCTCCGCGGCCGGCTATCTGGACACGCCGGTGAAGGTCCTCAGCGGTGGCACCCTGCAGAAGCTGAACCTGGTCCTGGCCTTGATGCACGACCCGGACGTCGTGCTGCTCGACGAGCCGTACCAGGGCTTCGACTGGGAAACCTACCTGCGGTTCTGGGACCTCGCCCAGGAGTTGAAAGGCCGCGGCCGCACCGTGATCATCGTCTCCCACCTCGCCCATGACACCGAACGCCTGGACGTCCTGCACCATCTGCACGACGGCCTCCTCGGGCCCTCGCCCACGGCGGACACCGCATGAGCGCCTACCTGGTCGCCTGCCGCTACGCCCTGCTGGCCATGGCGAAGAACCGGCTGGCCGCCGTGCTCCTGATCGCCTTCATCCCGATGTGGATCACCGTGGCGAAGACCCTCACCACGCCGAAGACGTTTCCCTTCCGGCTACGCGCCACCGGAACCTGGCTGCGCGCCGGCGGAGACGAGATCACGATGATCAGCGGCTCCCTGAACGCCGTGTCCCTCCTCGTGGGATTCCTGATGTTCAGCGCCGCACGCCGCACCAGGGCCTTCGACCGTCGCCTCACCGCGGCCGGTTATCCCCGGACCGCCCTCATCGGCGCCGAGCTCACCACTCTCCTGGTCGCGTCAGTGCTGGTCAGCGCCTACGCCACCGCCTGGATGCTGCTGTTCTGGTCCCCCCTCCAGCCCTTTCTCCTCGGCATCGCGGTCCTGGCGGTCTGCCTGGTCTACGGGGCCATGGGCATGTGCCTGGCCCTCTTCCTGCGCGGTGAGGTCGAAGGACTGGTCACGATCATCATGACCAGCATCATCGACCTCGCGCCCCAGAATCCCGTCGCCAGCACCACCGCCGACAAAGCCCTGGTCGAACTGCTCCCGAGCTACGGCTCCCTCCAGACCAGTCTCGCCGCGGGCTTCACCCGGAACGCCACCGTGAGCCCTCTGCTCCACAGCACGGCCTGGCTGACCGTCATGACCGCCACCGCACTCGCCGCCTTCGCCCTCCACACCCGCACCCACCAGCCGTCCACGCCCCGCCATGACGGGTGAGAACTCCCGGCGAAGCCGTCGGCCCCGGCGGCGGGTGCCCGGGCCGGTGCCGTGGGGCCGGTCCCGTCCGGTGATCGCGGGCCGGATGCCGCGGAGATCTTCCGGGTGTCCACGATGCGGCCCGGCGGGCGGCTCCGCACGCCTCATCCGTGACGCGCGAGGTGCCGGTGTGGAACGGGTGGCCGGCCGACGAGATCTCGACGTCGGCGACCGGGTAGGTGGCGCCGTCCTCCCACTCGACCGTGTGCTGCGATCCGATGGTGGAGCGGGTCAGCAGCCGGAAGCCGGACGCGCGGTCGCGGAGGACGACCGGGCGGGAGACGGGGTGGATGCCGTGCCTCACGGGATGTCCTTCCCGGGGTGCCTCCGCCGCCGGGCGGCGGAGGCGGGTCTCATCGTTCTTCGCGGAAGAGGACGTGCTCGCCGACGACCGCGTCGTACTTCCGCAGGACCAGCCGGTCGGGGTCGTTCAGACGGTTCTTACGGGTCACGTAGGTGACTCCCGTGCCGGCTGTCGACCTCAGCCTGACGACCGGCCGCGCAGTGCCGCGTGCCATGAGGTGCTCCTTCCGCCACCGCCCGAGTCGATTGACTCAGACATGTCATACATGGTGTGCAACGGCGTCGGCGGGCGTCGTATTCCGGGCCCCGCTCTCCGCGGGACAGGACCGCCACTCGTTCCCGAGCAGCGCGCCACCGCCTGCTCCCGCCCGGCGCGTCACCGGGCGCGGGCCGAAGCCGCTCGATGCGTGACCGTGGAGGACGGTCGCCTACGCGGCGAAAGGCCCCGCAGGGCTTCAGCCGGACGATCGTCCCCGCGGGCAAGGGGTACGGCCCGGGGACACTGCTGCCCCCTCCACGACCACTCCCTTCCCCACCGCACCCGCCCGCGGATCGTTCCCTCCCCACGGGCCCCGGCAAGACGTTTCCGTTCCGTGACTCGCCCCTTGTAGGGGGTAGACGACGACCACGGCCAGACATCGATCACCGAAGGAGACCAGTCGTGGACAAGGGCAAACAGATCACGGGCGCGGCTCGCGAGGAACTCGCGCGGGAGATGAGGGAGCAGTACGAGAACGGCCGGTCCATACGGGCCATCGCCGAAGCCCACGGGCGCTCGTACGGGTTCGTCCACCGCGTCCTCACCGAGGCGGACGCCCCTCTGCGCAGCCGGGGCGGGAACCATTCGCACCGACGGCTCGAGGAGGCCGGGCGTCCGCAAAGGTGACGACGGGCCCTTCGGCGGGGGCTCACCACGGGTCGGGAAACCCGGGGACCGCAGCAGCCCGGTCGGCCGGGCCGGACCGGTCCCTTGGACGATGCGACCGGCCGGAAGCCCGGTGAGCGGCGCGGGACAGTCCCCAAGGGCTTGTCCCGCCCCGTCGCCCGCCATGTGCGCCGACACGCCCCCGGACACCGCGCCGCGCCGGCTGCTTCGACAGCGACGCCGGGGCCCGGGCCCGGCCATCGGACAGGTGGCTCCGAGTCGGTCCGGGCGGAGGCACCGGGCTGCCGCGACCGGAAGGCCGAAGGCGCCGCAGTACGGGGACATCGGGGGATTCACGGACAACTCGCCGCCGGGACGCGGGCGGGGAACCGGACGTCGCCGGACGAGCCGCGTACGCCGAGGATTTCCCCGCGAACCGGTCCCCCTCGGCATCACCACCGGACCGGCACGGCCCCTCCGGCGCATCGCCGTCGGCGCCCTCGGCGGCCACGCCGCCCCGCCCGGCCCCGCAGCGCCCCGAGGGGCGGGGCCGGCAACGGACGCCGGGTCCCTGTCAGGGTGCGGTGTCCTGGAGGTACTCGGTCAGGGCCTTGCCCGGCTGGAAAGCGGCGGAGCCTCCGTCGGGGCGGAAGCGACCGAAACTGCCGGCCACCACCGCTTCCTCGTGCTTGAGTGCCTCAGCGATCACGCCCGCCATGTCGACCGTGCCGAACAGGGCGTCGATCACCTGCTCCGCGTCTTCCTCGCGGATGTCGTGGCCCCTCTGCGCGGCCTTGTGCACACTGGCCCGGGCCAGCTGGGACTTGTCCATGTCACACCTCTGCCTTCCTGTCCGACCGCACCGGGACAGCGGGCCCGGACCTCGGGGTCGGGACGATCTCCATGACCGGGCGCAGGCGGACCGCCCGCCGCGGCGGGAGATCGGCCGGTCGGTCCACGTGCCGCAGAACGGACGCAGCATCCGTGGATCCCTGCCCGGGCCACCGCGCGCCGTGCCGGAGCACTACCGTCGGCACGTCGGCACGTCGGCACGTCGGCTCCGCCGGCACGTACACGCCGCCCCGCACTCGCCCTCCTCATCGGGTACGCCGTCACCCGACGGTAGAAACGGAATACAGACTTCTACTTCAGCCAGTCTGCACCACCCGCCTCTCGTCGGCTGGCAGAGCGGGTCCGATCGCGAAGAAGGCCGGTACCCACGGGCCGACGAGGACGCCTCCGCGGCAGGCCCGGCGCAACGGCTGCGACGGCCGGGCGTCGGCGTTCCGGCGCCGGGACGGCACCACGCACCCGCCGGCCCCGCGCCCGCGGTCCGCACCGCGGCACCCGGGGCCGGCCACCCGACAGCACGACGGTCCGCGCCCCGGCACGCCCGGGGACCTTCGCCTCCGAGACGCCCGCGACCGAGCGCGTGTCCTGTTCGCCCGATTACTCTGAATCCTGTGGACCCGTATCCGACTCCTTCGGACAGTGGTCACGGCGACCGGACGCAGCCGGTTGCCGGAGTACGTCCGGAGATCCTCGCCTCCTGGCAGCGCTCGCAGTCGCTCGGCATCGACCGCGAGGGGGCGGCCCTGCCGGTGGAGAGCGATCTGGATCCCGACTCCCGGCTGATCAGGGCTGCCGCGCCGGTGCTGGACCGTCTGTGCGAACGGTTCTCGGGCGTGCCGGTGACCGTGGCGCTGGTCGACTCGCAGGCGAACATCGTGGACCGGCGGGGCGGCCCGGCGGGACTGGAGCTGATGAACGCCGCCTCCCTGGTGCCGGGCGCCAATGTCGACGAACGGTTCATGGGAACCAGCAGCGTCAGCATGGTGCTGAGCACCAGGGCGCCGTTCATGGTCGTCGGCCACGAGCACTTCCTGCACAGTCTCAAGGAACTGACCTGCGTGGCCGCGCCGGTGCGCGATCCGGTGGGGGGCACCGTGCGGGGCGCGGTCAACCTCTCCGTGCCCCGGGCGCTGGCCGATCCCGCCATGGCGCTGGCCCTGCAGGACGCCACCGAACGCATCGGGGAACGACTGCTGGAGCTGAGCACGTCCCGCGAGGTCGAGCTGATGCGCTCCTTCCACCGGGCCAGGGAGCGCGGCGGGCACGCCGAGCTGGACCTCGCCTCGGGAGAGCTCACCCGGGGCGGCGGACCGCCGCCCCGGCTGGCCTCCCAGGAGCGGCTGGCCCTGCTGGAGCGTGCCGTCGAGCTGATCTCCTCGGCCGGCGAGGCATTCGCCGAGGTGCCGCTCGCGGGCAGCCGCGTGGCCGTGCTGCGCCGCAGGGAGCTGCACCACGGCGACGTGGAGGGGGCGGCGGTCGAGGTCAGTTTCGAGGACACCGGCGGCACGGGGGCACCGGTCCCGGCCACCGTGACCGCCCCCGACGGTCGTCATGTGCCGCTCCTGGACCGTCCCACCGTGGCGGCGGGTGCGGACGCGCCCGGTGCGACGGCGGAAGCGCACGCCGCCGGACCGGCCGACGCATGGCTGCTGCTGGTCGGCGAGCCGGGCGTCGGCCGGCTCGCCGCCGAGGCGCGCGGGCGGCTGTCCCTGCTGAACGAGGCGGGCGGACGGCTCGGCACCACCCTGGACATGTGGCGTACCGCCGAGGAACTGGCGGAGATCGCCGTGCCGCGCTTCGCCGACCTGGTCGTCGTCGACCTGGTGGAATGCGTCCTGGCGGGCGAAGAGCCACCGCCCGGGCGGCTGCGCCCCGACGTGGCACTGCGCCGGGTGGCCGCCCGGGCCGGCCAGGGCTCCCCCGACACTCCGGCCGGCGGCGTGGACGAACCGGTCGGCTACCCCGCCGGTACGCCCCAGGCCCGGTGTCTGGAGACCGGGCAGCCGGTGACGGACTCGGTGCTGACCGCCGCCCTGTCCGGGTCGCCGGCCGACCGGGCGCACCCCGTCGACCTGCTCGGTGAGGGCGTGCACTCCTACCTGGGCGCGCCGCTGTCCGCGCGGGGCTCCGTTCTGGGCCTGGCGGGCTTCTACCGCCGCGGCAGGACGAAGCCGTACGAGGAGGACGACCTGGCGCTGGCGGGCGAACTGGCGGCCCGTGCCGCGATCAGTGTGGACAACGCCCGCCACTACCGCCGGGAGCACCACGCCTCCCTGACCCTGCAGCGCAGCCTGCTTCCGCACGCCCTGCCCCGGCTGAGTGCTGCCGAACTCGCCTCCCGTTATCTGCCCGCGGACGCCAGGGCCGGTGTGGGCGGGGACTGGTTCGACGCGATCCCGCTGTCCGGGATGCGCGTGGCGCTGGTCGTCGGGGACGTGCCCGGGAACGGGCTGCAGGCGGCGGCGACCATGGGCCGGCTGCGTACGGCGGTACGGACGCTGGCCGGGCTGGACCTGCTGCCCGAGGAGGTGCTGGCCCACCTGGACGACCTGGTCAGCCGCACCCCCGACGAGTCGGCCGACGATCAGGACCCCGCGACGGGGGCGACCTGCCTGTACGCGGTGTACGACCCGGTGGCGTGCCGCTGCACGGCCGCACGGGCCGGTCATCCGCCGCCCGCGGTGCTGACGCCGGGCGGGCGGGCGCGGCTGATCGACCTGCCGGGCGGTCCGCCGCTCGGGCTCGGCGGGATCCAGCCGTACGAGTCCGCCACCGTCGACCTGCCCCCGGGCAGCCTGCTGGCGATGTACACCGACGGCCTGCTCAAGGAGAACCGCGGCTATGGGGACACCGACGTGCGCACCGGGCAGTTGCTGGCCTCGTTGGGTCGCGGCGGCCCGGCGCTGGAGGACATCTGCGACCGGATCGCGGGCGTCCTCCCGCCCGGTGGCCCGCACGACGACGTGGCCCTCCTGCTGGCCCGTGTGCACGCGCTGTCCGAGGACCGGGTGGCGACCTGGGAGTTCCCGTCCGACCCCTCGGTCGTGGCGCGGGCCAGGGCGCTGACCCGCGCCCAGCTCGCCGCCTGGGGCATGTCGGAGCTGGATTTCAACACCGGGCTGGTGGTCAGCGAGTTGATCACCAACGCCGTGCGGTACGGCGGGCGGGGGCCCGTGGGCCTGCGGTTGCTGCGCGACGACTCACTGATCTGCGAGGTCTCCGACCGCAGCAACACCTCTCCGCGCATCCGGCGGGCGGCCATGACCGAGGAAGGCGGGCGCGGCCTCTTCCTGGTGGCACAGTTCACCAGCAGCTGGGGCGCCCGCTACATGCCGCAGGGCAAAACGGTGTGGGCCGAGCAGGCACCGCAGCCGGAGCAGCCCTCGCCGGAGACGGACGAGCAGGCGCTGCTGGCCATGTTCGACGACTCCGGCTGACCGCACGGGCTGTTCCCGGCCCGCCCTCGCGGCGGCAGGCAGACGGCCGGGAGAGGGGTACGGAGCCTCGCACAGGACGTCCTCCCAAGGGGCGGGCCCGCCCGCCGACGGAGTCACCGATGTGCGTGCGGGCGTGCCCCGTCGGCGCCCAGGGGGGTCACACCCCGTCGCGGGCCCGGTTCAGCCGGAGTGCCGAGACGAGGAAGAAGACACCTCCGAGAAAGGCGTAGCCGGCGAGGTGTGCCAGCGTGGGACCGTCGCTGCCCGCCTGCGCGAAGAACGATGCGCCGGCGACCGCGGAGAGGGCGCCGCTGATGATCATCGGCCACTGGCCGCCCAGTTTCCTGCGGCCTGCGCCCACAACGAGTTGGACGAGTCCCGAGACGACGGCCCAGGCTCCCCAGACCCGCAGGACGGCCGGGATGCCCGACGTGACAGCGACAGCCAGACCGATGACCGTCAGCGAACCGATCGCGACGTTCACGTACAGGAATCGGGCCGGACCGCCGTTCGCCTTCACGGACCGGATGTCGACGACCGCGGCCGCCACATCGAACAGCGGGTAGACCAGCAGCAACGTCACACTGAGCACTCCCAGCGTTTCGGCGGTCGTGAACAGCAGGACGGCCCACGCAGCGGCGAACGTGAACCGCAGGAAGTACAGCTTGCGCAAGGCAAAAGGAATGCCGGTGGGGGTTGTGGCGACGAGAGTGTCCATGGAAGTGCCTTTCTGTGGCAGGGAATTGATGCGGAACGGCTCAGTCGTCGCGTGCTGTGACCGGCTTTCCCGGTCGGGTGCGGCGGAGAGCCGTGAAGGCACCACCCATCAGGAGGGAGAACGTTCTGTCTTGCCACCAGATCAAAGAGGGTCGGTGCGGTTGCTGTCAAGACCGAACGTTCTCCCTTTTGGTAGCCTGGCGGCATGAGTCGGAGCCCGAGAGGCGGCAGCACATCCGAAGCGCGAGCGCGGCTGCTCACCACAGCGACCCGGATCTTCTACGCCGAGGGGATCCACTCCGTCGGCATCGACCGGGTCATCGCGGAGGCGCAGGTGACCCGGGCCACGCTGTACCGGCATTTCTCGGGCAAGGAGGAACTCGTTCTCGCGTACCTCGAACAGGCCGACCGGGGGATCCGGGAGCAGGTCGCCGCCGCCCGGGCGAGCAGCCGGTCGGCGGCCGGCAGGGTCCGGGCCGTCGGCAGGTCCATCACCGAGGGCATCCGGTCCCCCGGGTTCCGCGGCTGCGCCTTCCTCAACGCGGTGGCCGAGTATCCCGATCCCGCCCACCCGATCCACCGAGCCGTCCTGGCCCACCGGCAATGGTTCCTGGACACCGTCACGGACCTGCTGGCACAGACCGGCGACGCGCCCGCCGAGGCAGCCGGCCGGCACCTCGTCATGCTCCGGGACGGCGCCATGGCAGCCGGCTGCCTCTTCGACCCCGAACTGGTCTCCGAGACCTTCCTGCAGGGCGTCGAGGGAATCCTGCGAGCTCGCGTCGAGCCGTAGGGGCGGTGCAGCCGGCGTTCCGCCGCTCTCCACCGCGCCGCTCCGACGCCGCTGCCCGAACACGGGTTCCGCCCGTCTCGCTTCGGCGGCTGAGGCATGAGGTCCGTGACAGGCACGGCACCGGCCCGGCGGCCGGGCGGGCCGGCATCAGCCAGGTGATCGTGAAGGGCGGCCGCCTGCGCGACGAAAGGCACCACGGGGCCTCAGCCGGACGATCGTCCCTGCAGGTGACGCGTGAGGCCCGGGGACGCTGTCCCCGCCTTCGGGTCGACGTTCGCCGCCGTCCGGCTGCGTGCCGAGGTCACCGAGGACGCCGGCTCCCGCGCAGCCGCGCTGTGGAGCACGGGCTCAACCGGACGGCGTGGCCGAGGACCACACACCGAACCACTGCTCGGCGCCGTAGGCCTCGAACCGCTCCGCCTCGATGAACCCCAGCTTCGCCGCGAGGCGCAGCGAGCGGACGTTGGCGGTCTGGGTGGCGAGCACCACCGGTTCGCCGGGAAGCGCGCCGGCGAACCAGTCGAGGGCCGCGGCGCACGCCTCGGCGGCGTACCCGCGTCCCCACGCCTGCGGCAGGAACAGGTAGCCGAGCTCGGCCCTCCCCTCGGCCTGACGAAGGTGTCCCGTCTCTCTGGTGAGCGTGATCCGGCCGATCATCGCTCCGTCGAGATCGACTGTGAAAAGGCCGGGGCGCCGGCCGGGCGCCCCGGGCATCGTGCGCTCGAGCTCGTCACGCGGTCGGGGGCCACCGAGGTAGGTGCCCACCTCTGGCGAGGCCAGCAGTTCGATGACCGCCGCGCGGTCCCGGGCCTCGGGCTCACGGAGCACGAGCCGCTCGGTCCTGATCGGGGCAGGTGGCCAGGCGACGGGGCCGAGCTCGGTCATGCCGGCCAGCCTACCCGGCAGGCTCGGCAGCGATCAGAGCTCGCGGACCTATCGACCCGCCGGCCGGGGTCCCGCCCTCACCGACGGACGCTGTCGGTGGGAGTGGGACCTGTGCGTGACGTCGGCTCCCAAGACCCGGTGGTGGTCCTGGGAGCCGACGTTGCCGTAGGGGGAGGGCGTCGATGTCGATGCGGCCGGAGGGGCCTGGTGAGCTCCCGGCGGCGGGAGACCGCCGGGTGTTCGTCTACTTGGCCAGGAAGGCGAGCAGGGCGTCGGTGACCTCCTGGGCGTGGGTCCACAGCAGGCCGTGCGGGGCGCCCTCGATGACGACGTACTCGGCCTGCGGCAGCGCCCGGTGGAAGGGCTCGCCGGTGGACTCGATGGGCAGGATGCGGTCGGCGGTGCCGTGCAGGATCAGCGCCGGCACGTCGACCTTCCCGATGTCGGTGCGGAAGTCGGTGGTCCAGGTGTCCACGCAGGCCAGGGAGGCGTGCCAGGAGGCGCCGGCGGCGACGTTCCAGCTGTTGCGCAGGGCCTCCTCGCTGATCCGGGTGCCGAGGTTCTCGTCCAGGTTGTAGAAGTCCTGGTAGAACGCGGTGAAGTAGGCGTAGCGGTCGGCGGTGACGGCCTGCTTGATGCCCTCGAAGACGCCGGCGTCGACGCCGCCGGGGTTGTCGTCGGTCTTGAGCAGGTAGGGCTCCAGGGAGGCGAGGAAGGCGGCCTTGGCGACCCGGGCGGAGCCGTAGGTGCCCAGGTAGCGGCCGACTTCACCGGTGCCCATGGAGAACCCGACGAGGACGGCGTCGTTGAGGTCGAGGGTCTCCAGGACGGTGTTCAGGTCGGCGGCGAAGGTGTCGTAGTCGTAGCCGGTGGTGGGCCGGCCGGAGCGGCCGAAGCCGCGCCGGTCGTAGGTGATGACGCGGTAGCCGGCCTTCAGCAGGGCGGCGGACTGCTTCTCCCAGGAGTGACCGTCGAGCGGGTAGCCGTGGATCAGCACGACCGGCTGCCCGGTGCCGTGGTCCTCGTAGTAGAGCTCGATGTCGGTGGTGTTCTCCTGGCCGACGGTGATGAACGGCATGGTGGTTGCTGCCTTCCGGTGTGGGACGTGGTGCGGGATGGACGGAGTCGGGTGCGGTCAGCGGACCGTGCGGGCTGCCTTCTCGACGATGCGGGTCACGGCGCCGGGGTGGGAGACGGACACCGCGTGCGAGGCGTCGATCTCGGTGGTGCGGGAGTGGGCGCGGTGCGACATGAAGCGCTGGGCGGCCACGGGGATGTTGAGGTCCTCGGTGGTGACCAGGGACCAGGAGGGGATGGTCTTCCAGGCGGCCCGGGTGGACTTCTCCTCGAGCGCGGCGGCGGCGATCGGGCGCTGGCCGGCCGCCATGAGCCGGGCCTGGCCGGCCGGTACGTCCGCGGCGAACTGCTTGCGGAACTTGTCCTGCTCGATGTAGACGTCGGCACCCCGACTGCCGTCCGGCAGCGTGTAGTTCACCGAGTCGATCACGTTGCCGAGGGTGCTGCCGGGGAACTTGTTCGTCAGCCCGAGCGAACTCTCGCCGGTGTCGGGCAGGAACGCGGCGATGTAGACGAGGGCCTTGACCTTGTCCTCCAGACCGGCGGCGGCCTGGCTGATGACGGTGCCGCCGTAGGAGTGGCCGACCAGGACCACGGGCCCGTCGACATGCTGGACGACGCTGCGCAGGTGGGCGGCGTCGCTCGCCGGACCGCGCAGCGGGTTGGCGGCGGCCACGACCGGGTAGCCCGCCCGCTGCAGGCGCTCGACGACGCCGTCCCAGCTGGAGGCGTCGGCGAACGCGCCGTGCTCCAGCACGATCGTCGGCCGGGTCTGGTGGTGGCGGGGCGCCGCGTCGGCCTCGCCGGGCAGGGTCACGGCCGTGACGGACAGGCCGACGGCCGCGACGCCGAGCAGGGTGAGCAGCCGGGCGGACGGGGTCGGTCGGGTGAGGCGCATCTTCGACGTCCTTCTGTGTGTGGTCTGTCGCCCTGATCGGGTCGGGCAGGTCGGCCGGGCCGGGTCTCGGCTCCACCGGCCGCGTTTTCGCTCGGGCCACCGTCGTCCGGGCACCGTGGGCGCGGGACGGGGCATGTCGGCGAGCAGCGCGAGAGGCCGGGCACGTACCCGGAAGTCGTGGCGGTGGCGGTCGGTGAGGAGCATGGTGGCAGACGACCGGCGGGGAGAACCTGACGGTGCCTCCGGTTGCCGAGGAGGGACACCGGCGAACAGCGCCAGGTCTTCGGGCACATCACCCGTGACCGGCCCGCGGACGAACGCCTCCGGCTCGCCCGCCTGCTCGGCGGGTACATGAGGGCGTCCTTCGCCTTGCGGCCGACCGTGCACCACCGCCCCGCACGGCGGTGCACGGTCGGCCGCCCGGGGGCGTCCGGCCCTGGTGACGGGTCAGCGGGTGACGTCGACCGTGGCCGCGCGGGGCACGAATTCCGTGTCGCCGTCCTTCGCCGTCGCCAGCACCGACACGTACCAGGTGCCTTCCGCGAGGTCGGCCGCGTCCTGCTGCGTCACCTTCAGCGTGTAGGTGCAGCGGGACGTCTCGTCCGAGGTGCTGTGGCACGTGGCCTTGTCCACGTACCGCATCTCCGGCTCGGTCGGGTCGAGCTCGGAACTCGCCGGCCACGCGATGACCCTGACTTCGCGGACACCCGAGTCGTCACTCACGTCCGCGGTGTACGAGAGCTTCCCCTCGCCCTGCCGGGACGGAGCGGTGTAACTGGCGGAGCCGTCCTCCACGGTCGGCTGCGTGGCGGTGGAGGCCATGGCGTAACCGCCGGCGGTGACGGCGCCGAGGGTGACGAGGCCGATGACGGACGGGACGAGAACGCGCTTGGACATGGTGGATCCCCCTGCTGGTGAGTGGAGTGTCGACGGGCGGGAGAGCACGGAAGAACCGGTGGTCGGTCGGCCGCTTTCCCGATGTGATCGAGCCTATGGCCGGGTGCGGGGCGCGATCCTCACGCCGCGGAACGATTGCCGCCTCGAACCGCGGGTGCAGTATCTGCACCCCAGGTTAGAGATCGAGGTCCGCCTCGAGCCCGAGGACAGCCGCTCACCTGCGGTCATAATCTTGATCTCTTATGAAGAACACCGACGACCGGTTCCTGCCCCTCGTGCTGCTCGGCGCCCAGGCCGCGGTGTGGCCGGGGCCGGACGTGATCCGCGGGAACGTCCCGACGGGGTCCGCCCTTTTCGTGGCGGTCCTCGTCGCCGGGCTGGTGACGGCCACGCTCTGTCTGCGCCGTTCGAAACCGGTGATCGCCCTCGTCCTGGTCGCCGCCGCCTGTGCGCTGGGGGCCGGCCCCCTGCCCACCGGCGCCATGGCGGTGCTGGGGACAGCGGGTGTGGCCCTGGCCCTGTTCACCGTGGCCGGCGAACGCGACACCTTCACGGCCCTGTTGTGCGTGCTGGCGCTCGTCTCCTGGCAGTCCCTGTACAACATCACCCTGCACGGGCTCAGTGACCGCAGCGGACTCGACCTCGTCCTGACGGCCGTGCTGTACGCCGCCGCGTCCGCCGCCGGAATGCTGGTACGGCGCAGCCGGCACACCCGGCGGGTCGCCGAACAGCGGTTGAGGCGGGCCGAGATCGAACGTCACCGGCTCCCGGCGGTCGAACGGCAGCGGATGGAACGGGAGCTGCACGACGTCAGCGCCCACCATCTGACGGCCGTGGTGGTCACGGCGGGGGCGGCACTCGGACTGCGCGACCGTCGCCCCGAACTGGCCGAGGAGGCCCTTCGGTTCGCCGTCGAGACGGGCGGTGAGGTCACCCGGGCGCTCGGTGCGGTGCGGGCGCCGGCTCCCTCACGGGACCAGCAGCCGTCACCGAGGGAGCGGCTGCTGGGTCTGGTCGCCGGGTTCTCCCAGCTCGGCCAGCACGTGGAGTGCGAGATCGACGCACTGCCGGACGGTGCCGTGGGGGACGCGGCGTACGGCATCGTGCGCGAGGCGCTGACCAACGTGGCGCGGCACGCGCCCGGTGCGCACACCACCGTGACGTGCCGGTACGGCGATGCCCGCACCGAGGTCGTCGTCACCAGCGCCGCGCCGCCGGCCGGTTCGCCGGCGCACGGCGCCGGCCTCGGCTCGGGGCGCGGCCAGGGCTTTCTGCGGTCGCGGGCCCGGGAGGCGGGCGGCACCCTGACCAGCGGCCCGACGGCGGAGGGCGGCTGGGAGGTCAGCGCGGTCCTGCCCGGCCGGGTCGCCGCCGCCTCGGTGAAGCGGCCGGTCCCGTGGCGGTACCGCCTGGCGCAGGTGACGGCCGCGGCCGGTCTCGTCGTACAGCCGCTGCTTCCCCTGCTGGTCATCCGGACGGATTCCGTGTCGAGCGGTCCGGGGGTGTCGGCGGGCGCGCTCTTCGCGCTGCTGGCCGCGGGGCAGGCGCTCGCGCTGCTGTGGCGGCGCCGGGCGCCCCGCGCCGTCCAGGGTGTCGTATGCGGTCTGGCTCTGCTCTGGCCGGTGGCGATGGCCGTGGGTGAGTACACCGGCCGGGTGTTCCTGCCGCCCCTGTTGAGCATGGCCGCCACCTGTGCGGTGGTCGCCTCCGCCGCGGCCCGCACGACCGCCACCGGTCCGTCCGTCCCCGGAGGCCGCCCGGGTCTGTCCGTGTGGGCCGGCCCGGTGGTGGCCGTGCTGGTGCACGCGGCGGCCACGACCGCCGCGCTGGTGCACCGGGGCACCTCCGTCCCCGGCTGGGTGCTCGTCTTGGGGTCAACGGCCCTGGCTGCGCTGGTGGTCGGCGCGGCATGGTGGGGCGGGACCCTGCGCGGGCACCGCCGCAGGGCCGCCCGCAGTACGCAGGCGGAACACCTCGCGGCCTGGACCGAGGAGGCGGTGCGGGACGCGTGGGCCGAGCGCCGCCGGATCGCCACCGGGCTGGAGACCACCGTGCTGGCGCGGACCGCCGACATGGTCGCGCAGGCCGAGGCGGGCCGGCTCGAGGAGGTCGCCGAACGTGCCCGCGAGGCCCTCGCCGCGATGCGCGCCCTGCTCGACGCGGTCCGGGACGGCGAGGCCGTGCCCGCACTGCGTCCGCAGCCCACCCTGCAGGCTCTCGACCTCCTGGCCCATCAGATCCGGGCCACCGGCCGCGACGTCGGGATACGCCTGACCGACCGCATACCGGGACGGCTGCCCACCACCGTGGACCTGGCTGCCTACCATGCCTGCGAAACGGTACTCGCGGCCGGCGGCGAGGAGCCGATGACGGTGGAACTCGACGCGGACGGCACCGCGCTGACGATCACGGCGATCGGTGTTCCGGGTACCGTACGTTCCGCCCTGTGCCAGCGGCTGTCGGCGCAGGTCGCGATGGTCGGCGGGACGGCCGCCGCCGGCCCGTCCGGTCCGGTCCGCGTCCTGCTGCCGCTGACCGCACCACAGGACGACGAGAAGGGACAACGATGAGCCTCAGGGTGCTGGTCGTCGACGACCAGGGCATCGTACGGGCGGGGTTCGCCGCCGTGATCGACGCCGAGGAGGACCTGACGGTCGTCGGCGAGGCCGCCGACGGCGCCGAGGCGGTACGGCTCGCCCAGGAACTGGCGCCCGACGTGGTCCTCATGGACGTCCGCATGCCCGAACTCGACGGCATCGCCGCCACCCGGATCATCACCGGCCACCCCGACGCCCCCCGCGTCCTGGTGCTGACCACCTTCGACCTCGACGCGTACGTGTTCGACGCGCTGCGCGCCGGCGCCTCCGGATTCCTCCTCAAGGACGTGCACCCCGGTGAACTGCTGAACGGGATCCGGGTGGTGGCCGCCGGCGAGAGCGTCCTCGCCCCCTCCGCCACCCGCCGGCTCATCGGCCACTACGCCTCCAGACCCGGCACCGGCATCCCGGACAGCAGCACCCCCCGCGAGCTGAACAGCCTGACCGGCCGTGAGCGCGGCGTCCTCGGCCTGATCGCCGCCGGACTCACCAACACCGAGATCGCCGAACACCTCAACATCACCGTCGGCACAGTGAAGTCCCACGTCAACGCGCTGCTCCGCAAACTCGGACTGCGCGACCGGGTCCAGGCGACGATCCTCGCCTACGACCTCGGCCTCGCCCACCCCAACCCGCCCCACTCCCCCGCCTGACAGCCCACCGGCCACCGGCCACCACGAACCAGGAGCCCATCCCCATGACCGGCCCAGCTCTCTCCGTCCTGCGCGGTGCGCGCCGCGCCCTCGGCACCGTCGCCGCCCGCGTCTACCTGACGGGCTGTGTGCTGCTGCTCGGATGGGCACTGGTGGCCGCCTCCGACGGATCCATGGCAATCGTCCTCCCCCTGTTCGCCACCCTCCCGGCCAGTCTCGTACTGCTGCTCCTCCTGCCCGAGGGCGACGCGGCGTTCCTGCTCTCCATGGTTCTCGGAGCACTGGTCAACGCCATGATCATCGGCTGGTGCGCCCGCGCGCTGCGCCGTGGGAGCACCCCGGACACGGCATCCTGACGGCGGGGACCGCTCGGGGCGGCCGGACGACCGGTCCGCTCGCCCCGGGTGCGGCCTGGGGGAGCCGCACGGATGGTCGCCGCAGGCACGGCTCGGTCCCCGCAGCGACGGCGTCGACGGTGCTGTCACGGCCACGCGGTCCGCGGGCGGGGAACACGGTGTTCCCCCACCGCCTCATGGCGCGCCGTAGGAGAACCTGTACCCGGCGAAGTCGGCGACGTGGACGTATCCGATGCGCCGGTAGAGGGCGTTGCTGGTGGGGTTGGCCGGATCCGTGAACAGGACGACGGCCGTGGCGCCCGCGGCCAGCGCGGCACGGCTCACCTCGGCCGTCACGGCGCCCGCGTAGCCGCGGCCCCGGAGACGGGCCGGGGTGTAGACGGGGTCCACCCGGACCATGCCGCCGACGACCGAGGTCGCGGCCGCCATGGAGACGGGAGTGCCGTCCGGGGTCTCCCAGAACGTGAAGTGCCTGTCGCCGAAGCGCGAGTCGTCCCAGGAGCCGGCGTCGATCAGGTCGATGGAACGCTGTTCTCCGACGTCGACGCAGAACTCACGGCACCAGCGCACGACTTGCTCACGGTCCTTGACGCCCGTGAGGCGACCCCGGCCTTCCGGGTGCGGCTGCGGTGGGGTGAGCGTGCCGAGGCGGTGGAGACGCGTCCGCCAGAAAGGTACCGGCGCGGCGCCCGTATGCCGCTGCCATGCCCCGGCGAAAGCGCCGGCGGTGTCGCGGTCCGCGATGACATCGGCGGGGGTGTGGCCGAGGCCGGCCAGCTGAGCGGCGAGGGTGTCGGCCTGCTCGGCGGAGACAGGGGTGAGGCCCAGGCGGCCGCGCGGAGTGCGACAGAGGATCGCGCGGACTTCGCCTCCTGACTCCAGCCGGCCGAAAACGGCGGCTTCGGCGTCGTGATCGGCCGTTCTGCGTATCCGCAGCTTCTCGATGTCCGTCAGCGGCATGGTGTGCAGGGCGGGCCGCGAGCGCAGGAAATCCCCGGCACGGGCGAGGAAGTCGTCGACGTCTTCGGTGAGTTGCCAGTCGTCCGGGAGCATGCCTCATGCTCCCGGATTTACCCGGCCCGGGAAAGCACTTCACTGAGAGACGCACCGTCGCCGCGACCGCCCCATGCCCGGCCTCCTCGGCAACGTGCCGGACGTCTTCCGCCCGTACGTCTGCTTCCGCCCGTACGTCTGCGCACCCGCGTTCCGCGATGAGGGCGGCGTTCTCACCGTCGCCTGTTGCCCGGGGCGCCGGGGCGGGGCGAACCCGTTCGGCGGGCCGGTGCCCCGGGCTGCCCCCCCCGGAGGGCGACGGAAACCCGGCACGAAGCCGGAGGCACTCAAACCGGCCGGAGCGGGCAAGCGGTAGTGGCACCGTTTCCTCACGCATGAAGGAGTACGCGTTCCATGGCCGAGACACAGGACGTCGTCGAGCTCATCCTCCGGGACCACCGGCGCATGGAGGATCTCTTTCGTGAGATGCGCAGCGTCGAGGCCGACCGAGCAGCCGCGCTGCAGGAGTTCGCCGACCTGCTGACCGCACACGCGCTGGCCGAGGAGACCGAGGTCTACCCCGCTCTCAAGCGGTACAAGAACATCGACGACGAAGAGGTCGAACACGGCGAGCACGAGCACGACGAGGGCAACAAGGCCCTCCTGGAACTCCTCGAGGTCCACGACACCGGCTCCGAGGAGTGGGACTCGAAGCTGGAGGCACTCGTGGAGGCCGTCACCCACCACGCCGACGAGGAGGAGCGGACCATCCTGAACGGGGCGCGGGAGAACGTGGCGATGCGGCGGCGGGAGGAACTGGGCGCGGCGTTCCTGGAGGAGCGCGGGCGCCTGCTGAAGGCCGGCTGCGGTTCCGTGGACAACGTGCGCCGGATCGTCGGGGACTGATCCGCGGCGACGAGGAGGGGGACTTCACGCCGGGGCCGCACCACCGTCGGCGGACGGACCGGGCTGCGCGAAGAGGGGGTCACGGCCCTCGGCGCACAGAACGGTACGAGCTCTGCCGGGCGCCGAGCGGGAACGACAGCGGGTTGGTCCGACGACCCCTCTCCCCCGGCGTCGGCTCACCCGGGTTCGGCGACCTGGTCGCCGGCTGTCACGCGCACGAAGGTCTCCGAAGCGTCTTGGGGGCCGAGGAACAGCCGGCAGGGGGTGCCCGAAGCCTGCGCCGGCCCGGCGTTCCCGTGGACCGTCACCAGGAACACCCGCCGGCCGGACGCGCGTTCGGCCGCTGCCGCGTGAGAGCCGGGGTGCGGGGGGTTTCCTCGCTGTCCTCCATGGAGGACACTCCGACGGCGAACGCGGCCGCGTCCTCGTCCGGCCGCCGCCGTGCGGGCTCCGGCTCCCGGGACATCACGGCCACCTCGGCGGAGAGCGCCGCCGCTCGCCGGACCCCGAGGTCCCACAAGGTGGTCCGGCTGCCGGAGCCGAACCGGTCCCACAGGTCTCGCTCCACCGTGGCCGGCCCGCCACCGCCGTACGAACCGGTGCTCCGGAAGCCGCCCGTGGACGGCAGACGGGTGTCCGTCCACAGCGCCCGCCGACGACCCGGGTCCACGTACTCGGTGGCGCCCCGCGGATCACTCGGAGGAACGAAGCACCGCGTGAGCGCTCGCCCGGGCGAGGCGCACCCCGTCGACGATGAGGTCGTCGGTCAGGGGGTCGTGGCAGCTCCATGGCAGTGCTGACGACGCCGAAGGGGACATGGCCGGCAGCGCGGCGGGACTGCCGCCCGTCCCCTTACCGGGCAGATCGGTCTGCCCGGTAAGGGGACGGGCGGGCGATGAGCGAGGTGGAACGTACGCCGGCCACCGAGGCCGCTGTGGCGAGGACGGGCCTGTACGGCCTCAGCTCGCGGGAAGCCGTCGGGCGGCGGTCTCGACGGTCTCGGTGCTGTCGTCGTCCGTCACGGGGGTGACGCTCCTCGGCCCGCGCAGGGCGATGTGGACGAACAGGGCGCCCATGACGGCGACGCCCGCCCACATGGCCTGCTGCCAGCCGTCGACGAAGGACTGCTGGGCGGCGTGGACCAGGTCCTGCGCGTGCGAGCCGCTGCGGGGTGCCGCCTCGACGGCGTTGGCGACGCCTTCCCGTGCGCTGTCCGCTGCGCTCCCGGGGATGCCGTCGAGCCTGCCGTCGACGGAACTGCGGTAGCCGGCGGACAGCAGGGCGCCCAGCAGGGCCACGCCGAGCGCGGTGCCGAACTCGCGGGTGACGTCGTTGAGCGCGGAGGCGACACCCTGCTTCTCGCCCGGCAGGGATCCGGTGATGGCCTCGGTGGAAGGGGTCATCGACAGGCCCATGCCGACGCCCATGGCGAGCATGCCGGGCAGAACCGTCAGGTAACCGCCGTCCACGGAGACGAGCAGGGCCATGAGCGCGAGACCGGTGGCCCCGAGTGCGACGCCCACCATCATGGTCGGCCGGGGGCCGATGCTCGCGGCCGTCCTGGGTGCCAGACCGGAGGCCGCCATCATCGTCACGGCCATGGGCATCAACGCCAGCGTGGCCAGCAGCCCGGACCAGCCGAGCACCGCCTGGAAGAAGGGGAACATGACCACGGCGATGCCCGCCTGGACACCGAAGACCACCAACAGGGTGAGCGAACCGCCGGCCAGGCCGCGCTCCCGGAACAGGCGCACGTCCAGCAGGGACGCGTCACGGCGGTGCAGCTCCCAGGCCACGAAGCCGGCGGCGGCGGCCAGGCCGAGGACCAGAGCGGTCAGCGTCGCGGGAGCGGTCCAGCCGTTCTCCGGACCCTCCTGCAGGACGAGGATGAGGCAGACCACGGCGACGGCGGAGACCAGCGCGCCGACGGTGTCGAAGGAATGGGCCGACCGCTCACGCGAGTCGGGGACCGACTTCAGCGCCATGGCCAGGGCCACGACGGCCAGGACCACGGGCAGCACGAACAGCCACCGCCAGTCCGCGACGTCGACCAGGAGGGCGGACAGGAACATCCCCAGGATGCCGCCGCCCCCGGCGACGCCGGTCCACACCCCGATCGCCCTGCCGCGCTGTTCCTCGGGGAAGGTGGAGGTGATGACGGCCAGGGTGATCGGCATGATCATCGCAGCGCCGACACCGCTGACCACGCGCGCGGTCAGCATCACCTCGGCGTTCGGGGCGAGGCCGGCCACGGCGCCGGCGACACCGAAGACGACGAGACCGGCGACGAGCACGGGCTTGCGGCCCAGCCGGTCGCCGATCGCGCCGAGCGGCAGCAGCAGCGCCGCCAGGGTCAGGGTGTAGATGTTGATGATCCACAGGACTGTGCTCTGTGAGGCGTCGAACTCGACGGCCATCCGGGTCTGGGCGACGTTCAGCCCGGACACCGACGCGATGACCGCCATCAGGGCCACCGAGACCGCGATCAGGATGGTGCGCAGCCGGCGTGCGTCCGGCGCGCCCCTGTCACGGCCGGGGGCCGCCGGTGCGGGCTGGTCGGTGCTCATGGGATCTCCTCGGCAGGGCAGGGGCGAGCCGGGCGCCGGGGGTGTCGTGGTGCAGCGCGCCCGGGTCTCCTCGTGGAGCTCGGTCTCGCCCGGGTGTGGCCCAGCCGCTGCGGGCCACTTGCGAACGACCGTAAGCGCGCTTTGCGGGACGGGCATACGATGTTGCCCATGACGCAAGATGATGGCGAGCTGGACAGCCTCGTACGCAAACGCATCCGCGCCCTGCGGGTCGCACAGGGCTGGTCCCTGGAGGAGCTGGCCGCCCGCGCCCATGTCAGCCAGTCCACGCTGAGCCGCATCGAGAACGGGCGGCGGCGCCTCGCGCTGGATCAGCTGGTCACGCTCGCCCGCGCCCTGGACACGTCGTTGGACCAGCTCGTGGAGACCGCCACCGACGACGTCGTCACCAGCCCGATGATCGACGGCGCCCACGGGCTGATGCGCTGGCCGGTGAAGGGCGATCCGGGCATGACCGTCGTACGTCAGCGCATGACCGAACCGCCGTCCGACAACCCCGCGCGCATGCGTGCCCACCCCGGCCGCGAATGGCTCGTCGTCCTGTCCGGAACCGCGATCCTCATGCTGGGACACCGCCGCCTGCGCGTCGAGACCAACCAGGCCGCCGAGTTCCCCACCATGCTTCCGCACGCCCTCGGCACCGAGGGCGGCCCCTGCGAGATCCTGGGCATCTTCGACCGCGACGCCCGCCGCGGCCACCAGCGTGACAGCGGCAAGGGCACCGGCACCGGCGGTCCCTCCGCCTGATCCGCGGCGGCGGCACGTACGGAGGCGTCGAGTCCGGCCTCGTCGGGGGTGAGGCGCGAGCGGGCGGATCGCAGGAGGTCCGCCACAGGCACGGGATCGCGCATCAGCCCGTACGACACGGCGGATCCGGTGGTGTGTCCGGCACGGGGAGAACGCGCTCGGCAGCGGCGTGCGCGCGGCGGTCCGCGGCTTCCCGGGCGTCGGCCGGTTCGGCCGACAACAGCAGCGGCTCGGCGTCGCTGTGGGCCGCTGTCGGGAACCCTGCGACGGCCCTCCGGCCCGGAGCCGGTGCGGCGGGCCCGGGTCGCCGCCGAGGACGGCACCGTACGCGTGGACGCCCCCGGCGGACAGCCGTTCCCGTGGCGGCCGCGAAGGTGCTTCCGGCGGATCACACGGGCGACACGCAGGCGAGTGCGGCCACCCGGGCCAGTACGTCTCCCCGGAAGAGTTCCCGCCCGCGGGCGATCCGGTGGTCCCGGTGCGCGCCGTCCGCCGACAGCCGCCGCAGTGCGCACAGCAGGGTGGCGGCGTCCGCGGCGATCTCCGAGACGCCGAGCGCCGCCATCCGGCGTACGCCCTCCGCGCCGTGACCGGGCAGCGGGCGGTAGCCCACCACGGGCAGCCCGCAGGCCAGGGCCTGTACGGCGGTCTGGCCGGCGGCGTTGTCGACCAGGACGCGGGCCGCACGCAGCAGGCCGGGCATGTCGGTGACCCAGTCCGGTACGAGCGTGCCCGGCAGAGCGGCCAGGCGGTCCCGCAGGCGTTCGTTGCGGCCGCACAGCACGATCGGGAGGAAACCGGCGGCGGCGAGCAGCCGGGCGGTCCCGTCCAGCTCCGAGGCCGCGCCCCAGGCACCGGCGGACAGCACGACGGGCGGGCGTCCGGGGGCGTACCGCTCGAAGCGCCGCCGCCATTCCGCCGCTCCGGCGGCCGGCGCGAAGAAGCCGGGTGCCACGACCGGTCCGGTCGTCTCGACGGGTGTCGTGATGCGCCGGCCCACGTCCCGCGCGGCGTCGTCGGTGAGGCAGAGGTACAGGTCGTTGCCGGGATGGAGCCACTGCCGGTGGACGGCGAAGTCGGTCATGAAGACGGCGCTCGGGGGCCGCAGCCGCCCGTGGGCCCTCAGATGGCCGGTCAGCTGAGCGGCCAGATGGAAGACGGGGACCACCACGTCGGCGCCCGCGCACTCCGCGAGATCCGTCAGCCGGCGGCCCGCCAGTCTGGCGAGGGGAATGCCGCTGGGGCGGTGCCGCGGACCGGGGCGCAGCAGCGCGCGGTAGAGGCCCGCGTACGCCCAGGGGAAGTGCCGTACCGACGACTGGTAGAAGAGGCGCAGCCCGGTCCCCAGACCGTACGGAAGCAGCCGCAGGAGGTCCACGACCTGCGCGCCGTGGCCCTGTTCCCGGGCCCGGCGAGCGAGTTCGCGGGCCACCGTGTCGTGGCCGGCCCCCATGCTCGCGCTGACGATCAGCAGGCGCGGCCTGCCGTCCGCCGGCCCGTTCCGGCGGGGCTTTGAGGACAGTGAGTGCACGGGGTGGTGTGTCTCCTTCCGCTGCGCCGGTGAAACACGCTGTCCCGCGTTTCGGCGGCCGGACCGGGGATACTCCGGGGTGCCCCTCCCCGCCGAACGCCGGGAGCGGCCGCGGAGGCGGTCTCCCGGACGTTCACCCTCACAGCCGAGGTGCAGGCCCATGTCTCACGCTTCCCCTGCCGGCCCGGCCGGCGTGCCGTCGCCCCGGACGTCCGTGGCGCCGGGGTCCCCGGCCGGCGACGCCGGGCGCCCGCGCGCCGCTCCGGTGACCGGCGCCTCCCCGGGCGTCGGCGCCGCCGTGGCACGACGGCTCGCCGCCGTGTTCGGCTGAACGGCGTCACGTCGTGCTGGTCGTCGTCCTGGCCCTGCTGGCGGCGCTGTCCAACGCCGCGGCCTCGGTACTGCAGCGGCGGGCCGCGGCGGACGAACCGGAGGGCGGCGCGGGCGTGCGCCAGGCCGTCCGCTGGCTCGGGCGTGTGCTGCGGCGGCCCTACTGGGTCGCGGGTGCCGGGATGCTGGCGCTGTCGACCGTTCTGCAGGCGGCGGCTCTGGGTGTGGGCGGTCTCGCGCTGGTCCAGCCGCTGATGGCCGCCGAGTTGCTGTTCACCCTCGTCGTCGGCAGTGTGGTCTTCCACCGTCGTCCGGACCGCGGGACCTGGCTGGCGTTCGCCGCCCTGGCCGCCGGGCTGGCGGCGTTCCTGACCTCGGTCGCTCCGGCCGCCGGCCGGTCCACGGCCTCCGCGGGGCGGTGGATCGTGGCCACGGGGATGGTGCTGGGCGCCGTGGTGGCGCTGGTGGTGACGGCCCGCGCGGTGCGGGGCGCGCCGCGCGCGGGGTTGCTGGGGCTGGCGTCCGCCGTGTCGTTCTCCCTGACGGCGGCCCTGCTCAAGGAAGTGACCGGCAGGATTCCGGACGGGGTGGGCGCCGTACTGGGGACGTGGCCCGTGTACGCCACCGCCGCCGCCGGAGCCGTCGCCTTCCTGTTGCTCCAGAGCGCGTTCCGGGCCGGGACACTGGCGGCGTCCCAGCCCGCCCTGACCCTCGGCGACGCGCTGACGAGCGTGGCGCTGGGGTGGGCGCTGTTCGGGGAGCAGATCACGCTCGGTGTGCGGGTGGTGCCCGCGGTGATCGGCGTGGCGCTCATGGGGGCGGGGGCGGCGGGGCTGGCCCGCGCCCCGTCGGTCTCCGGAGGCTGGGACGCGGCGTCGCGGAGCCCGGGCGACGACGTGTCCCGGCCGGTGCCGTAGCCGTCGTGGCCGCCTCGTGCGGAAAGGAGCCGGAAGCCGATGCCCGCATCTCCCGTTCACTCCCCCGCCCGGCGCGCGGCAGTCGCGCTGGCTCCCGTCGCCGCCGTCGCCGCGGCGCACATCGCCCCGGCCGCGACCTGGCTGCCCGTGGTACGCCGTCGTTTCCCGCGCCTCGCCGGTGTCGGGCACCCCGCCCATGTCGCCCTGACCTTCGACGACGGGCCCGACCCCGAGTCCACCCCGCGTTTCCTCGACGCGCTGGAGGAGCTCGGGGTCCGGGCGACCTTCTTCGTCCTGGGCGACGGCGTCGTACGGCATCCCTCCGTGGTGCGCGAGACCGTCCGCCGCGGGCACGAACTGGCCGTGCACGGCTGGAGCCACGACCGGCCCTGGCTGCCGGCCCCGGCGGACGAGGTGCGTGCTCTGCTGCGGGCGGCCGGCGCGGTGCGGGAGCTGACGGGCCGGCGTCCCCGCTGGTATCGCCCGCCCTACGGCATCCTCACCTCCGGGCGCTGGGCGGCCGCCCGTACGGCGGGCCTGCGGCCGGTGCTGTGGACCGCCTGGGGCAGGGACTGGACGGCCGGGGCCACCCCGGCGTCGGTGCGGTCGGCCCTCGCGGCCGGGCTGCGCGGTGGCGGCACCGTCCTTCTGCACGACTCGGACAGGATGTCGGCCCCGGGCTGCTGGCGGGCCGCGCTGGGCGCCCTGCCCGGCCTGGTGACCGGCTGCCGCGATGCGGGCCTGTCGGTCGGTCCGCTCTCCGCACACGGGGTGCCCCCGCGCTGAGCCCGTCGGCCGGCTGTGGACTCGCTCGTACGGGCAGCGGCCGGCCTCTCGGGCCGGGCAGGGCGCGGTGGGCCCGACCGCGTGGGTGACGCGGGACGCCGGCCCGCCCGCAACGCACGCGTCCTCCGCCGTCGACGAGCCCTTGGCCCGGCGGTCATGGCCCGTGCTGCTCCCGCACCTGGATGCCCTCGCGACGCATTGGGCGTAGTGTCCGCATATGGGTGGTGTTCGGCGCGGCTGGTGTGATGCGCCCTTGCCGGGGGCGGCGGCGCACGGCAGCCGTGACCGCGTGTCCGGCGCACCGGCGGCCCACGGGGTTCGGGTGGACGGCTGATGGAAACCGCGATGGCTGCCGTGGTGCGCGAGAGCGGCGCGTACGGCGGGCTGCTGTACGTGCTGCCGCCGGGCGAGGACGCCCTGTGGCTGGTGATGGTGGCGGGGGCCCCGCACGAGCTCGCGACTCCGTGGCGGCGGGTCGCGCTGACCGATCCGATGCCGGTGGCGGACGCCGTGCGCGAGCGGCGCCTGGTGTGGATCGGCGGGCAGGAGGAGATGGCGCGCCGGTACCCTCGGCCGGCCCTCGTGCTGCCGTACGACTTCGCGCTGTCGGCCGCCCCTGTCACCTCCGGCAACGGGATCCGGGGCGGGCTGGTGCTGCTGTGGCCCGGGACCCATCCACCGCGGCTGAGCCGCGCCGAGCGCGATGCCGTCGAGTCGGGTTGCCGCCGCCTGGGCAGCCTCCTGCAACAGGCGGCGGACCGCGGCGACCCGCTGCTGCCCGCCGGCCGGCCGCGGACCCTGCCCCTGCCGACCGGGCGCACTGTCCCGCCCGGTGAGGCGGCCGCGGTCACGGCCTTCATCGACCGTCTGCCCGGAGGGTCCTGCGCGCTGGACATGAACGGCCGCATCACCTTCATCACCCCCACCGCCGCCGACCTCCTCGGGCGCGATCCGGACGACCTGGTGGGTGCCCTGCCGTGGGAAACGCTGCCGTGGATGGACGTCCCCCAGGTCGAGGACCGTTACCGGGCCGCGCTGGTCAGCCGTCGGCCGCAGACGTTCACCGTCCTGCGCCCCCCGGACACGTGGCTGTCCTTCGAGCTGTACCCGGACCCCTCCGGCGTCAGCGTCCGCATCACCGGCGCCGACCCGTCCGAGGGCGCTTCCGCGTCGCCCTCCGTTCCGGCCGCGGGTCCCAGCCGCGCCACCCTGCTGTACCACCTGATGCACCTGGCCGCCACCCTGACCGAGGCCGTCGGCGTGCAGGACGTGGTCGACCAGACCTCCGACCAGCTCCTGCCCGCTCTCGGCGCACAGGGCCTGGTGCTGATGACCTCCGAGGACGGCCGTCTGAAGATCCTCGGCCACCGCGGCTACCGCGCCGAGGTCATGGACCGCTTCGACGCCTCCCCCCTGAGCCTGGACATCCCCGCCGTCAAGGTTCTGGCCACCGGTGTCCCGGCCTTCTTCACGAGTTTCGCCGAGCTTCGGCGCGACTACCCGGAGATGACGCACGAGGACGGGATGGCGGCATGGGCCTTCCTGCCGCTGATCGCCTCCGGCCGCCCCATCGGCTCCGTCCTCCTCGCCTACCGGAGTCCCCGCGTCTTCCCGCCCGGCGAACGCGCCGTACTCACCTCCCTGGCCGGCCTGGTCGGCCAGGCCCTGGACCGCGCCCGCCTCTACGACACCAAGCACAACCTCGCCCACCGCCTGCAGTCCGCCCTGCTGCCGCACACTCTTCCCCACATCCCCGGCCTGAAGGTCGCCGCACGCTACCTCCCGGCAGCCCGGGGCCTGGGCATCGGCGGCGACTTCTACGACCTCATCCGTCTCGACGAGCACATCGCCGGCGCCGCCATCGGGGACGTGCAGGGCCACAACGTGGACGCCGCGGCGCTCATGGGGCAGGTCCGCACCGCCGTCCACGCCCACTCCACCGTGGGCTCGGCCCCCGATCAGGTCCTGGCCGGCACCAACCGCCTGCTCACCGATCTCGAGCCGGGCCTGTTCACCAGCTGCCTCTACGTCCATCTCGACCTCGCCACCCACCGCGCGTGCGTGGCCACCGCCGGCCACCCGCCACCCTTGCTCCGTCATGCCGACGGACGCACCGAACTCGTCCCGGTCCCACCCGGCCTCCTCCTCGGCATCGAGCCGGACTCCCGCTACCCGGCCCTGGAGGTCCCCCTGCCGCCCGGCTGTGTGCTCGCCCTCTACACCGACGGGCTCGTCGAGGCTCCCGGGGTGGACCTCGACGACGCCACCGCGGCCCTCGCCGGGCTCCTCGAACGCGCGGACCCGACCGACCTCGACGCCATGGCCGACACCCTCATCCGCCACGCCCCCACTCCCGGCGACGACATCGCCCTCCTCCTCATCAGCCCCGGGGGATGACGCGGCACGAGAGGCGGCCGGGCTCCGACGCCGTCGGTCATCGGTGATCTCGTCCGTGACGGATACGGCACCCGGTCCGGCCAAAGACGGCGATGGCCGAGCGGCGGTCCTGAACTCACGCCACCCGCCTTCGCGGAGTACGCCGAGTCCGTGAGGGACGACGGGCGCGGCGTCCTCGGCGAGAGCTCGAGCGGATCGGTCGTCCTCAGGCCCCTTCTGGCGCGGCGGGCCGCTGTCGGGCCTCAAACAGCGGCGCTCGGGCGTGACATGGCGGCGGACCGGCCGTGAGGGCGGTGAGGAGGCGGTCCGCCGGGAGGGCCGGGACCGTGCGTCCGTGGAAGCCGGTGGTCGTCCGCGCGGCGAGCAGGGAGTTGAGCACCGCCTCTTCGACGCCGTCGAGGACCGCTTCGAACAGCGGCCCCGGTTCGGCATCGGCGACCGGCCCGCCGGACGCCGCGTCGAGGGCGGCCCGGACGTGCTCCGCGTGGACGGGCCGTGCGCGGATGCCGGACAGGAAGCCGTCGTTGCACTCCCCCACGACGGGATTGAGGCTGCGCGCCTCCTCGCCTCCGGGCCGTTCGAGCATCCAGCCGACGAGGGCGTCGGCGACGCGGAAGGCCGACCTCCCGGAGTGCCGTCCGCACCACGGCCTTCATGCCGGCGTCCCGCGCGTCCGAACCACCCGGACCGTCGTTCGCCGCCGCGGGGCGGAGAGTCAGGCGCAGGACCAGGCCGACATTCCCTGGAGCCGGGCCAGCCGTCCGGCCACGGCGATCTGTTCCTCACGGGTCGCCAGGTCCGCACGCGGGGCGTACTCGAGTCCGCCGGCCGCGGCCCAGCTCGACTGCGTGAACTGCAGGCCGCCGTAGTGACCGTTGCCGGTGTTCGCCTGCCAGTCGCCGCCGGACTCGCACGCGGCGATGGCGTCCCAGTCGGTCCCCCGGGGAGCCGACTGGGACGACGCCTTCGCTTCTGCGGTCATGCCCAGGAAGGTCGCGGCGATCAGGGCGACCGCGGCGGCCCCGATCCGGCTTCCCCGCGAACTCCGTCCGTTGCCCACAGGGGCATTTCGTCTATCGATCATATGGAACTGTTACACCGTGCCGCCGCGTGATGGCTCGTCGACGACCGTCTCCTTGCCCCGGACGGGGTACGCACTCGCCCGCCTCGGCGGTACTGGTCCGGCCGGGTGACATGCCGGTGGCGCCGTGGTGGCCGGTGTCGGCGAGGCCGCCCACGGCGCGCGCCGCCGTGGCCGCGCCCCTGGACGAGCGCCGCGCGCGGGCCGAGCGCACCGGCCGAGCCACGCACTACCTCGACGCGGGGGCCGCGGCGTTCCCGGGCGCGCTGCGGCGGAGCAGGCCCGTCAGGGACAGGGCACCCGGCCCGAAGAAGACCAGGAGGAGGAAGCACCAGCAGAACAAGGCCGGTGACAGGCCGCCGTTCTGGAGAGGAAACAGACCGTCCTTCTGGTGTTCGGTGAAGTAGGCGAAGGCCATGACTCCCGAGCTGAGGAACGCCGCGCTGCGGGTCGCGGCTCCGAGGAGGACGAGGGCACCGCAGACGAGCTCGATCACGCCCGCGTACCAGAACGGCCAGTCACCTGTCGGGGCGGCCTTCCTGTCCAGTACGCCGAAGACCGTGGCGACGCCCTCGCTGGTGAACAGCAGACCGAGGACGATGCGGAACAGGCCCAGAACGAGAGGTTGGTGGCCGGCCAGCCGGTCGCTCGGGCGGGCGGTGCTCATCGTCGCGTACTCCTTGCGTCGGTCGGTGCAGCGTAGAGGGCCGGCGCCGGGGGTCCCGCGGGTGAGAGGCCGTCTGCTCTTCTCTAACGTGCACGCCGGTCCGGCCGTTCAGCCGGACCCGCCGCCCATGTGCGGCCGACCGGTCCGCAGGGCGGCGATGTGCTGTCGTCGCCGCCCCGCGGGAGGAGTCGTCGCTCAGGACCGCGGTGGGGCCGGGCGGGGTCTCCCTTCACTGTCGGCAACGGTGGCGGACGGGCAAGGGACGGCGCCGGGAGACCGACAGGAGCTGGGTCGTTCGATCAGATGGCGGGCTGCGCGTACGGCACCGGCTCGACCGGTCCCACGAGTCCGTGGTCCTGGCGGGTCAGGGAGCCGAAGACCTCCGGGCGGGTCGTCCTGAGACGGTTCACGAGCGGTGTGGCCACCTCGGTCTCGACGGTGTTCTCACCGCGCCGCAGCAGCGGCCCCACGCCGATGACGGGCGACAGCCGGTCGGCGGGACGGCCACGGGCCGGCTCGGGCCGAGGGTGATGTCCACGGTGAGGCCGCGTCTCGCCGCCCGGCGCAGGGCCGCCTCGACGCCGTCGCGACAGGGGCCGCCGCCCCAGCCGTGACGGGCGGTGTCCAGCAGCGCCTCGTCCTCGATGCCGTGGTGGACGGCGGCGATCTCGACTCCGCCGAAGCCCGCGTCCGCGATCTGGTCGATCTCGCGCGCTGTCTCGTCCGGGTCCACGAGGCCGTCCGGCCACCACCACCGGAACTTCGGACGTACCGACCGGGCGGGGGCGGCGAGCCGGTCGGCGGTCGGCCCGGTACCGCCGGCAGCGGGAAGCGCGACGGCGCCGGGGGAGGCCACGCCGAGCGCGGCCGCGGCTCCTGCCCTCCCTTGCCGTACCGCCAGGAGGCATGTACCTCTGTGAAAAGCGGGAGCATCTCGGCCTTCAGTGTTCACGTTCCGCTCGTTTGAGTGCGTGAAGCGCATTCGCCTGCCGGATGCTCACGCTTTTCGGCGGGGTGAGGGGTCCTGAGCCCCCGGGAGGTCATGTCCCGCCGGGTGGTGCGGCCGGTCAGGTACGTGGAATGTGCGGGTCACCGTCGCGTCGGCGCGGATCGGTGGCCGTCGGCGGTGCTGACGGCAGGTCGGCCGCGCGATGCCGGAGCCGTTGCCCCAGGAGAGGGCCGCCGTGCGGTTCACCGGAGCACGTCGAGCAGGGCCGCCCGCACCACGAGGCGGTCCCCGGCCGCCACCCGAGTGGGCACGCCCTCATAGGGTTTCGGCCATGACATGGAGCGAGGCGGAGTACCTCGACTGCCTGCAGGCCGAGCGGCGTGCCTACGCGTGGGTGATGCGGCATTACGGCGGTCTGACGCCGGCGGAAGCCACGGAAGCGGCCCTGGAGTGGTACCCGTACGAACCGGAAGGCCGTGCCTGTCGCGGCCTGGTCTTCCATGACGAGGCCTGGCACTGGGCGATGCTGACGATCCACGGTGACCGGTACACGGTGGAACACCCCGAACTCGTCCACCCGCCGTCCGCCTACGCGGCTCTCGGGTGAGGACCTCACCGGACGCCTTGCCGGAACGGCAACATTTCGTGCCGGTTCGCAGAGGGCTGGGCAAGACTCGGACGCGTTCCCCGGCAGAAGGAGCCCCACATGAGTACCACCGACGCGGTCACATTCTGGGACGGTGTCCACGCGGCCCGACCGGCGTCCGCCGATCCGCGGCCGAACATACGTCTCACCGAGACCCTCGCGGATCTGCCGCCCGGCGACGTGCTGGACCTCGGATGCGGCGCCGGTGGCGACGCCCTGTGGCTGGCCCGCCAGGGGTGGCGCGTCACCGCCGTCGACGTCTCGTCCGTGGCGGTCGAGCGCCTCACCTCACTCGCCGTCTCGCACGGCCTGGACGACCGGATCACCGCCCGGCGGCACGACCTGCGTGAGTCGTTCCCGGACGGTGCGTTCGACGTCGTCTGCGCCCACTACCTGCACACTCCCCTCGACCTGGACCGGGCGGCCGTGCTGCGCAGGGCCGCGCACGCCCTGCGGCCGGGCGGGCGGCTGCTGGTCGTCGACCACGGATCGACCGCTCCGTGGTCGTGGAACCAGGATCCCGACGTCCGGTACCCGGCCCCGCGGGAGGTCGCCGCGGACATCGGCCTGGACCCGGCGGCATGGGCGGTCGAGCGGGCCGACTCGCCCCGCCGGGCCGCGACCGGACCGGACGGGCGGACCGCCGAGGTCACCGACCACGTTCTGATCGTCCGCCGCACGGCCTGAACCGGCTCCGTCCGACACGAGGAGGCATCATGCGCCGCAGAAGCCGGGGCGACACCCCGCCGCCCCGCACCGGCAGCAGCGAGACCGAGGTTCTGCGCGGTTTTCTCGACTACCTGCGCAACTCCGTCTCCGCGAAGGTCGAGGACGCCCCCGAACCGCAGGTCCGGACCGCCTCAGTGCCCTCGGGCACGAACCTGCTCGGGCTGCTCAACCACCTCACGTCCGTCGAGCGGGCCACGTTCCTCGGGGACCGGGTCACCGACTGGCAGGCCACCTTCCACGCCGCACCCGCGGACAGCGTGACCGATGTCGTCACCCGCTACCGGGAGGCGGTCGCCCGGGCGAACGACGTGCTCGACGCGTGCACCGACCTCGGTGCGCCGGTCCCCCGCCCCCGGTCGAACGGCCCCGCTCCGAGCGTCCGCTGGGCGCTCACCCACATGATCGAGGAGACCGGCCGCCACGCCGGCCACGCGGACATCCTCCGTGAACTGATCGACGGGGCGACCGGACGCTGACCTCTCGGGAGAACGGGCACCGTACCCTGGCGGCATGCGCATGCGTCCCACGCTGAGCTGGACCCCCGAAGAAGACCTGCCGCCGGGCTCCACGGATCCGGAGCCGGTCGCCGAGGCGCTGAGCACCGGAGGTGTGGTGGTGCTCAGCGGGGCGGGCATCTCCACCGAGTCGGGCATCCCCGACTACCGGGGCGAGGGCGGGAGCCTGAGCCGCCACACGCCGATGACCTACCAGGACTTCACCGGCAGCGACCGGGCCCGGCGCCGGTACTGGGCGCGCAGCCACCTCGGCTGGCGCACCTTCCGCCGCGCCCTGCCCAACGCCGGGCACCGGGCCGTGGCCGCGTTCGGGCGGCACGGCCTGCTCTCGGGTGTGATCACGCAGAACGTCGACGGCCTGCACCAGGCCGCGGGCAGCGAGGGCGTCGTGGAGCTCCACGGCGGCCTGGACCGGGTCGTCTGCCTCTCCTGCGGCGCCCTCAGCCCGCGCCGCGCACTCGCCCGGCGGCTGGAGGAGGCCAACGCGGGCTTCGCTCCGGTGGCCGCGGGAATCAACCCCGACGGTGACGCCGACCTCACCGACGAACAGGTCGGGGACTTCCACGTGGTGCCCTGCGCGGTCTGCGGCGGCATCCTCAAACCGGATGTGGTGTTCTTCGGCGAGAACGTGCCGCCGCAGCGGGTCGAGCACTGCCGCACGCTGGTCCGTGAGGCGGCCTCCCTGGTCGTCCTGGGCTCGTCGTTGACGGTGATGTCCGGGCTGCGGTTCGTCCGCCAGGCCGCCCGGGCCGGCACACCGGTACTGATCGTCAACCGGGACCCGACCCGGGGCGACCGGCACGCCGTCACCCGGGTCGCGCTCCCCCTGGGAACGGTCCTCACCACCGTGGCCGACCGGCTGGGCATCCCGGTGGACGGCCGGACGGCAGCCTGAGCGGCTGCCTCCGTCCACACTCACAGACCCCGGACCGCGCGCGCCCGCCGTGTCACTCCTCGTCGCGCAGCCGGGCCGCCAGGGAGGCCAGTGGTTCGGCCGCCTCGGTGTGGCCCAGTGCGGTGAGACGGGAGACCGCGGCGTCGAGGCGGGTGCGGGCCGGGGCGGGGCGTTCCAGGTAGATGCCCTCCACCGCGCCCGCGAGGCGGACGCACTCGGCCCACTCGCCGGCCTGCTCCTGGTCCTGTCCCGGCTCGCCGAGCAGGGCGAGGGACTTCTCCAGGGCGGTCAGGGCGTCCTCGTACTCACCGGCGTACGCGTTGACCCGCCCGTGTTCGTAGGCCAGGGCGACGTCCAGGGGGCGGCCGTGCACCTCGTACCCGGCGGCGCGGGCCTCGTCGGCGATCCGGCCGGCGTCGGCGAGGAAGGCGCGGGCGTCGGTCAGGCCCTCCGGGCCCTGCCGCTCCGCCTGGAGCCGGGCGAGTTCGCGCAGGCAGTTGCTGAGCTGCTCGTGGCGCGGATCCCTGGCGTGGGCGGCGAGGGCCTGGTCCGCGGCCTTGCGGGCCTGCCCGAACTCGCCGGACTCACCGAGGAGTACGGCCGTCTCGGCGGCGATCATCGCGTGGCTGCCCGGGTCGTCGTCCCAGCCGGCCGACTCGGCCGCGAGGGCGACGAACTCCGCCGTGGCGGCCTTGAGGTCCTCCCCCGCGTGCAGCGCGCGGGCGCGGGTCAGACGCAGCTGGGCTATGAGCCGGTCGTCCGGTTCCCCGGCGGTGACGTCCGGTTCGGCGAGCACGGAGTCGAGCAGGGCGATGCAGTCCTCGACGCGGCCGAGATCGAGGCTGAGCTGGGCCGCGTTGCTGTAGGTGCAGTACGCGTCGAACCGGCTGCCGTGACGGAGGTCCAGCTCCGCGGAGCGGGTCAGGTGCCGCAGCGCCTCGTCGGGGCGGCCCAGGTGCAGGCAGGCGCCGGCCAGATCACTGTGGAGGCGGGAGGTGTCGACCGTGCCGGCCGGCCAGTCGGCGGCCAGTCGCAGTCCCTCGGCCAGGTCCGTGTACGCGGCCTGCGCGTTCTGCAGGCCGAGCTGGAGCCGGCCGCGCAGGGCGAGGGCGCGGGGCAGGTGCCAGGCCGGCCCGTGCTCCCTGAGCCGGTCGAGGGCGCCGTCGGTCCCGGTGAGCGCGGCCGGCAGGTCGCCGGACATGGCGTGCGTGGTGGCCCGCAGCAGCAGGGCCCCGGCGATCTGCGCGCCGACGTCGTGCCGGGTGGCGAAGGCGTGCAGCAGGTCCACCTCGGCGAGGACCGGCGCGATGTGCTCCTGGCTTCCCGACGTCTGCAGGCGCATGCCGAGCGCGGTGGCCCGCAGCCGCAGCAGGCGGGCCTCCTGGCGCGGGGTGAGGCCGGGCGTCTCCTCGTGCAGGCGGACCATGGACGCGTGGGTGGCGGTCAGCACGGCGGTCTTCGCCTCTGTTCCGTCGGCGTCCTCCGCGGGAATCTCGGCGGTGGCGAGCAGGGCGCAGGCACGGGCGAGGGCCGCGTGGCCCGGCTGTCCGGCGTCGTCGTACAGGCCCGCGGCCTCCTCGTGGAGGGCGGCGGCGTCGGCGAACTCGTCCTTCTCGCGGGCCCGGTCCGCCTCGTCGGCCAGCAGGTCCGCGTGCAGGTGGATGAGCGATCCCACGGCCGGGTCGTCGGGGTGGGTGTAGTCGCGGGCGGCGACGAGCGTGCGCAGCCGTGCCCAGCAGACCCGCGCGTCCGGGTGCCCCTGTTCGTCCAGTTTTCGTGCCCGCAGGATGAGTTCGGGCAGCGACTCGGGGACGGCGGGGGCCGTCCGCGTGGTGGGCGCGGCGACCGGGGCCGCCGGGGCCGCGTCGTCGAGGGTGCGGGTGCGCAGGGTCAGTTCCAGTGCGTCCAGGAGAGGGGCGCGGTCGAGGCGGGCTCCGCGGCGGTCGGTGTGGGCGGTGGTGCCGTTGCGGGCGTCGAAGCGGGCGGCGAGGTCGTCGGCGCGCTCCCGGACCTCGGCGCGCAGGCCGGTCACCGTCCAGGTCCGGCCCGTGAATCCGGCGGCGGGCAGTTCGCCGTGGCCGAGGTGCTCGACGCGCCGGAGGAGGACCTCCACGCCGGTGAGGAAGTCGAACTGCTCCCGCGGCGAGTCCACCTCGTCGAACAGGTTCCGGTTCTCGGCGAGGAGTTCCAGACCGCGTGCCTCGTTGCCGGTCAGCGCGCAGAACTCCAGGTGCCGCCCGACCTCCCCGGACATCGAGGGGTTGCGGCGGCAGCCGCGGTAGCCGGCGAGGTGCAGTTCGCGTGCCTCCTCGGTGCGGCCGGACCGCAGCAGGGGCAGCAGCGCGTACGAGAAGGAGCGGGCCGGCTCCTCCTGGCAGGATTCCTTCCCGGCCAGGACGGGCTCCCAGGTCCGCAGCGCCCGCTCGTCGTCGCCCGCCGCCAGGTGGTACAGGGCGCGCTCGCAGATCTCGCAGGCCTCGCAGTCGCTGAGCCGGGTGCGGGTGCGGCCGGCCCACAGCTCGTAGGCGGGGGTGGTGTCCTCGCCGGTGTGGGCGGCGAGCTGGTACGCCTGTCCGTAGTAGGGCTGGAGGCCGAGCCCGGCCTTCTCGTACCGGTCGCGCATCTCCGTCAGCCACTGGCGCAGGGCGGCCAGCGGGATCTCGGGCAGCGCGCGCAGGGCGTTGGCCACCCACTTGAACCGCCAGAACAGCGTGTGGCGCAGGCGGTCGTCGAAGACGTCGGGCTGCTCGTCGAAGAGGGTGAGCAGGCGGGCGAAGACGACGGGCGACTTCCGGGGTTCGGAGCCGTAGGTGTACGCCTCCTGGAGTTCCAGGAGCGCGCGGACGAGCGGAACGGCCTCCTCGAACTGCTCGGCGGCGTCGACGAGTTCCTCGGCGGTGACGGTGCGGGGGCGGCCGTAGGGGCGCCGGCGGTTCTCCTGGAGCGCCTGGTACAGCTCGTCCGTGCTCTGGGGAAGGGGTGCGGTCGGCATCGTCAGCTGTCCTTGCGGAGGGCGTGGGCGAGAAGGTCGAGGAAGGAGCGGTTGATGAGGCTCGACTCGGCGGGTTTGAGCGGTCGCCGGGACAGCAGCGCGGCCTGCCCGTAGAGGGCTTCGGCGCTCGTGCGGGCCAGCTCGGGCTCGTCGATGGCGACGGCGGTGCGGACCAGCGGGTTGAGCTGGTTGAGGATCAGCTGGGCCCGCGGTGCCTCCTGGCGCAGGGCGCCGAGGATGTCGCCCCACAGGCCGCCCTCCTGCTCGCGGGCGAGCTGGGAGCGGGTGCGTTCGTGCCGGGCCTCGCGGCTGTCGACGAGGAGGGCGGGGGCGGAGGCGGGCTGGAAGGTGCGCAGCGCGACGTCGCAGTCGAAGACGGCGAGGGCGTCGCGGGCCCGGGCGAGATAGGCCGCGGCGGCCAGTTCCGTCTCCCGGTCGACGGGGTCGAGGTGGGCCGTGAGGGTCGCCGGGTCGAGGTCGGCGACGGTGACCTCGGCCCTGATCTCGGGCAGCCGGCGGACCAGTTCGCGGTCGTAGGTGTAGCCGCCGTTGACGACGCCGAGCCCGGCGGCCGAGGCGATCGCCGCGACCTGCCGGAACTCCTCCACGCTCGAGGTCACGAGCACGGTGCGGTGGGTGCGCGCGAACTCGTCGAGGGTGGTGTGCCCGTCGGTGGTCTCGAACGGCAGCCAGGGCAGCAGCATCCGCAGGATCTCGTCGTCGTGCACGGCGAGCGACTTCACGGCCAGGTGGTGGGCCTGGAGGAAGCGGGCGAGCAGGTCCGGGTCGCTGGCGGCGGCCCGGGCGATCCACGCACGCAGCCGCTCGGCGAGGGCATCGCGGACGGCGGCGAGGGTGTCGTCCTCGTACAGGGACTCGCGGGACGCGGTCGGGCGCAGGCTCTCGGCGTCGACGACGCAGCGGACGAAGAACGCCCACTCGGGCAGGATCTCCTCGGCCTGCTCGGACAGGAGCATGCCCTTGACGTGCACGCGGTGGCCGTGGCTGCGACCGGCCGGCACCGTCTCGGGCAGCACGCACGCGATGCCCTTCAGGCCCACGGCGGGCAGGTCCAGCTCGATGGTGTCCAGCGGCCGGAATCCGAAGACCTCCTCGCCGTACGCGGCCAGCGCACGGGAGCGGGCTCCCGGTGTGGGGTACGTGCGTGCCCAGGGCGCGGCTTCGGGGTTGACGGACGCGTCCGGGCCGTCCGTGCCGTCGCCGAAGGTGACCGGGTGGCGCAGCAGGGAGCCGAAGTGCCGTGCCAGCGCGTGCACGTGTGCCGGCCGGGTCCACTCGCCCGCGTCGGATCGGGGCGTCAGCGTGACGGTGGTGCCGGGCCGGGGGCGGGCGGAGGCGGGCAGGACGCGGACGGTGTAGCTGCCGTCGCCGCGTCCCCGCCACTCCACGGCGGGCGCGTCGGGGGTGCGGGCGGAGCGGCTCAGGACGTGGATCTCGTCCGCGACCAGGAAGCAGGAGAGCAGGCCGATGCCGAACTGGCCGATGAAGTCGCCGCGTTGTTCGGCGATCTTCTCGGCGCGCTTGCTGCTGCGGCCGATCGTGGCGAGGAAGGTGTGCACGTCGGCCTCGGTGAGGCCGACGCCGTCGTCCTCGACGCGCACCACCGTGCCGTCGGCGTACAGGCGGATGCCGAAGGTGCCGGCGGGGGCGGCCGGTTCGAGGGCGTGCCGGGCAGTCAGCGCGTCCACCGCGTTCTGCAGGAGTTCGCGCAGGTAGACGCGGGGGCTGGAGTAGAGGTGGTGGGAGAGGAGGTCGACGAGGCCGCGCAGGTCCACCTGGAAGGTGCGGTCGGCACCGGCCGGGTTCGCGGCTGTTTCGGGCAGAGTCATCGGGCAGTCCGGGGTGGGAGGGACGACGGGTGGCGGGCGGTCCGGGAGCGGTGTGCGCTCAGGCGCGGCGCTGGCGGCGGGCGAACTCCTTCTCGGGGTCCGCGAAGAAGGTCCAGGGCCACTTGGTGCAGGCACCGTCGAGCGTCCGGAAGACGCGCCGGACCGTGTGGCGCTCGCCGGCCAGCGACAGGGCCATGGCGAACATGTTGAAGTCGTGCTGCCAGCCCGGGCGCCACACGTAGGCGGGGTGGAGGATGCTGTGGTCGGCCGCCTCCCGCAACTCTGCCTGGATCTCAGGGGTTTCGAGGCAGTCCTCGTGGTCCGACTCGACCCAGTCCTCGATGTGCGCCATGGCGATCACGCAGCCCAGGCTGTGCCCCTGCGGGGCGCGGGCGAGCGCGTCGCGGGCGAACGCCAGGGCCTGGCCGGGCTCGCCGCCCCAACGGGGCTGCAGCTGGGCCAGGCGCTCGATGTGGATCTCCAGGTCCAGCGGGTCGCGGCGCAGGCCGGCGTCGAACCGGGTCTCGTTGACGGTGGCGCCCAGCGACATGCCGCGACCGGAGGTGAGGAGCTGACGCCACGGCGTGACCCACTCCGGCTTCAGCTCGGCGGCCTCCAGCAGCTGTTCCTCGGCGATGTGGAGCCGCTCGTGGAAGACCCGCCACTGCTCCTGCGTGACGTTCACGGCGCGGGCGGCGGTACGCGCCTCCCAGCCCCAGCTGATGTGGCGCGCACCGGATATCAGCAGGGCCGTCGCCCGGTGCTCCTTGTCCTCCTCGACGGCCCGGCCGATCCAGTCCTGCACACCGTCCAGGACGGCCAGTTCACCGAGGACCTTGTGGTCGCGACCGGGATCGAAGGGCGCCAGCGCCGCCTTGACCGCCTCCCACTCACCCGCGTCGGCCGCCTCCACCAGGGCGAGCACCCGCGTGTCCCCGAGCGCGCGCAGCGTGTACATCCCGTTCTTCCTGCGCGGGACGGGAAGCGCGTACGGATCCGCCGCCGGTCTCTCCGCATCCCTGCCGAACAACTTGCCGAACATCCCGCGTCCTCCCCTGGTCCCGCGTGATCATCCGGTGCAGCATAAGCGACCCCACGGACACCGCTTCCACAGGGTTTTCACCGGCACTTCACGATCAGGTCCACCGGAACCGCACAGGGACGACTTCGCCGGGGCGGGCGCGTACGCCGACGCCGCCCAGCAGGCCGAGTGCGGCCCCGCGCCACGTGTGCGCGGCGTCGCCGTCAGGCCGCGTCAGGTCAACGCCCGGCACCCCTGCCCGGTGGCGTACACCCGTGTCCGTCGACAGGTCGGCGGCCACGGTCGTGACCTCGGCCTCGGGGTGTGCGGCGGCGAACTCTTCGAGCCGTTCCTGTCGGCGGCCCACGGGCACCAGGGCGTGGCCGTCGGTGGCCAGGCGTTCGGCGAAGGCCCTGCCGATTCCGGAGGTGGCGCCGGTGCCGAGTGCGTGCCTGCCCATGGTCGTTCCTTTCCCGCTCGTGCCCCGGCCTGCGAAACGGCGGCGCGACCAGCCGGTTGTCCGGTCTTCCCGGGGCTGCCGGTACCAGGCAGGCACCCGGCGGGCACCGCGGCCCGGCCGCACGGACTCACCGCGGGCCGGGAGCGGGCGCGACCTCGCTCACCGGGGTCTCGGGGCCGTCGGCCGGGGCCTGCGGGGTGGGGTGGGCTTCGGCGGGCTCCGGTGACGTCGACGGAGCGGGCGTGACGGAAGGGCTGCTCACGGGAGGCGGGGCGAGAGGGACCGTCGGGGACACCGGACGGTCGGGGGCCGACGACTGCAGCGGCAGCACGACGAGGGCTGCGACGGCGCACGTCAGTCCGGCCCCGGCGACGGTGCGGACCAGTCGGCGCCGTGCCGCGCCGCGGCGGATCTCCTCGAATCGGCCGGGGGGCGGCCCGAGGTGGTCGGAGGCGGGCCGCAGGATGACGGCGAGGGGGTCGTCGGGTTCGAACTCCGGACCTTCGTCAGAGTGTGTGATCAAGGCTTCTCCTCAGGTGGGCGCGGAGCAGTTCCCGGGCCGCGTGCAGGTCGGCCTTGATGGTTCCTTCCTTGCGTCCGGTCACCGCGGAGACCTCCCGGATCGGCATGTCGGCGTAATAGTGCAGCAGGATCGGGACGCGCAGCCGTTCCGGCAGCGACTGCACGAGCAGACGTACGGACGGGTCGGACTGTTCGGTGTGCGGGCGGACGGCGGTTTCGGTGGTGACACGGCGCACGGCCTTGCGCTCGCGTTCGAGTGTGCGCCAGTGGTCCCGGACGAGGTTGGCCGCGGTGACGTAGAGGAAGCCCCGGGGTTCGGCCACCGACGTCCAGCGGGCCCACAGCCGGGTGAATGCCTCCGAGGCGATCTCGTGGGCCGTCTCGTCGTCGTCGACCAGGCGGCGGCACCAGCCGGCGAGGCGCGGGTAGAGGGCGGCGAAGAGCTCGGACGCTGCCTGCTCACGGGACCGTTTCAATGCTCTCCATGGTCGTGGCGGTACCGGTGTCGTGGGACCCGCCGCGTTGCCGGGCCGCGGGCGCACGGCCCACCGGCCCGGGAACGCGGCGGCGGATCAGGGGCCGGTGGAGGTCGGCACGGCGAACACGATCACGTTGTCGCGGTACTCGTCGCCGGTACGGGGTCCACCGCAGGTGATGAGACGCAGCTCCGGACGGTCGACGTCACCGTAGACCGCGTCCGTCGGGAAGTCCGCCTTGGCGACCGTCCGGACCGAGCCGACGGCGAACACCGCCGCCGCACCGTTCTCCAGGCGTGCCACGATCCTGTCCCCCCGGCGCAGGCGTGCGAGGTGACGGAAGACGCCGTCCCCGTGGGCGCCGACCGTGACGTGACCGAGGATCACCGACGGGCCGGTCTGGCCGGGCGCCGGCGAGTGCCGGTACCAGCCCGCCCGGTCATGGGCCGTGACCGGAGGCACCTGGACCGTGCGGTCCGGGGCCAGCCCCAGCCGGATGACCGGGGTGTCGACCCCGATGGCCGGTATCTCCAGTCCGACCGGGGCCGAACGCCCGAGGACGCGCGCCGGTTTCGCGGAGGGCCGCGCGGACGGTGCCGTACTCGCGGGGTGTTCGCCCGTGGACCGGCCGGTCCGGTGACCGCCGCCGCAGCCCCCGAGGAACGCGGCCGTCGCCGCGGTGGCGAAGGCACGCCTGGAGAGCGGCGTCATGCCGTCCTCGCCCGCCTGCGGCGTACGAGGACGACCGCCGCGCCGCCGGCGGCGAGCACCGCGGCGGCACTCCCGCCGATCAGCGCGCCGTCGGCTCCGGACCCCGCGGACGCGGGCGCGACGCCGGTGTCGGGCGCACCACTCGGTACGACGGTGACCCCGCCGGGGACCGCCGACCGGTCCGGTGCGTCGCTCTCGGCCGGTACGGGGCTCGGCTCCGTGGCGTCGGCCGGGGCCGGCGACTCGCGGGGGGTCACGGTGGTCGCGGGGACCGGGGACGGCCCGTCGGCGAACGCGGGCACCGCGCTCGCCAGCACGGCGGTGCAGGCAAGTGCCGCGGCACTGAGGACAGTTCGGCGCATGGATCGCTCTCTTTCGTCGCTCCGCCCGCACGATGACCCGGCGGGCTGGGTCATGGATCGTGCGGAGAGACGGGACAGCGGCGGCACAGGTTGTAAAGAGAAGGCAAAGTCCCGCGGCGGAAAGCCCGTTGCCGGGCTTTCGGCGGGCGCACGGATCGAGTCCGCCCGCCTCGTCGACGCATGTCGTCCAGGACGATCCCCGACGGCGGCGGTGACCGAGGGGACCGGCCGGCCCGCGCGCCTCCGGATCGCGGACGCGCCGGCTCCGCAGGAGCGCCGACGGACCGTTCCTACGGGCGGAAGCGCCCGTCAGGCATGCTCGATGGCCGTGGTGACGGGCGTGCCGGTCTCGATGGTGCGGCTGACCGTGCAGAGACGGTCGTGGGACGCTCCGACCGCGCGGGGAAGGATCGCGCGGGCGCGTTCGGCGCCCTCGCCGTCCGGGAAGGCGACGCGGAAGGTGACCACGAGGTCGGTCATACGGTTGCCCAGCTCGTCGCTGATCTTGTCGCCCGTCACCGTGACCGAGAACTCGTCGGGCTCGGCGTGGCGGCTGGTGGCGACGTCGACGTCCGCGGCCGTGCAGCCCCCGATCGCGGCGAGCAGCAGCTCGACCGGGGTGAAATCGGTGTTCGGGCCGCCGTCGGAGGCGGTACCGAACCGGATCGTGCCGCCACGGGTGTTGGTGGCCACGAAGTGGCCCGTGCCGGTTCGCCCGACGACAACGGAACGCAGGGAGTCTTCGCTCATGCGTCGACAGTAGAGCCACGGATCGACGTACGCGCGGATCCGGTGGCACCGCGCTCCGCCGCGCCACGGCCACGCCGGCCCGGCGTCCGGCCGGAGGGACGCGGTGGCCACCCCCCGGGACGGGCCCTCCCCTGCCCGAGTCCTGCCGTCACTTCCCGCTCCTGCGCCGTCAGCCGCTCGTCCGTTCATGACCGATCCGCGCGGCCCATGCCTCGATCCGGCCGAAGTCACGGAAGTCACCGCCCTTCCCGTTGCGGAGGAGCATCCCGGCGCCCCAGCCCCTCGCGCCCTCCCGCAGACAGCCGCCGAAGGTGATGTGGTCCTGGGCGTCCAGCCGGGCCGTCGCCTTCTCCACCCAGGGCACGGGCGGAATGTCCCGCTGCGACGCGGAGGCGTCGAGCGGTCCGCTGCTGAAGAGCCACAGCGGACGTCCGGCCAGGTCCTTGCCGTGGCGGCGGACGAAGCGGCGGGCGTCCCTGTGCCGGCGACCGGCGTACAGTCCGCCGCCGACCACGACCGCGTCGTACGGCGCGACGCCCGGAACGGACCCGGCAGCACATGCCTCGGCCGTGAGCCCTTCCTCGCGCAGGACTTCGGCGACGGCCCCGGCGGCTCATCGCCGTCGATCCATTCGTTGTCCCACAGGCGACCAGCACGTTCTTCGGCATGGTGGCCCGCCTCCTTCCCCTTCCACAGCCCGCGCAGCCGGCGGACGGCCACGCGGCGCGGGCGGTCCTCGTGGCGGCGCCACCCGGCTGTCCGGGGGCGCCGCCGTGCCTCAGTAGTGGGGCACGACGGCCACGGGGCAGCCGGCCCGCTGGATCACGGTGTGGGTCACCGGGCCGGTGCGCGGGACCCTCGGACGATCGGTGAGCCGGTGTCCGACGACCAGCAGGTCCGCACCGGACGCCGCCTTCACCAGGGCACTCGCGGGCTTGCCGGCCACCACCGTCTCCAGTACCTCGACGTCGGGGTACTTGTCACGCCACACCCGGAGCACGGCGGAGAGGAAGCGCAGCCATTCCTCGGCCCGCTCCGGATCGCTCACCGGGCCGACCTCACCGGGACCCGGAATGAGCGGGTCGGGCGCACGCCAGGCGTGCAGGGCCCTCACCCGCGCGTGGCGCAGGCGGGCCGCCTCGAAGGCGAACTCGATCACCTCGTCGCACGGCTCCGTGACGTCCACGCCGAGGAGCACGTCCCGCCGGCCGGCGCCGGCGGCCTCCTCCCCCGCCGTACCGGCCCGTACGAGGACGACGGGACCGGCGGCCTTCGCCACGACTTCGAGTGCGACCGAACCCATGAGCAGTCCGGTGACACGGCTGTGCCCGCGCGATCCCAGCACCAGCGGTTCGGCACCGCCCACCGCCCTCACCAGGGCGGCGGTCGCCGGTCCCTCGACCTGCTCGTCGTACACCCGTACCCCGGGGCAGACGGCGAGGACGCGTTCCTCCGCCGCCCGCAGGACACGCCGCGCCAGACGCCGTCCGGCGGCCTGGGCGGCCTCCGCCTCGCCCCGGCGCGGGTGCCGGTTCCGCGCATGCAGCAGCCGCAGGGACCGGCCGCGGCGCACGGCTTCGTGAGCCGCCCACTCGGCGGCCGCCAGGCCCTCCGCGGAACCGTCGACACCGGCGACAACAGGCGCAAGCATGACATCCACCTTTGGATCACACCCTCTCCGTCCCTGCCAGCGTCACCCGGGAACCGGCACTCGGGGCAGGGGCCACCGGGTCCTCCCGTGGGCCATCAGGTCCACGTCCCCACCCGGGCCGGAGGCCGAAGCGTCCCTGGTGGCACCGCGCGCCGGCGATCACGAGGCCGGCGGCGGATCCAGGGGCGGCCACGGTCCTCCGCCGCCGAAGACGCTGCGGCCGGCGGCCGGACGATCCGTCCGCGCACCGGTCCTGCCGCCCCTCGGTGGCACCCCGCCGCCGAAGGACCCGTCACCGTGCCCTCGCACCGGCGGACGTGACGGCACGGTCGCCGCCGGGCGGGGGAGGGTTGACAGCACGCCGCGGTGCGGGGCGGGCCGGTTCCTTCCGGTGGTCACCGTGCGCCGCCTTCCCGCCCGTAGGACAGGAGGCCGGTCAAAGGTGTGACATGGTGTGTCCTGTGCCCCTCACCGCCCGGGAAGGTGGTGCCCGGGTGACCGCGGTCCCGCGATGAGGAGCGCGACCAGCCGGCGTGCGTCGTAGCGGGGGTCGTTCTCCGCGCCGATGCCCAGGTTCCCGACGCCGCGCACGAGTGCGTGGGCGTCGATGTCGGAGCGGATCTCACCGGCCGCCGCGGCGGCCTCGAGCAGTGGGGTGCGGACCGGCACGAGACGGTCGAGGAAGTAGGCGTGCAGGGCGTCGAAACCGGCCTCGTCGGAGTGCAGCACGGCGGCGAGGCCGTACTCCCCGCCGACGTGCTCCCCGCCGACGTGCTGGACGCGATCGACCCCGTCGTCGCCCCGGGCACCGGCCTGGCCGCACACGAGAAGCACGACACCCCGCCCGCGCTGCTCGACGCGTCCCTGCGGCGCCGCTGACGGATCTCCCGCCACGCACCCGGGGACCGGGCGCCGGTGTTCGCCGTCGGACACGGCACAACCCTTTGCCCGGTCCGCGGGTCACACCAAGCAGGAGCAACAGCTCCAAGAGTCGCAAGGGGGAAATATGAGACTCATCCGTTCCGTCCTGACCGTCTCCGCGCTGGCCGCCCTGTCGGTGGGGGCCACGACCGCCCTGGCGTCACCGGCCTCGGCCGCGCCCAACACCACACCGCAGAAGGTCTGCGGAAGCGGCTACAAGACCGTGAACTCGGCAGCCGTCGGCTCCCTGGGCACCGTCTACCTGACGTACAACCCGGCCAACGGCCGCAACTGCGTCACGACCATCCGCACCAACCCCGGCACCGCCCTGGACATGTCCGCGTGGATCTACGTCCCCGACACCGAGAAGGGTGACCAGGACGGCGGGTGGTACACGTCGTACGCGGGACCGACCTACGTCTACGGCAAGGGCCACTGCGTGGACTGGGGCGGCAGCATCAACAACGTGCACGTACAGGTGTACGGCTCCAACTGCGGCGCTCTGAAGGAGCACCGGGTCACCTTCACCCGCTGACCCGCGCCTCCCGGAGGACCGCTTCACCCTGCCGGGGCCGCACGGCCCCGGCAGGGCTCCGGCGCGTCACCCGGCGTCTCACCGGTGCAGTTCCAGGGACAGGTGCGAGGACAGGGCGCCGAGGAAGTCGGGCGCGTCGAAGATCGCGCCGGCGGAGGCGACACCGGTCGTCCTGGTCCGTCCCGTGAGGACGCGGTCCACCGCTTCCACCACGAGCGGCGCGGTGACGGCGTAGATGTCCCGGCCCCGGGCCACGGCGCGCCGTTCGCCGCCGCCGGAGCGCACGACGACGTCGACGAGGAAGGTCTGCTCGGACCGCCCGAGCTCGTCGGTCGCGGCCGGCGCCGGGGTGTCCGGATCCGACAGGTCCCTGGCCGCCTCGACCGTCATGTAGGTGCGGACCTCCGGGACGGACAGGTGGCTGGGCACGGTGACGGCGTCCGCCATCGTGAACTCCCCGATGACGGTCCGGGGGCCCATGGGGTGCGGGAAGGGCCACTCCAGCGTCGGCAGGTCGTCGTGGTGGTACTCCAGCCGCCCGTTGGCGTACCGGACGCGTCGGCCGTCCCGCCGCCGGCTGGACACCGCGCCCGCCGCGCGCGTTCCGGCGGTGGGGTGCCAGCCGCTGAGCCCGTAGGCGATGTGCACCTCGTCGGCCGCCGTCCAGTCGCCCATGGCCGCGGTGGTCAGCAGATCGCCGAGGCCGCCGTAGAAGGCCATCGCGGGGACGATCACCGCTCCCGCCGCGCGGGCGCGGTCGCCGAAGTGCGTGAACGTGTCGGCGTTGGCCTCGATCTCGGCCGCCACGTCCACGTACGGGATCCCGGCGCGCAGCGCCGCCTCGATCACCGGTGCCGCCGTCGTGGCGAAGGGCCCGGCACAGTTGACCACGGCCGCCGCGCCGGCCAGTGCGCGGTCGAGCGAGACCGGGTCGTCGACCGACGCCGGACGCACGTCCGTGCCGGGGTGGGATGCCGCCAGCGCCTCCAGTTTGCCGGCGTCGCGGCCGGAGAGGACCGGGACGAACCCGCGGCCTTGCAACTGCGCCACCACGAACCGTCCGGTGTGCCCGTACGCGCCGAACACCACCACCGTGCGCTGCGACTCCATGAGTTCTTCCCCGTCCTCGAATGGTCCGTCATGATCCATCGTGGCCATCCTGTCGGGGACGGTGCGGCCCGCACAACTGTCCGGAACGCCATGGCCCGTACAATTCCGGACGTGACCACTGTCGCGCTGGCCGTCACCGACGGGATGCTGCACTTCGAACTGTCCGTCGCCCACGAGGTCTTCGGCACCGCCCCGGCGGGGGTGCCGGGCCCCTGGTACGACCTCGTCGTCTGCGGGCCGGGCGCCGTGCGGGCCGGGCGGTTCCGACTGGACCCCGACCACGGCCTCGACCGGCTCCCGTACGCCGACACCGTGATCGTCCCCGGCTGGGCCGACGTCGACGAGGAGCCGCCCGCCGACCTGCTCGACGCGGTGCGCGCCGCGCACGAGGCCGGTGCCCGCGTGGCTTCCCTGTGCACGGGCGCGTTCGTGCTGGCCGCGGCGGGCCTGCTCGACGGGCGGCGCGCGACGACGCACTGGGCGCACACCCGGGTCCTGGCCGAGCGCCATCCCCGGGTGACGGTGGACCCGGACGTCCTGTACGTGGACAACGGCAGCGTGCTGACCAGCGCCGGGAAAGCCGCCGCGCTGGACCTGTGCCTGCACCTCGTGCGCCTCGATCACGGCTCGTCGGTCGCCAACACCCTCGCGCGCCGCCTGGTCGTGCCGCCGCACCGCCACGGCGGCCAGGCCCAGTTCGTCGCGACGCCCGTGCCGCCCCCGGGCAATCACCCCCTCGCCGAACTGCTCCCGTGGGTGCTCGAGCGGCTGGACCAGCCCCTGACCGTCGAGGACCTGGCCCGCCGGGCGCGCATGAGCTCGCGCAACCTGGGCCGCCACTTCCGGTCGGTCACCGGCACCACGCCGCTGCAGTGGCTGCTGACCCAACGGATCCGCCACGCGCAGGAGTTGCTGGAGACCACCGACGACGGCATCGACAGCATCGCGGCGGCCACCGGCATGGGCACCGCCACGACGCTGCGCCGGCACTTCAACCGCACCGTCGGCGTGCCTCCCGACACCTACCGCCGCACCTTCCGCTCACGGACCCACCGGCACGCCACGACGCCGGTGCGCGGTCTTCCCGTGCGGTGACGGGCCCTCCCTGTCTCAGGCGGAATCCCCGGTGAGCCGGCGGACGAACAGCTCCGTGGCGGGCGTGCCGGTTTCCGGCCGGATCACATGGGCCGCGGTCGGTACGGGAGCGGGTCCCACCCGGTATCAGGATCCGAACGACCAGCCGCCGTCCGGTCCGCGGGCCCAGACCTCCACCACACGCGCGTCCGGGACCACCTCTCACTCACCGCGCGGAGTGACGGCCGCCTCCTGTGAGGTGATGCGCAGGGGCTGCCCGTCTCCGGTGACCGGGTTGAGGGACACGGGCATCCGGTGCGTCGTACCGGAGGTCTTCGTCCCCCGTCCGCCCGCGGAGAGCACCCAGACCCGCACACCGCCGTCCGCGCCCTGCTCCTTGCGGACGTCCACGGTGAAGTCCGGCCGACCGGGCCCGCATCGAAGCGCACGTCGGTCCCGTGCCCGTAGGCGACGGCCTCGGCGAGTTCCCTGCGCACCGCGCGCACGGTCTCGGTGAGCCCCGCCCAGGCATCGTCGACCGTCATCCCGGCCCCCGCCCCTCCCGCTCCGCTGCGCCGTGCCCAGCCTACCGATCAGCTGCGGGCACGCCACACGTCCGGGCCGCCGCCGCGCCACTCGACCATCGCGGACCGGCGCAGCCAGTCGTCATCGACGGTCTCCAGCCCCGCGAGGCGCAGGAACTCCACCACGTCCAGCAGCCCGTACGCCATCCCGAGGAACCGCGCGCCGCCGCGGACGCGACGGCCGCCGTCCTCGCCGGGCGGGTAGATCACGATGGGCCGGTCGTTCACCATGGCACCAGCGTGCGGTGCGCGGCGTCCGCCCGCATGCCGGGCGCCCGGCCGGACACCCGGGTGCCGGCCGGGCGAAGCCGCTGCGTACCTCCGCGGTCAGCCGACGGCGGGGCCGGCCTTCTCGGTGCCGGACAGCCGGGCGAGGTACCGGTGGCAGCGGGCCGCGCGTTCCGAGTCCTGTTCCATGACCTCCCTGAAGAAGTCGGCGATCTCCTTCTGGTCCGCGTTCTCCGCGTCGCGGACGTACTGGCCGTAGTCGTGGCCCGCCTTCAGCGAGTGGTACTGCACGGAGATCAGGTCGTACACGACATCGCTGAAGCCCGTCTCGCCGGTTGCCATGAGTCCTCCTGCGCACGTGGGAACAGGTCGCAGGGCCGGGTATCACCTCGCCGTCCGGTGAAACCGGTACCGCGCGCTACGGCTGTCCGGCCGGCACCGTACGTCCCCGTGCGACGAGCAGGCCTGCGATCGCGCCGATCGTGTACCAGAAGAGGTCCGGCGCGTCGAAGGTGGACCCGAGGACCAGACGGGCCGCGGTGCTGTGCCGGGAGAGTTCCGCCGGCACCCCGGTGAGCTGCAGGAACTCGACCCCCCAGCTGACCGCGAGCGCGACTGCGGCGGCCCTCGGTGGTGTCACCCGCGGCGCCACCAGGACCACCAGGGTGAAGATCAGGAGGGTGTAGAGGGCGTCCCCTCCGTACTCGGCCACGTCCCCCGCCGCCACGGCCCGCAGGCCCAGTCCGGCGCCGACGGTCATCAGCGCGGCCACGGCCGCCGCGACACGGGTCCGCGCCGGATCACCGCCGGGACGGGTTCCGAGGAAGAGTGCCATGGTCGTCATGATCCCGCAGCCGCGGTCCGGGCACGGCCCGACCGTGCCCGTCGAAAACCGGAAGAACCGGGGGCGCCGTCCTTGTTAGGGTGTTCGGTATGGCACGAGGCATCTGGTCGCAGAAGGTTCGATCCGCCCGCTGACGGCGGCGCCTTCTCCCTGAATCAGCGCACGCCGTTCCGGTTCCCGCCGGGCGGCTGTTCCCCGCTGCCCGGCTCCACTGCGAGCTGCGGAGCCTCCGTTGAACCCCACCCCGACCCCCGAAGCCATGTCCCTGCCCGCCGAGGCAGGCGCCGGCGCCCATGTCCGCGCCGACGGCGTCACCGTCACCCGCGGGTCCCGGCGCGTCCTGAACGACGTCTCGGTGACCGTCTCCGCCCGGTCGCGGATCGCCGTCGTCGGCGAGAACGGCCGTGGCAAGACGACCCTGCTGCACGTCCTCGCCGGACTGATCGCACCCGACGCGGGCACCGTGCACCGGACGGGCACGCTCGCTCTGGCCCGCCAGGAGCTGCCCGCACGCGACGGTGAGACCGTCGGCACCCTCACGTCCGCGGCACTGGCCCCGTCCCTGGCGGCCCTCGCCGCGCTGGACGAGGCGGCCCTCGCCATGGCCGGAGGCGAGCCCGCCGCCGACGACCGCTACACCGCCGCGCTCGACGCCGCCACCCGCCTCGACGCCTGGGACGCCGAACGCCGCGTCGACGTCGCCCTGGAGTCCCTCGGCGCCTGCACCGACCGGGAGCGGCCGCTGTCGGCCCTGTCGGTCGGGCAGCGCCACCGCGTCCGGCTGGCCTGTCTGCTCGGTGCGCGGCACGACGTCCTGCTGCTCGACGAGCCGACCAACCACCTCGACGCCGACGGCCTGGACTTCCTGACCCGCAGGCTCCGTGAACACGACGGCGGTCTCGCCGTCGTCAGCCACGACCGGGCACTGCTGCGCGACGTCGCGGACCGGTTCCTCGACCTCGACCCGGCCCGCGACGGGAAACCGCGCCTGTACGCCGGCGGTTACGACGCGTGGGAGGAGGCCCGGCGTCGTGAGCGTGAACGCTGGGAGCAGGACTACGAGCGGCAGCAGGGCGAGCACCGGCGGCTGCAGGACGCGGTGTCGCGGGCCCGCGACCGGCTCTCCACCGGCTGGCGGCCGGAGAAGGGGACCGGCAAGCACCGGCGCCAGTCCCGCGCGCCGGGCGTCGTACAGGCCCTGAACCGGCAGCAGGAGGCACTGGACGCGCACCGGATCGACCTGCCGGAGCCGCCGTCCGCCCTGCGGTGGCCCCGGCTGGGTGTCCGGCCGGGCGCGCCGCAGCTGCGGGCGCACGGTGTCGCCGTCGACGGACGGCTGGCCCCTCCGGTCGACCTCGCCCTCGACGGCGGCGAACGGCTGCTCGTCACCGGGCCCAACGGCGCCGGGAAGTCCACGCTGCTCGCGGTGCTGGCCGGCGCCCTCCGGCCCACCGGGGGGCACGTGTGGACGGCGAGCGGGGCGCGGGTGGTCCGGGTCACCCAGGAGACCGCCGAACAGGACCCCCGGCTCACCGCCCGCGAGGTGTACGACCGGCACGTCGGACGGCTGGTGGCCCGCGGGGTGCTCCGGGACGGCGACGCCGTCGCGCTGGGGTCCCTCGGGCTGCTGGACCCCGCCGCGACGGGAACGCCGGTCGGGCGGATGTCGCAGGGGCAGCAGCGGCGTCTCGACCTGGCGCTGGCGCTGTCCGGGCGGCCCACGCTGATCCTGCTCGACGAGCCGACCAACCACCTGTCGGCGCCGCTGGTCGACGAGCTGACCGGGGCGCTCCGCGGCACCGGCGCCGGCGTCGTCGTCGCGACCCACGACCGTCAGCTCCTGCGGGACCTCGCGGACTGGCCGCTCCTGCGGGTGGGCGGGTCGCCGGCCCCGGACGCCCGGCCCGGCGTGCCGCGTCCGGCCGCACGGGAGGAACCGGCGCCGGGGACGCGCCGCACGCCGTCCTGACGCACCGCCTCCGCCGCCCGGGGCCGGTCACCGACCGGACGCGAGACGTGCCGCGGGACCGGCCGTTCCAGGCACCCGGTGGCCGTAAGATCTAGTGATCTCGTGGGGGTGGTCATGGGCAGGCAGCGTCCCGGTACACCGACGCTGGAGGAGGTGGCCGCGCTCGCCGGTGTGGGGCGGGGCACCGTCTCCCGCGTCATCAACGACGCGGCGGGCGTGAAGGATTCGACGCGCCGTGCCGTGCAGCGCGCCATCGCCGAGCTGGGGTACGTCCCCAACCTGGCGGCCCGTTCGCTGGCGGGCCGGCGGGCCGACGCCGTCGCGCTGGTCATGACGGAGCCGGACTGGCGGCAGTTCGGCGAGCCGTTCTTCTCGGAGATCGTCCGGTCCGTCGGCGACGCGCTGACCGACACCAAGGTGCAGCTGCTGCTCACCCTGGTGCGCACGGACGCCGAACGGCAGCGCCTCGTGGAGTACGCGCGCGGCGGCCGGGTCGACGGCGTGATGCTGATGTCCGTGCACGCCGAGGACGCGTTGCCCGACATGCTGGCCGAAGTGGGTCTGCCCACCGTCCTGCTGGGGCGGCGCTCGGGCGAGGAGAGCGTGACCTACGTCGACGCGGACAACGCCGGCGGCGCCCGCAGCGCGGTGGCGCACCTGCTGGGCCTCGGACGCCGCTCGATCGCGACCGTCACCGGGCCGCTCGACATGTACGTGGCACAGTGCCGGTTGCGCGGTTACCGCGAGGCACTGGAACGGGCGGGCGCCCGGAACAGGCCGGCCTGGACGGTCGAGGGGGACTTCTCGGCGGACAGCGGGCGCCGGGCGATGGCCGAACTCATCGAGCGGGCTCCGGAGATCGACGGTGTGTTCGCCGCGTCGGACACCATGGCCGCGGGCGCGCTCGACGCCCTGCGCGCGGCGGGACGCCGGGTGCCGGAGGACGTCGCGGTCATCGGGTTCGACGACTTCCCGCTCGCCCGGCACACCGATCCCAAGCTGACGACGGTGCGCCAACCGCTGGAGGAGATCGGCCGGACGATGGTGCGGCTGCTCCTGGAGGAGATGGAGGAGCCGGAGGTGGCCTGGCGACACGTCATCCTCCGTACGGAACTGGTGCTGCGCGACTCCGCCTGACCCGCCCGTCCCCTGCCTCCGCGACCGTCCCCCGAGTCACCGCCCCATCGAATGTTTCGGGAGCGCTCCCGAGACGGACGGCCCTTGTGGATCACCTCACTGACCTGCGGCTTCGAAATGAATTCGACGATTTCCCGCGCACAGTCTTGTCAGGGACATGTGTAGCTCCTACAGTCCCGTCCCGAAACACAAATGGGAGCGCTCCCATCAATGGGGAGGCGGGAGCGCTCCCGCCCGGTCGTCCCCCACACCCTCTCGGAGAGGTCCCCGCATGCGACGGTTACCGCACCACACCCGGGCCCTGCACGGCCTGTTCGCGACACTCCTCACCGCTCTCGCCGTGGTCGCGGCGCTGATGACCGGAACGGCGACGGCCCGGGCCGACACCACGATCTGCGAACAGTACGGATCGGCCGTCGTCCAGGGTCGCTACGTCGTCCAGAACAACCGCTGGGGCACCAGCGCCACCCAGTGCGTCACCGCCACGGACACCGGATTCCGCCTCACCCGGGCCGACGGCTCGGTGCCGACCGACGGGGCCCCGAAGTCGTACCCGTCGGTCTTCAACGGCTGCCACTACACCAACTGCTCGCCGGGAACCGCCCTCCCCGCGCGGATCAGCGGCATCACCGGCGCGCCCAGCAGCATCTCGTACGGCTATGTCAACGACGCCGTGTACAACGCCTCGTACGACATCTGGCTGGACCCGACGCCCCGGACCGACGGTGTGAACCGCACCGAGATCATGATCTGGCTCAACAAGGTGGGCCCGATCCAGCCGATCGGCTCCCAGGTCGGCACGGCCACCGTGGCCGGGCGCACCTGGCAGGTGTGGTCGGGCGGCAACGGCTCCAACGACGTGCTGTCGTTCGTCGCGCCGTCGGCGATCAGCAACTTCAGCTTCGACGTCATGGACTTCGTCCGGGAGACCGTCGCGCGCGGCATGGCGCAGAACGACTGGTACCTGACGAGCGTCCAGGCGGGATTCGAGCCCTGGCAGAACGGTGCGGGCCTCTCGGTCAACTCCTTCTCCTCCACGGTGAACACCGGCGGCAGCGGCCCTGGGGAGCCGGGTGATCCGGCCGCGTGCGCGGTGTCGTACGCCACGAACGTCTGGCCGGGCGGCTTCACCGCGAACGTCACCGTGAAGAACGCCGGTTCGTCCGCCGTCGACGGCTGGAAGCTCGGCTTCACCCTGCCCTCCGGGCAGCGCGTCACCCACGCCTGGAACGCGTCCGTGGCTCCCTCCTCGGGCGCGGTCACGGCGAGCGGGCTCGACGGCAACGCGCGGATCGCGCCCGGCGGCAGCCAGAGCTTCGGCTTCCAGGGAACCTACAGCGGCACCTTCGCCCAGCCGAACGGCTTCAGCCTGAACGGCACCGCCTGCACGATCGCTTGACGCGACCGGCGGGCCGCGTACCCGCCGTGTCCCCCGACCCGGGGCCCGCTCTTCCTCCCTGCGCCGGCAGGGCGGGCCCCGGGGCCCCTGACCCCCCGCCCTTCCGGTTGACGCCCCTCCCCCGGACGGGCGGGGCTTCCACCTCCCGCCACTGTCCGCCCCATCCACTACCGGCACAGGAGATCCCATGGCCTTACGACGGAGATTCGTCTCCTTGGCAGCAGTACTGGCCACCCTCCTCGGAGGGCTCGGCCTGAGCTTCCTCTGGCAGAACGACGCGCAGGCACACGGCGTGGCGATGATGCCCGGATCACGCACCTACCTCTGCCAGCTGGACGCCGTCACCGGCACCGGCGGGCTGGACCCGACCAACCCGGCGTGCCGTAACGCGCTGAACCAGAGCGGCTCGTCGGCGCTGTACAACTGGTTCGCCGTCCTCGACTCCAAGGCGGCGGGGCGGGGCGCCGGCTACGTCCCGGACGGCACGCTCTGCAGCGCCGGTGACCGCTCCCCGTACGACTTCTCCGCCTACAACGCGGCCCGCGCGGACTGGCCCCGGACGCATCTGACGTCCGGAGCGACGGTCAAGGTGAAGTACAGCAACTGGGCCGCCCATCCCGGCGACTTCCGGGTCTACATCACCAAGCCCGGCTGGTCGCCCACCTCACAGCTGGGCTGGAACGACCTCGAACTCATCCAGACCGTCACCAACCCGCCCCAGCAGGGCTCACCGGGCACCAACGGCGGCCACTACCACTGGGACCTGAAGCTTCCCTCCGGACGCTCCGGCGACGCGCTGATCTTCATGCAGTGGGTGCGTTCGGACAGCCAGGAGAACTTCTTCTCCTGCTCCGACGTCGTCTTCGACGGCGGCAACGGCGAGGTGACCGGCATCCGGAACTCGGGCGGCACGCCGACCCCGGACCCGACCCCGACGGACCCCCCGACGCACACCGGTTCCTGCATGGCCGTCTACAACGTGGTGAACTCCTGGGACGGCGGCTTCCAGGGCTCGGTCGAGGTGATGAACCACGGGACGTCGCCGCTGAGCGGCTGGGCCGTGCAGTGGAAGCCCGGTTCCGGGACCACGATCGGCAGTGCGTGGAACGGCTCCCTGACCAAGGGTTCCGACGGCACGGTGACGGTGCGGAACGTCGATCACAACCGTGTGATCAACCCGGACGGGAGTGTGACGTTCGGCTTCACGGCCACGTCGTCGGGCAACGACTTCCCGGTGGGCACGATCGGCTGCGTGGCACCCTAGCCGTCCTGGACCGGGCGGCACCGGCGGAAATTCCCTACCGGTGGCGCCCGGAAAGGGCTGAGACTCCTCTCATGGCTGACATGGAGTTGTTCCGGAACGCGGTCACCGCGTGGGCGGCCGGTGGTCCCGGTGACCCCGCGCGCGAGCTGGCGGCGCGGCTCGACGTCCGGGCAGCGGTCCTGCTCGAAGGGCTGAGCGACGCCGCGGCGGTCGACGCGCTGGCCGCGGGCCGCGGCCGGAACCTGGCGGCCGAGGGAATCTGCGTCCTGCCGATGGGAGGCGCGATGAACATCGGGCGCTTCGCCCGCCTTCTCGGGCCGCCCGGCCTGGGCCTGCGCCTCACGGGGCTGTGCGACGAGGGCGAACGCGACTACTACGCCCGCGGGTTGGAGCGGGCCGGTGTCGCACGGCAGGAGTTCTTCGTCTGTGCCGCGGACCTGGAGGACGAACTCATCCGTGCGCTGGGAGTGACGCGGGTGGAGGAACTCATCCGGGCGGAGGGCGACCTGCGCCCCCTGCGGACCTTCCTGAGCCAGCCCGCGCAGCGGGAGCGCACCGCACAGCAGCGGTTGCGGCGCTTCCTCGGCACGAAGAAGGGCCGCAAGATCCACTACGGTCGCGTTCTCGTCGAGGCCCTCCACCCCGAGCGCGCACCCGCCCCGCTCGACGACCTGCTCACCGGTCTCTGACCGGCGGGCGGCGGGCGGCGGGCGGGGGGCGGCGGGCGGGGGAAGGACCGGTCACCGAAGAGGACACGGCCGGCCGCGGCCCGGCCGAGCGGTGTGCGCAGCAGGGCGAACGCCGCTGTGGCCGCGGCCGGTGTCCGGATGTGCGCCAGGCCCCCGCGCGGGGTGAGGCGGCCTCGGAAGTGTGCGCGCAGGGCGGCTCCGCCGTAAGGGGTCAACGGGTCCGGCCGCCCCGACCGCAGCGCGTCGTCGAGGACGGAGGCGGCCGGCTCCGACAGCCGCAGGCACGGGTCCAGGCCCCCGGCGGTGAGGGGTGAGACCGCGCCCGCCGCGTCGCCCACGAGGAGCCCCTCGGCACAGGCGATGCGGTGCAGTACTCCGCCGACGGGTATCGGGCCCCGCGTCGCTCCACCGGCTCCTCCGGTCGGTTCGGGCCGGCCGGCCCGGGGGCCGAGGCGCTGAAGCGTTCCAGGGTCCGGCGCAGGCCCTTGGGGGAAGCGGTCGGCATGGCCCGCGACCCCGACATGGGCGTGCCGCCCGTCGTTGACCACCCAGGCCAGGTATCCGGGGCGAACGAGGGGTCGAGGGGTCGAGGACGCAGTGGAAGGCCGGGGGTTCGCCGTTCGCGGGCACCTCGAAGACTTCTTCGGCACCGACCGGCAGTCGGCGGCTGCGGTCGAGGCCGAGGTCGCGGGCGACGCTCGAACGGGCTCCGTCGGCGCCGACGACGAAGCGCGCCCGGACCGCGGTCGGCCCGTCGCGGCCCACCAGACGGAAGGTGCCGCCCCGCCGGCCGGCGTAGCGCGTGCCCAGCGCCAGCCGCACGCCGGCGTCGACCGAGACGGCGGCCGCCGTCTCGTACAGCGGCGCCATGTCACCCACCCGGAACTCGTCGCGGTCGCTGACCAGGCTGACGGGGCGGCGCATGCCGGGGGGATGGAGGACCACACGGCGGATCGGCGGCCCGAGGTGTTCGCCGAACGGCTGTCCGTCGCGGGCACTCCGGCCGGGTGCGCGGAGAAGATCCGTACCCAGATCGCGCCCAGCGGCGTGAACCATGTCATCTGCGCCCTCACCGATCGGCGGCTGGTGCCGGCCTTCACCGGCCGGGACCAGGACGGCGTGGCGGACGCCGACGGCCAACTGCGCCTCGTTCACGATCAGATCATGCCCGTGCCGGCCTGGGGCGAGGAGAGGGCCGGACGTCGGCCGGATGCCCACGGGAGCACGCACAAGCCTGCGCCCCGCCCGGGACGGGCCATGTGCGGTACCGGTACGACGCGGTCGGCGCCGTCTCGGACAGCTTCGAGGGACCGTACTCCGAGCGGTGGACCGCGGGTGCCGGCGCCGGTCACGACAACTTCTTCGAGGATCACAGAGGATCACAAGGGCGGCCTGTGGGCGACGTCCTTCCGGAACCCGGCCCAGGGCTGCCGGAAGGACCCGGAGCGCGTCGCCGACGCCGCCGTGCCCGGCGTCGTACGGCTGGAGTGGACCGGCCCGCGGTCTCCGCCGGCATGGGTCGTGCGCCGCATGCCGCCACGCGCCACTGACACCCCGGCGGCGGCCGTGGTGATCGAGTGGTGAGGGCCGGGACGCGCGCGTACGGTCGAACGGTGGACTCCCGAAAGGGCGACCCGGCATGACCAGAAGCAGTCCGCGATCGGCCTCCGCACCGCAGAACGCCGCCCAGCACACCGGCGGCGGTGGAAACGCGATGGCGCTGCTGGTCATCGCGTCGTGTCAGCTGATGGTGGTGCTGGACATCACCATCGTGAACATCGCGCTGCCACAGATCCAGCGCTCCCTGGACTTCTCCACCACCAGCCTGTCGTGGGTGGTCAACGCCTACACCCTCACCTTCGGCGGTCTGCTGCTCCTCGGCGGCCGGGCCGGCGACATCCTCGGCAGACGGCGCGTCTTCATCGCCGGCGTACTGCTCTTCGTGCTGGCCTCGCTGCTCGGCGGGCTCGCCCAGAACTCCGGTCAACTCCTCGCCGCCCGCGCCCTCCAGGGCGTGGGAGGCGCCATCGCCTCCCCGACGTCCCTCGCCCTGATCAGTACGACCTTCCGCGAAGGGCCCGAACGCAACCGGGCCTTCGGGGTCTTCGCCGCGGTGTCGGCGGGCGGCGGCGCGATCGGGCTGCTCGCGGGAGGCGTGCTCGTCGAGTGGCTGAACTGGCGGTGGGTGCTCTTCGTCAACGTCCCGATCGGGCTGCTCATCGCCCTCGCCGCACCACGCTGGATCAAGGAGTCCGAACGCCACCCGGGCCGCTTCGACGTCACCGGCGCGCTGGCCTCCACCGCCGGCATGGTGCTGCTGGTCTACGGGTTCATCAGGGCCGCGCAGGACGGCTGGCGGGACACGCTCACACTGCTCTCGTTCGCCGCGGCCGTCCTCGTCCTCGCCGGGTTCGTCCTGGTCGAGAGAAGGTCGAGGCAGCCGATCACCCCGCTGCACATGTTCGCCGACCGGAACCGCTCGGGCACGTACGGCATCATGCTGTGCCTGGCCGCGGCGATGTTCGGCATGTTCTTCTTCCTGACGCTCTTCGTGCAGAACGTGCTGGACTTCAGTCCCCTGCGGGCCGGACTCGCCTTCCTGCCGGTCAGCGCGGTCATCGCGATCGGTGCCGGGCTGGCCTCGCGGTTCCTGCCCGTGTACGGGCCCAAGCCCTTCATGGTCGGAGGTGGTGTGCTCGCGGCGGCGGGCCTGGGCTGGCTGACGCTGACCGACGTCCACTCCACCTACGCGGGCAGCGTCCTCGGGCCGATGCTGGTCTTCAGTCTCGGCATGGGCATGGAGTTCGTGTCGCTGACGCTGATGGCGCTGTCGGACGTGCCCGTGCGGGAGAGCGGCGCGGCCTCCGGCCTCCTCAACGCCACCCAGCAGGTCGGCGGCTCGCTCGGTCTGTCCATCCTGGTCACGGTGTTCGGCACGGCGAGCGGCAACGAGGCGGAGAAACAGGTTCCGCTCTTCCTGCAACAGGCGACCCCTGCCGAGCGGCTGCGCTTCCGGCGCACCGGGGAGCTGCCACCGCCCTGGGCCGACGAGGTCCTCACCTCCGGTGTCTCGGCGGCCTTCATCATGGCGGCGGTCTTCGCCGTGCTCGCCGCGCTGATCGCCGTCGTGGCCATCCAGGTCCGCCCCTCCGACCTGCAACGCCTCCAGGGCGGGTGAGCGAGCCCGCCGGTGACCGGTTCAGCGGCCGTGTCGGCGGACCTTCAGGTCCGCGACCACGGGTCGGTGGTCCGACGCCTCCGCCGCCACCGTGCGGGCGCCGCTGACCCTGATGTCGGGAGAGACGGTCACCAGGTCGATGCGCTTGACGGGGTCGACCGCCGGGTACGTCCCACCGCCGTCGGGGGCGGCGTCCCGCAACCGCTCCCACAGCGGCGCCAGTTCGGGGGCCGTCGCCTCGGCGTTGAAGTCGCCGACCAGGATCTTCGGTCCGCGATCGGCGGCCAGTACGCCGAGCATGTCCGCCACCTGGGCCTCGCGGACCGACGGGTCGGCCCGGTAGTCCAGGTGCGTGGTGTAGACGTGCACGCGGGCGCCCCGTACCTCGACCACCACTTCGGCGAAGCCGGGCGCCGGGGCCGGCACCGGATCGGGTGTCTGGGTGGAGAGCCGGGTGATCTCGTGGTTCTCGGCGGCGAGCACCGGGTGGCGGCTCAGCACGGCGACGCCGAACTGCCGCCGCTCGCCGTCCCCGGCGGCCGGGTCCAGGTCGTAGATCGGTGCGAAGAACACCCGCATGCCCAGCTTCCCGGCCAGTACGCGCGCCTCGTCGGTGAAGTCGCTCCGGGCGCCCCAGTGGACGTCGACCTCCTGAAGGCCGATCACGTCGGCGTGCAGGTCGCGCAGGGCCGCCGCGGTGCGGTCGAGGTCGAAGACCTGGTCCTCGCCGGCCCCGGCGTGGATGTTGTACGTCGCCACCCGCAGCGGCACCGCGCGGGCGTGCGGTCCTGGGCCGCCGGTACCGGCGGCCGTGGCCGGTGCGGCCGTGGCCAGCAGGACGGCGGCGAGTACGGCGGCGACGCGGACAGGGCGTCGGGATCTGGGTTTCATGCCTTCTCCAGGCTGGGCAGGGGACCGGCACGGTGCGTTCCGTCGGGGCTCTCGTCGGTCATCGCAGCACCGTACCGCCGTCGTTGTGGTCCACAGTGGGCTTGCACACGAACCGGGCGGGCCGGCGGCACGACCGTGCCGGCCCGCCCGCCCACGTCTGCGTGAGGACGCCCCGTCATGACCCGACCGGCACGGTCGATCCCCGCACGCGCGGTACTTCGGCGCCGAACTGCGGGGGACCGCCCTCCTGCCCGGCCCCGACGCGCACATCGCCGAGACCGGCCTCTCCGACCGGCTCACGCAGCGGAAGTGAGTTCTCCGGAGGACGGTCCCCCGGGTCGGGGGCCGCCCTCCGGACTCCTGCCGAGCGCTCGGAACCGCCGGCGCGCGTACCGAGGCGGTCGCCGACGCCCTGCGCCGACTGCGCCGTACGGCATCGGGCGCCGTCGAGGACGGGAGTCCGCCGCTGTGCCGGCCCTGACGGGGCGGCGTTCCCCGGCCCGTACCGGAGGATCGGCGCAGGCACCACGACTCGGCCCGCTCCTCGTGCGAGGGGCGGGCCGAGTCGTGGTGCGTGGAGGGTCTTTCGCGGCCCTCGGGTCAGGCCTTCTCGGCGGCGCGCTCCGCGGGAACGGGCCGGTCCTCCGCCGGAGCGGCGGGTTCCGCGTCGAGTTCCGCGAGCATCGTCCCGGTGAAGCCGAAGCAGTAGGTGGCGAGGAAGCCCGCCGCGTAACCGACGACCAGACCGCCGGCGTAGACGGCGACCGTCCGCCCCGGTCCGTGGTTGCCGTCGAGGAGTGGGAAGAGCGCCCACCCGGAGGGGCCGATCGCGGTCGAACCGACGTTTGTGCCCAGCTGGTTGAAGAGGCCGACGAACGCGCCGCCGAAGGCTCCGCCCGTGCAGGCCGTGACGAACGGACGCCCCAGCGGCAGGGACACGCCGTAGATGAGGGGCTCGCCGACGCCGAGGAAGCCGGGCCAGAGCGCTGACCTGATGGTCGCCCGGATCGAGGTGTTGTGCCGCAGCCGGCAGTAGACCGCGATCGCCGCGCCGACCTGTCCGGCTCCCGCCATCGCGAGGATCGGCAGCAGGACGGTGAAGCCGGCCCCCTCGATGAGGGTGGTGTGAATGGGGATCAGGGCCTGGTGCAGACCCAGCATGACCAGCGGCAGGAAGAGGCCCCCGAGGAGGAACCCGGCGCCCGCGCCACCGTGGGACAGCAGCCGGTCGGCGGCGTCACCGATCCAGGCGGACACCTCGCCGGCGAGGAACATCAGTCCGAACAGGGTCGCCAGACCGGCCACGAGCACGGTGACGGTGGGCGTCACCAGGACGTCGACTGCCTCGGGCACCCGGCGCCGGCACCACTTCTCCACGTACACGCCGAGCCAGGCGGCACCCAGAGCACCGAGTACACCGCCCTGTCCCGGTGAGAGGTGACGGCCGAACGCCTCGACGTTCGCCACTCCGGCGTAGACGATGACCGACGCGACGGCACCGCCCAGGATCGGCGTACCGCCGAACTCCTTGGCCGTGTTGTGGCCGACGAAGACGGCGATCAGTGCCATGAACCCGGACGCCACGGCGGCCAGGGCCGGGGTGACTCCCGGCAGCCAGTGCAGGTTGACCAGCAGACCGTTCAGGCCGGCGATGACGCCGCAGCCGATGAGCGCCGGAATCAGCGGCACGAAGATGTTGGCGACGCGACGCAGGAACAGCTTGAACGGCGTGGCGTTCCGCGCCTTCCGTTCCGCCCTGAGCGCCACTCCCTGTGCGGCGAGCGCCTCGGCCGTCACGGGATCGTCCCCGTGGTCCGGGGCGGGGGACGAGGCCCCCGCCCTCTCCGCCTCGACCAGGGCCTCGAACTCCGGGGTGACACGCGCCACCGCCCCCGGCCCCAGCACGATCTGGTAGGTGTCGTCCTCGACGACGCCCATGACCGCGGGAAGTGCCTTGAGCTGCTCGTCCCGTACGAGGGACCGGTCGTGCAGCCCCAGCCTGAGACGGGTCATGCAGTGGGCCACCGACGTCACGTTCCCCGCGCCTCCGACCAGGGGGAGGATGGCGGCAGCGGTGGCGTGATACTTGCTCTCTTCGCTCATGGTGCGGTCATGCCTTGCTGTGAGATGGGGTCGGCGCGTCCTCGAAATTTTCTTTCCTTCGTCCCACTTGGGACTGAAAGATATTTTCAGCACTCCGGGGCGTCAAGCGCCCGAAAGCGACAGGCCGCACCCAGATCGGCCGCACACCGCTTGCCACCGTGTCAGCCGGGTCCCACGAACGCCGGCAACATGACGTACGCCGTGCCGGACCGCTGTCACGAGAGGCCGCACCAGCCCGGTCATGAGGGCGCGGCCGCACTACGGAGGATGGATCCCGCCGTGGACGCCCGCATCGACTTCTTCGGCAACGCGCCCGTCGGCAAGGTACTCAAGGACATCGACTCGGCGAACAAGGTGGTGCGCGACTCCGCCCTGCCCTTCGGCGACCTCGTGCTCCCCAAGGGCGACAGCCCGCTGCTGCTCGCCTGGAGACGTGGACGTACGGGCCCGCGACGTGGCCGCGGCCCTCGGCCGTGACACCGACAGCGGGACCATCAACGCGGTCCGCAGCACCCTCGACCGCCTTGTCGGCACGTCCCGCATCCGGCGCAGCGGCCGGGGCCTCTACCGCGCCAAGCGCCCCTGACACCTCATCCCACGGTTCCGGGCGCCCTTCACCGGGATCGTGTCGCAGGGTTCCCGGAATGTTGTGGTCAGCGAAGCGAAATTTTCCCCACAACGTGTGACGGCACGTATCACAGTGTTTTGAGTGTCCCCTGTCACGCACCGCGTCCGGGACAGGTGAATCCTTCACTCAGGCCGATGGCTTTTCCCACCCCGCCGAGACACGCCGGGCGTGTCTCGGCCCTGACGCTGTACGACATCTCTCCGGTGACGGACACCGCCTTCCGGCCGGCCGCTCCGCTCGGCCGGCTCGACGACGGCACGGCTGCACGACGGCCGTGCCGCGCATGATCATGCCGGCCCATGTCCACGCACACGAGGGTCACGAGGCGGAGTCCGGACCCTTCCGCCGGTCGCTGCGGATGTACGCCGCGGTGACCGGGTTTCTGGTGTCGGGCCGGCGGCCGGCGGTGCACTACGATGCCCCCGGTGCCGCCCCGGCCGCCGGTGACTTCTCCGACTTCCCGACGGAAAAGGCAAGTTGAGCCGATCCGGAGCCGCGGGCGCCCTCCGATTCCCCCACCATCAAGAAAGATGCGGATGCGGATCAAAGACGTGAGCCTGGCGCTCGCCGGCTCCACCCTGATCGTCACTCTGGGGGCCTCCCCGGCCCTCGCGGACAGTTCCTCACTTCCCACCCCCGACCTCACCGCCGTGCGGACCGTGCACGACACGGCTCTCTCGCAGGGTGCTCCCGGAGCGCTCACCCGAATCGACGAGGGCTTCACGACCTACCACGTCGCCACCGGGGAGGCCGACACCGGCGCCCACACGGCGATGGACACCGGCCGCCGGTTTCGCGTGGGCAGCGTCAGCAAGACCTTCACCGCGGTGGTGCTGCTGCAACTCGCCGCCGAGGGGCGCGTCGACCTCGACGCCCCGGCCAACCGCTACCTGCCCCGGCCACTGCCCGACGACCGCATCACCGTGCGGCATCTGCTCAGCCACCGCAGCGGTCTGTACGACTACACCAACGACATGTTCTACCACACCGTCCCGGGTTTCGAGGCGGTCCGGAACAAGGTCTTCAGCTATCAGGAGCTCATCGACCTGTCCACCGCGCGCCCCCTGAACAACACGCCGGGCGCCGCCTACAGCTACTCCAACACCAACTTCGTCGTACTGGGGCAGCTCGTCGAGCACATCACCGGCACCCCGGTCGCCACCCAGTACCAGCAGCGCATCTTCGCTCCCCTGCGGCTGCGGAACACCTCGTACGTCCATCCGCGGACGACCATCTCCGGCTCCTACGCCCGCGGTTACCTCCGGCAGGACGACACCACGCTGCCGCTGGTCGACTCCACCGAACAGACCGTCTCCTGGGCCCAGTCCGCGGGCGCGGTCATCTCCAACGGGAAGGACCTCAACCGCTTCTTCTCCGCGCTGCTGTCCGGCAGGCTCCTGCCCGCCGAGCAGCTGGAGGAGATGACCACCATGGTCCCGGTCACCGCGGACGGAAAGCAGTCGTACGGACTGGGCCTCAGGGCACGGAAGCTCTCCTGCGGCACCACCGTCTACGGCCACACCGGCACCGTCCAGGGCTACTACACCTACGCCTTCACCACCAGCGACGGCGACCGCAGCATGACCTCCCTGGCGAACACCTCCAACAATGGGACCGTGAACGCCACACTCGGCGCCACGCTGGACGCCTCCTTCTGCGGCTCCGGTACGGCCGCCGTCAAGTCCACCGCTCCGGCCCGCGGTTACACCGAGGACATCGCTCCCCAGGTCACCCGCGACTGACCCACCGGGCCACCCCACGCCTGTGCCCCGGCCGGACACGTGTCCGGCCGGGGCACAGGCCGGTCTCAGCCCGCCGGCTGTTCCCTACGCGTGCCGACCCGGGCACGCACCGCCTCGATCGCCTCCCACTGCTCCGTCGACAGGGCCGCCAGGGCGGCCGGGAAGACACCGTCCTGCTCCTTGAGGATGTGCTCGCGCAGCAGGTCGAGCACCCGGATCAGCCGGTCCGGCCAGGTGGCGTCCCGCGGGGTGCCGGCCGCGGCCTCCTCCAGCACGGCCTCGATGCGGCGGTGTTCCGCCTCGAGCGCGGCCATCTGCTCGGGGAAGTCGTCGGTGAGAGCGGGGAACAGCCCGTGTTCCTCGACCTGGGTGTGGGGCTCCAGTACGGCGCCGATCCGCCGGGCCAGCCGGGCCATCCGGTCGGTGTCACCGGCGCGGTGGGCGTCCCGGACGCGGCTGACCAGATCCACCACCGCGTCGTGCTCGCGGGTGAGGTCGTCGATCGTCGTCAGGGACTGGCAGCCGCAGTACTCGCACATGGTGTGGCTCCTCCGAGGGGTGTGACGGTCAGTTCGGCCGGCCGGCGGGGACGCGGCGGGTGGCGCCGCGGCGCACGCCGGTCACGGTGTACACCAGGGCCGCGGCGGCCACCAGGGCCAGCAGGACCAGGCCCGCGGCGTAGGAGCCGTACGCGCCGTACAGGGCGCCCATGACCAACGGCGGCAGGAAGCCGCCCAGGCCGCCGGCCGCACCGACGACGCCGGTGACCGAGCCGACCTTGTTCGGCGGGGTCAGCAGGGCCACGAGGGCGAAGACCGCGCCGCTTCCGGCGCCGAGCGCCGCGGCCATGACGAGGAACGCGATGGTGCCGACGGGCGCCAGGGCAGGGGTGAACGACTGGGCCAGTGCGCCGGCGACCACCAGGGCCAGCGAACCGACGAGCACCCGCACCGGTCCGACGCGGTCCGACAGCCAGCCGCCGACCGGCCGCATGGCCACGGCCAGCAGCACGAACCCCGCCATCCGGTTGGCCGCGTCCGCCTGGGTGAGGCCGTAACCGGTCTTCAGGTAGGTGGGCAGGTAGACCGAGAAGGCGACGTAGCCGCCGAAGGCCACCGCGTACAGGGCGGACGCCTGCCAGGTGACGCCCAGTTTGAAGGTCGCGGTCAGACGGCGTGCCAGCGGCTCGGTCGGCACGGTGCGTCCGGGGGCGTCGCGCAGCAGCAGGGCGGCGGCCACCGCGTACACGGCCAGCGCCGCGGCGGTGATCAGGAACGGGTTGGCCATTCCGTGTGCGTCGACCAGCTTGACCGTGGTGAGGGCGCTGATCGCGGTACCGCCCATGCCGGCGCCGAAGACGCCGATGGCCAGGCCCCGGCGTTCGGGCGGGAACCACGCGCTGACGAACGGTACGCCGACGGCGAAGGCGGTGCCGCCGATGCCGAGGAAGAGGCCACCGGCCAGCAGCGCGGCGAGGGAGGAGTGCCCGGCCAGGCCGAGGTAGAGCACGGGCACGATGGTGGCCGCCGAGACCAGCGGGAACATCACCCGTCCGCCGAACCGGTCGGTGAGCGCGCCGACCGGGATGCGGCCCAGCGAGCCCACCACGACGGGGACCGCCACCAGCAGCGACTGCTGGAACGACGACAGGCCCAAGGAGTCCTGCAGCCGGGGGGCCAGCGGGCTGAGCAGTGCCCAGGCCCAGAAGTTGAGGGCGAATCCGGCCGTGGCCAGGGCCAGCATCAGCCAGGCCCGGCCGGTCACGGCCGCACCGGGTGCCGGTGCGCGATTCGACTTGCTCGACGGCTGGAGCATGCCGTCCGTCCTCCCTGTTCGTGATGCGGCCCGGATCAGTCGGCGCCGCGGGTGCCGGGGCTGTGTGCCGGCGTCCCACGACCACTATCGGCCGCGGGCCCCGGTGCCGCGTTGGGCCGTCAGTCCCCGTCACCGGGGCCCGGCGGTCCCGGAACCGGGGTCCGAACGGCGTGCCGCACCGGCCGGTCGGCCGGACGTGCCGCGGCCCGTGGGGGACGCGTTCCCTTCGCCTCGGGGCCGTAGCCGAAGCGGATCAGCACCTGCGGGCGGCACCACCGGGTGCCGGGGACCCGCATCGCCTCCCGCAGGTCCGGCCATTCCATGGCCTGGTGGAGCAGTGAGGTCCGCACCCCGTGCGTGGTGGCCACCAGCAGCGCGCGTTCCAGTGCCTGGCCGGCCGCGAGCCAGTCCCGCGGCCGGTCGCCGACGGTCCACAGCAGGGCGACCTGGGCGTGCCGCTCGAACCGCATCCGCGGCAGCCCCGGCACGGGCGCCCGGCCGGTGAAGTCGCGCATCGGCATGCGTCCGGCGGCGTCCAGCGGGCGGGCGGCGGTGAGCGGTATGCCGTACGGGCCCGCCCCGGGCGGGGCGACCCAGGCACGGCTTTCGGCGGTACGGGCCTCGTCGGTGGTGTTGCGCAGCTCGGCCGCCGACGTGACCCGCAGCAGGCGGCGCGTCTGGAGGATGTCCGGGACGTACAGGTGGGCGCCCTCGGCCCGCGCGGCGGCGGCCATACCGGCGACGACCGGTTCGGGCACCGGGCGGCCGGTGAACGGCATCCGGCTGGAGTGGCGCCGCTCCACGGCCGGGTACAGGGCGCGGTGGGCCGGCAGGGGGTCCGTGGCGACGGTCAGCTGCACGGTGGCCAGCAGTTCCGGATCGTACGGATCCGGCAGCAGGTGCGGGACGGGCTTCCAGCCCAGGTGGGCGGCCGCGACCCGCAGGTTGAGGACGGCCGAGCCGGTGGACAGGTGCAGGGCGCGTCCGTGCGGGTCGGCCAGCGCCAGGGCCCGGCTGCGGTCGGCGTGCACCGTGACCGCCCGGGTGCCCAGGTCGAAGCCGAAGCGCCAGGGCTGGGTGTTGTGGATCGACGGCGCCGCCACCGCCGCGGCCAGCAGCGTCTCCAGCGCGGTGGCGTCGATCTCCTTGGTCTGCACAGTGGCTCCTCGCTGTCGGGGGAACCTCCGGTGTGGAGGAGTACGGCCCGTGGTCTCCACCCTCCGCCCCGCCGGGGGCGGGGCGAGGGGCCGCCCGGTCCATCGCCCCGCGCCGAGGGGCCCTGGGTCTTCGGCGCGCGGCGTCAGGTGGCCGGCAGGGCGGTGGCCAGGAGGACGACGCCCAGGGAGCCGACGAGGGAGACGACGGCGAGGGCGCGGGCCGGGCCCGTACGGTGTCGCGCGTGCGCGATGCCGTGACCGGCCGCGGCCGCCATCACCAGGACGAACAGGGCGAGCTTGGCGGCCAGGGTGCGGCCGTAGCCGGGTTCGGCGAGGGAGGCCCAGGTGACGCCCCTGTGCCAGGCCATGGCGATGCCCGTGCCGAGCTGCACCGGCAGGAACAGCGCGCCGGTGAGCATCCCGAACCGGCGTCCCGCCTCGGCGGTGAAGCGGTCCTTGGCGTCCGGGGCGAGCAGCCGCCTGGCGAGCGGCAGGATCACCAGGGACAGGGCGAGCTGTCCGCCGACCCACAGTGCGGCACCCGCCACGTGCGCGAAGCGCACCAGGGACCACGGTCCTACGGTGTCCACTACCGGCTCACCTCCACGGTGCCGTGCGCCCCGGCCTCGGCGTGCCGCATGTCGTGGTCGACGAAGGAGTAGTGTCCGGCCCCGGGGAACGTGGTCTCCACGAAGCCGCCCTGGGCCGGGGCCAGGTCCAGCACCTGCGCGCCACCGGGCCGGTCCGGTGTCAGCAGGTGGGCGCCCTCCTTGTACACCGTGTCGAAGACGGTTCCGACGATGTGGAAGGCCACCGGATCGCTCGGCCCGGCGTCGACCACCCAGAACCGGGCCCGCTCACCGGCCTTCACGGTCAGGGGCCGCTTCGCGTACTGGGCGGCCACGCCGTTGAAGACCCAGGCGTCCGGGGTGCCCTCGCGCATCTTGGTGACCTGGGCGGTGCTGCCGGGGGTGCCGAGGTAGAGCTCGGAGGAGACCAGGAGGTACTCGTGGTCCACCTCCTTCAGGCCGGGCGGGTCGATGACGACGGCGCCGTACATGCCGTTGCCGATGTGCTGGAGCATGGGGGCGGTGCTGCAGTGGTACAGCCAGGCCCCCGCCTTCTCCGCGCGGAAGCGGTGGACGAGGCGTTCGCCGGGCTCGAGGGTGCGCATGGGCCGGTCGGGGGCGAGGGATCCGGCGTGGAAGTCGATGCCGTGGCCCATGCCGTGGTCGTCGTTGACCAGGGTGATCTCGAAGACGTCGCCGACCGTGCCGCGCAGGGCGGGGCCGGGGGCGGTGCCGCCGAAGGTCCACATCCGCTGCTTCACCCCGGGGGCGACCTCGACTTCGGTGTGGGCGGCACGCAGCTCCAGCCTGTGGATCCGTGCGCCGGGTGCGGGTGCCAGTTCGGCCGTGCGCGGCTGCCAGCCCCGGGAGAAGCCGGCGCCGAGGTCGGGGCCGGTGCCGTCGGACGTGCCGGAGGAGTGCCCGCCGTGTCCGTCGGCGGCGGCTTCCTCCGTGGCACCTCCGGCCGTCTCGCGGACGACGATGTCCAGGGTCATGCCGGCCGCGCGGTGGCCGGGCAGGGTGCACCAGGCCTCGCGGTCCTCGGTGACCGGCCCGAGGTCGAGGGTACGGCTCCGGCCCCGGCCGAGCAGCGGGGTGGCGGGGCCGTTCTCCACCTTGAGGTCGTGGCGCCGGTCGTCGGTGTTGGTGACCTCCAGGCGCAGGGCGGTTCCCGCGGTGACGTCGATGCGGGCGGGACGGACACGCATGCCGGACAGGGTGACCTCGACGGTGCGCGTGACGGCGGTGCCGCTTCCGGCGCCCGCGGCGACGGCCGGTCCGCCCGGGTCTCCCCCGCTGTTGGCGAGGAGCACGGCCAGCACGGTCAGCACCGCTCCGGCCGCGGTGCCCAGCAGAGCGGGCCGCCGGGCAGGGCTGTCAGGGCTGCCGTTCACGTCGCTCCCCGGCCGCGGGCAGTGCTCCGAGCAGGGACGCCGGCTCCCGCCGGCGGGGGAAGGACCCCGGCTGGTAGCCGCACCAGGGCTCCTCGGCGTAGGGGTCGCCGGTGACGCCGTACGCGCGGGACCGTGAGCCTCCGCAGACCCGGCGGAACTCGCACCTCCCGCACCGGCCGCCCAGCCGGTCGGGGTCCCGCAGGCCGGTGAACAGCTCCGAGGTGCGGTAGATCTCGGTCAGGGGCCGGGTGCGCACACTGCCGGCGTCCAGGGGGAGGAATCCGCTGGGGTGCACGGTGCCGGTGTGCGACACGAAGACGAAGCCGCGGGCGGCGTTGACGTCCAGCGGGGGGCGGCGGGCCCGCCTGCCTCCGCTGTCCAGGCCGAGTGCGGCGGAGCGCTCCCGCAGCTCCCGGTAGAGCGGGCCGAGCCCCAGTACCGCCACGTGGTCGTCGCCGGACCCGGCGAGGATCTCGCGCTGGATCGCCACCCGGCGGAAGTGGTGGGCCTCGGTGGTCTTGGCGGGCACGGTGAGGCCCATGTCGTACACGAAGTTCAGTACGTCCTCGGTCTCGGCGGGGGTGAGTTCACCGAGTTGCCGGCCGCGTCCGGTGGGCACCAGGAAGAAGGCGCTCCACAGCATCGCCCCGTGGTCGCGGACGAGCCGGACGACGTCCGGCAGGTCGTGCAGGTTGTGCCGGGCGACCGTGGTGTTGATCTGCACCTTCATGCCCATGGCGCGGGCGGCGTCCCACGCGTCGAGCGTCCACCGGTACACGCCGGGCACCCCGCGGAAGCCGTCGTGCAGTTCGGCCGTGGAGCCGTCCAGGCTGAGCGAGAGTCCGACGGCGCCGGCCTCGTGCACCTCCCGCAGCCGCTCGGGGGTGAGCGTCGGGGTGCCGGACGGCGACACGGCGACGCGGACGCCGGCCTCCTTGCCGTGGGCGATCAGCTCGTTCAGATCGGGGCGCTGGAACGGGTCGCCGCCGGTGATCACGAACAGCGGGGCGGGCTGCCCGAACGCGGCGACCTGGGCCAGCAGGTCCTTGGCCGCGGCCGTGTCCAGCTCACGCGGATCGCGGTTCGGTACGGCCTCGGCCCGGCAGTGCAGACAGGCCAGGGGGCAGGCGCGGGTGGATTCCCAGATGACGATGAACGGCCGGTCGGCGACGTCCTGGTGCTGCTGCCGGATCGCTCGTGCGCCGCTCATCGGGTCCCCCGCGTCCGGGTCGTGGCCAGTGTTCGTCCGGCCGCCCGGGACTCGTGGCAGACGGGTCGGGCGGCCGGACCGTGACCGGTCCGTGCCGCGCGCAGCCCCCGTGACGGGGGACGGCGGGGGACACAGCCGCACGGGTGCTGGTTGCGGTGGTGCACGGGATACCTCCGGATCGGTCGGTGCAAGCCTCGTACACGGGGGCGGGCCGGCGCCCCGGCCGATCAGTCCCGGCCGGGTGGGCCGATGGTCCCTCTCCTCGGCCGGCGCGCGGGCCGCCGGCGTGCTGCGGCCCGGTGACCCCGTCTGCGAACCGACCATCGGCAACACCGGCATCGGCCTGGCCGTGGTGGCCGCCGCCAAGGGCTGCCCGGTCACCTTCACCATGCCCGGGAGCATGAGCCTCGAGCGGCGTGCCCTGCTGCGCGTACGGCGCCGAGCCGATCCTCACCCCGGCCGCCGAGGGCATGCGCAGAGCCGTCGCCCGCGCCGCCGAACCGGCCGAACGGCACGGCTGGTTCATGCCGCGGCAGTTCACCGGCCCGGCCAACCCCGACGTCCACCGCCGGACCACCGCCCGGGAGATCCGGCAGGACACCGCCGGACAGGTCGACGTCCCGGTGGCCGGGGTCGGCACCGTGACAGGCGTCGGCCGGCTGCTCAAGGAGAAGAAGCCGGAGGTCGGGGTGGTGGCCGTGGAGCCGGCCGAGTCTGCGGTGCTCTCCGGCGACTCCCCCGGCCCGCACCGTCCGCGGGGCCCCGGCGCCGGCTTCGTCCCCGACGTCCTGGACACCTCCGTCCACGACGAGGTCTGCCGCGTCGTCCTGCCCCGGGCCCAGGAGGCGGCCCGCAGGCCGGTCCGGTACGAGGGCGTCCTCGCCGGTGTCCCGGGCGGCGCCGCCCTCGACGCGGCCACCGCCCTCGCCCGGTACCCGCGGCACCGGGGCGCGCTGATCGTGGTCGTGCTGCCCGGCACCGGTGAGCGGTGTCCGAGCACGGACCCGTTCGCCCGACGGTGCCGCCGGGGACCTGGGTCCCCGCCGGACGGCCGGGGACCGGGCCGGTAGGACGGGCGACGGGGGCCGTTCGGCCCAAGGCCGCCGCCCCGGCGCGAACCTAAGTTCCTGACCATGGAGAACGATCAGAGCGCACGCCGGGGACAGCAGCCCGTCCCGGGGACCTGGCCGCTGGCCGCGCGCAGACTGCTGAACCGCCGTGAGGTCTCGTCCGACGGGCGCGCGGTGTTCGGTGAGGGCGACGCGAAGTGGGAGGGCTTCTACCGGGACCGCTGGTCCCACGACAAGGTGGTGCGCTCCACCCACGGCGTCAACTGCACCGGTTCCTGTTCCTGGATGGTGTACGTCAAGGACGGCCTCATCACCTGGGAGCACCAGGCCACCGACTACCCGTCGATCGGCACCGACTGCCCCGAGTACGAGCCGCGCGGCTGCCCGCGCGGTGCGTCGTTCTCCTGGTACACCTACTCGCCCAGCCGGGTCCGCTATCCGTATGTGCGCGGTGCGCTGCTGAAGCTGTGGCGCGAGGCCCGCAGGCGGCTCGGTGACCCGGTGGCGGCGTGGGCCGAGATCACGTCCGACCCCGCGAAGGCGCGGGCGTACAAGCGGGCGCGTGGCAAGGGCGGGCTGGTGCGCGCCGACTGGGACGAGGTGAGCGAGCTGGTCGCCGCCGCCCAGGTGCACACCGTCAAGAGGTACGGCCCCGACCGGGTCGCCGGCTTCTCGCCCATCCCGGCGATGTCGATGGCGTCGTTCGCGGCCGGTGCGCGGTTCCACTCGCTGATCGGCGGCACCCTGCTGTCGTTCTACGACTGGTACGCCGACCTGCCGGTCGCCTCCCCCCAGGTCTTCGGCGACCAGACCGACGTGCCGGAGGCCGCGGACTGGTGGAACGCCGGCTATCTGATCATGTGGGGTTCCAACATCCCCGTCACCCGCACGCCCGACGCGCACTTCCTGACCGAGACCCGCTACAACGGCACCAAGGTCGTCGCGGTCAGCCCGGACTACGCGGACAACGTCAAGCACGCCGACGAGTGGATGTCCCCGCACCCGGGCACCGACGGCGCGCTGGCGATGGCCATGGGCCACGTCGTCCTGAAGGAGTTCCTCGTCGACCGCGAGGTGCCCTACTTCCAGGACTACCTGCGGAAGTTCACCGACGCGCCGTTCCTGGTCACCCTGCGCGAGCACGCGGACGGCGGTCTCGTCCCGGACGGGTTCCTGACCGCCGCCGACCTCGGCCACGAGGAGGAGAACGCCGCCTCCAAGACCGTCCTGATCGACGCGGCCACGGGCGGGCCGGTCGTCCCGAACGGCTCGCTCGGCTTCCGCTGGGCGAAGGAGGAGCAGGGCCGCTGGAACCTCGACCTCGGCGAGGTGACTCCCGAACTGAGCCTGCTGGAGCGGGCCGAGGAGACGGCCGAGATCGCGCTGCCCCGCTTCGACGAGGGCGCCACCGAGGGTGGCACGGCCATGGTCCGCGGTGTTCCGGTCCGCAGGGTCGGCGGGCGCCGGGTCACCACCGTCTTCGACCTGATGCTGGCCCAGTACGGGGTGGAGCGGCCCGGCCTGCCGGGCAGCTGGCCGTCCTCGTACGACGACGCCGGCGAGCCGTACACCCCGGCCTGGCAGGAGACGATCACGTCCGTGCCGGCGGCGCAGGCGGCCCGGATCGCCCGGGAGTTCGCCCGCAACGCGGAGCGTACGAACGGCCGGTCGATGATCGCGCTGGGCGCGGGCACCAACCACTGGTTCCACTCCGACACCATCTACCGGGCGTTCCTGGCGCTGATCACCATGACCGGCTGCCAGGGCGTCAACGGCGGCGGCTGGGCGCACTACGTCGGCCAGGAGAAGGTGCGTCCGGTCACGGGCCTGCAGCACCTGGCCTTCGCCTTCGACTGGCAGCGGCCCACCCGGCACATGGCCGGCACCTCCTACTGGTACCTCAACTCCGACCAGTGGCGGTACGAGGCGTTCAGCGCGGACGAGCTGGCCTCCCCGCTGGGGAAGGGGAAGCTCACCGGCAAGACGTTCGCCGACTGCCTGGCGCAGGCCGTGCGGCTGGGCTGGACGCCCGGTCACCCCGGCTTCGACCGCAACCCCCTCGACCTGGCGGACGAGGCGGCCGCACAGGGGCGCCCGGTCGCCGAGCACATCGTGGACGAGCTGAAGTCGGGGCGGCTGCGGTTCGCCGCCGAGGACCCCGACGACCCGGCCAACTTCCCGCGCGTGCTGACGGTGTGGCGGGCGAACCTGCTGGGTTCCTCCGGCAAGGGCAACGAGTACTTCCTGCGGCACCTGCTGGGTACCGACGCGGCGGTCCGCTCCGGGGAGACCCCGCCGGAATCCCGGCCGAAGGAGGTGGTGTGGCGGGAAGAGGCGCCCGAGGGCAAGCTCGACCTGCTGGTCACCATGGACTTCCGGATGACCTCCACCGGTCTGCTCTCCGACGTCGTCCTGCCGGCCGCGACCTGGTACGAGAAGGACGACCTGTCCAGCACGGACATGCACCCCTTCGTGCACGCCTTCACCCCGGCCATCGCCCCGCCCTGGCAGGCCCGCACCGACTACGACACCTTCCTCACCATCGCCGACAGGTTCAGCGAGCTGGCCGCCGGGCACCTGGGCAAGCGCACCGACGTCCTGGCGGTACCGCTGCTGCACGACACCCCCGACGAACTCGCCCAGCCCGGCGGGGTCGTGCGGGACTGGAAGACCGGCGAGTGCGAGCCGATTCCCGGACGCACCATGCCCAAGCTGGTGGTCGTCGAGCGGGACTACGCGGCCACCGCGCAGAAGATGCGGGCCGTCGGCCCGCTCCTCGACACCCTGGGCACCACGACCAAGGGCGTCACCGTCCACCCCGACCGGGAGATCGAGGACCTGCGCAGGCGCTGCGGGACCGTCCGCGAGGGCGTGGCCGCCGGCCGGCCGTCGCTGGCCACCGCCTCCGACATGTGCGAGGCGATCCTCGCCCTGTCCGGCACCACCAACGGCCGCCTCGCCACCGAGGGCTTCCGCGAGCTGGAGCGGCAGACCGGCAGCAAGGGCCTGGTGGAACTCGCCTCCGAACGCGAGGCCGAGCGGATCACCTTCGCCGACACCCGCACCCAGCCGCGTTCGGTGATGACCTCCTACGAGTGGTCGGGTTCGGAGACCGGCGGGCGGCGCTACTCGCCGTTCGTCATCAACACCGAGCACAAGAAGCCCTGGCACACCCTCACCGGCCGCCAGCACTTCTTCGTCCAGCACGACTGGATGACCGAACTCGGCGAGCAACTGCCCGTCTACCGGCCCCCGCTGAACACCCCACGGCACTACGGCGACGAGCAGCTGCACGAGGACGGGCGGGCCGAGGTCACGGTCCGCTACCTGACCCCGCACTCGAAGTGGTCCATCCACTCCAACTACCAGGACAACAAGCACATGCTCGACCTGTCCCGCGGCGGCCCGGTCATCTGGATGTCGCTCCAGGACGCCGAGAAGATCGGCGTCAAGGACAACGAGTGGATCGAGGCGTACAACCGCAACGGTGTCGTCGCCTGCCGGGCCGTGGTCACCCACCGGATGCCCGAGGGGACCGTGTACATGTACCACGCCCAGGACCGCAACGTGAACGTGCCGAAGACCGAGGTCGGCGGCAAGCGCGGCGGCATGCACAACTCACTGACCCGCCTGCTGCTCAAGCCGACCCACCTCGCCGGCGGCTACGCCCAGTTCACCTACGCCTTCAACTACTACGGCCCGACCGGCAACCAGCGCGACGAGGTCACCGTCATCCGCCGCCGCAGCCAGCAAGTGGAGTACTGAGATGCGCGTCATGGCCCAGATCGCGATGGTGATGAACCTCGACAAGTGCATCGGGTGCCACACCTGCTCGGTCACCTGCAAGCAGACGTGGACCAACCGCACCGGTGTCGAGTACGCCTGGTTCAACAACGTCGAGACCAAGCCCGGTGTCGGCTACCCCCGCCGCTACGAGGACCAGGAGCAGTGGAAGGGCGGCTGGATGCTCGACAGGCGCGGCCGGCTGGTGCTGCGCTCCGGGGGCCGGGTCAAGCGGCTGCTGTCGCTGTTCTCCAACCCCGACCTGCCGTCCCTGGAGGACTACTACGAGCCGGTCACCTACGACTACGACAACCTCATCAGCGCCCCCGCCGGGCCCGACATGCCGGTCGCCCGGCCCCGCTCGGTCCTCACCGGCAAGCCCACCGAGATCGCCTGGGGCGCCAACTGGGAGGACGGCCTCGGCGGCGCCCCCGAGAACGCCGGCGCCGACCCCAACCTGTCGGGCGAGTGGGCGCAGAAGGTCAAGTTCGAGTTCGAGCAGACCTTCCTCTTCCACCTCCCCCGGCTGTGCGAGCACTGCCTCAACCCGGCCTGCGTGTCGGCCTGCCCGTCCGGCGCGATGTACAAGCGGGTGGAGGACGGCATCGTCCTGGTCGACCAGGACAAGTGCCGCGGCTGGCGGATGTGCGTGACGGCGTGCCCGTACAAGAAGGTGTACGTCAACCACGCCACCGGCAAGGCCGAGAAGTGCACCTTCTGCTTCCCGCGCGTCGAGGCCGGCCAGCCCACCGTCTGCTCCGAGACCTGCGTCGGCCGGCTGCGCTACCTCGGCCTGCTGCTCTACGACGCCGACCGGGTCGGCGAGGCGGCGGCCACGCCCGACGAGAAGGACCTGCTGGACGCCCAGCGCGACGTGTTCCTCGACCCCTTCGACCCCGAAGTCATAGCCGCCGCACGGGAGTCGGGCATCCCCGAGGACTGGCTGGACGCGGCCCGCCGCTCCCCGGTGTACGCCCTGGTGTCGAAGTACAAGGTGGCGCTGCCGCTGCACCCGGAGTACCGCACGCTGCCGATGGTCTGGTACGTGCCGCCGCTCTCCCCGGTGCTCGACGCCGTCGACGCGGCCGGCGGCGACCAGGACGACCCGGACCACGTGTTCGCCGCCGTCACCCGGCTGCGCATCCCGCTGGAGTACCTGGCGGAGCTGTTCACCGCCGGGGACACCGACGTGGTCGGCGGGGTCCTGATGAAGCTCACCGCGCTCCGCTCGTACATGCGCGGGATCACGCTCGGCGAGGAGGGCGACGAGGCCGTCATCAAGGCGGCCGGGCTCACCGCGCGGGAGGCCGAGGACCTGCACCGGCTGCTCGCGGTCGCCAAGTACGAGGACCGCTACGTCGTCCCCGCCGCGCACAAGGAGGACGCCGCCGCCCTGACCGCCATGGAGAACCGCTGCCCCGTCGAGTCCTCCGGCGACCCCCAGCCCTCCGACGGCCGCCGCGTGATGCTCGGCATCCCCACCCTGCGCCGCCGTACGTCCGACACCCCCGCCGGAGGCCACCTGTGACCCCGCCGCCCTCCCCCGGTGCCCGACGCCCGGGGGGACCCCCCTCCGTGCCCGGGATCGTCCGTACCAAGGTCCGGGCCGCCCTGCGCCGCCCGGACCGGACGCCCCGCACCGCACCGCTCACCCCCGAGGAGACGGAGCAACGGGCGCTGCTGCTGCGGCTGATGTCGCTGCTGCTCCAGTATCCGGACGCCGGCCTCACCGCCGCCCGGCCGGTGCTCACCGCCACCGTCGGGGCGCTGCCGCCCTCACCGGCGGCCGGGCACCTGGCCGAGTTCACCGACTGGTTCGCCGGACAGGAGCCGGACGCGCTGGAGCGGCACTACGTCGAGGCGTTCGACCTGCGCCGCCGCAGCAGCCTGTACCTCACCTACTACCTGCACGGCGACACCCGCCGCCGCGGTATGGCCCTGCTCACCCTCGCCCAGCGGTACCGCGCGGCCGGCTGGGACACCGACGGCGGTGAACTCCCCGACCACCTCCCGGTCGTCCTCGAGTTCGCCGCGCTGACCGGGTCCGGCAAGGGCGAGGCCCCGCTGCGCCAGCACCGGCGCGGCATCGAACTGGTCCACCGTGCCCTGGCCGACGCGGACTCGCCGTACCGGCACGTCCTGGCCGCGCTGATCACGCTGCTGCCGCCGCCCACCGAGGCCGATCTGCGGGCGGTGGCCGAGCTGGCCGCGCAGGGGCCGCCGAACGAGGACGTCGGCCTCGACCCGTACGGGGCCGGCGAGTTCGCGCCGCCGGGCGCGTTCGTCCCGCCCGAGCAGGCCCCGCCCACCTTCGTACCGCCCCTGACGACCCCGGAAGGCCACCGATGAGCACCGCCGACGTCCCGCTCGCCGCCTCCGCCGACGGCTTCGACCTCCTGCTGTGGGTCGCCGTCCCCTACGTCTGCCTCGCGGTGTTCGCCGTCGGGCACGTCTGGCGCTACCGCCAGGACCAGTTCGGCTGGACCTCGCGCACCAGCCAGCTCCTGGAGCACCGGTGGCTGCGCTGGGGCAGCCCGCTGTTCCACCTCGGCACGTTCATGGTGATCGCCGGGCACGTCGCCGGCCTGGCGGTGCCGGCCTCGTGGACCGAGGCCGCCGGCGTCGACGAGCACATGTACCACACCGTCGCCGTGTGGGGAGGCTCGGTCGCCGGGGTCGCCATGGTCACCGGCCTCGGCATGCTGTGCGCCCGCCGGCTGCTGAGCCGCCGGATCCGGCTCGGCACCGACCGCAGCGACAAGGTGCTCCTCCCGCTGCTGTCGGCCACCGTGCTGCTCGGCATCACCGCCACCGCCGCCCACAACGTCTTCGGCGCCGGTTACGACTACCGCTCCACCGTCTCGGTGTGGTTCCGCGGGCTGTTCGCCCTCTCCCCCGAGCCCGGGGCGATCGCCGGTGCCCCGCTGCTGTTCCAGCTCCACGCCCTCACCGCCTGCCTGCTCTTCGCCGCCTGGCCGTTCACCCGTCTCGTCCATGTGTGGAGCGCGCCGGTCGGCTATCTCGTACGCCCGTACGTGGTCTACCGGCGGCGCACGGCGGCCGGGGCACCGCGGCGTCCGGGCGCCGGCACCGCGCCGGGCGGGCGGCGGGCCGTATGAGCGGGGCGGCCGGCACGACGACGGCACCGGAAAGGCGCATCGGCTGGCTCATGACGCTGACCGGGGCCGTCGGCTGGCTCGCCTCCCTGCGCCTCGCGATCGACGACTGGCGGCTGCTCAAGGACCCCGGCTACGTGCCGTCGTGCGACATCAGCCCGGTGGTGGGCTGCGGAAGCGCCATGGCGAGCCCGCAGGGGAACCTGCTGGGCTTCCCCAACATGCTGATCGGCCTGGGCGCCTTCGCCGCGGTGGCCGTCCTCGGTGTGACCGTGCTGACGGGAGCGCGGCTGCACCGGGCGCTGTGGCTGACGCTGAACGGCGGGGCGCTGGCAGCGGTGGGGTTCGTCCACTGGCTGATCTGGCAGTCGCTGTACGAACTCAACCGCCTCTGCCCGTACTGCGCCGTCGTCTGGGTCGTGACCATCGCCCTGTTCTGGTACGTGACCCTGCGCAACTGGGCGCACGGTGTCCTTCCCGTGCCCCGGCGCGGTCGCGCCGCCCTGGACCTGGTCCTGGAGAGCCACTGGCTGCTGCTGGCCGGCTGGTACGGCATGGTCGGGCTGCTCGTCCTGACCCGTTTCCGGACGTACTGGAGCGGCTTGTTGTAGCCGGGTCCGCCGGTGTCGGCGGCGACACCGTGCGCACGCGTCATCATGCTGCTCATGAGTGACCCCGAACACACCAGCCCGGCCGGCGGCGGCAGGCCGGCGCGCGGCCGGAGGCCTACGGCCGGCGTGACCCGGCGGAACCGGCCCCGTCCGGCTGCCTGCCGGGCGGGGCGCCTACGCCCCGTTTCCGTGGTGTCCATGCGGCCGCCAGGTGCCGTTGGTGCTGCACGGATTCCACTGCCGCCGGATCCCATATCACCGGTTTGTCGTGGCATGCGGGGGACATGTCGCAACGGTGGCACCGGTTTCCCGGGGCCGTACGGCGGTGTGGTGTGTGGGTCTCGTGAGGGTCACCAAGTGACCCACTGAACAAGCGGGTTGCCGCTACCGACCTGATAAGATCATCGAACTTTCAGTAGGCTGGCGGCGCGTCATGAACGCGTACGGGGGACAGTCTCTAAGGCCCCATCGCTGAGGAGTTGAGGCTTGGTCCGCCGTGGGCCCGCGCCGTTCGACGGCCCGGATCCGTCCCACACATGCGCGAATCTGCCGAACTCCCGGCGCGATGCGACTTGAAGAGAGTCTCATGACGTCATTGACCGGGGATCCACTGCTGTGGATCCTGCTTGTGGTGCTCGTCGCTGCGGTGTTCGCAGTGCAGCGGGCCCGGAGAACCAATCTGGCGCTCCGAAGAACAAAGAAGGATTTGGAGACCCAACTGGGCCAGTCCCAGGGCCGGATCAACCAGCTCCAGGGGCACATCACCACCCTGGACACCCAGCACGGCAATGACCTCGCGGACGTCCGGGCGGACGCTGAGTCGTCGACCAAGGCGGTGCTGAAGTCGGCGATGGGCACGCTCCAGTCGCTCGCCGAGGAGCAGCAGCTACTGCTGGACGGGCTGTTGCAGAAGTACGGCAACGACACCGAGGTGCTGGCGGACCTGATGTCGGTGGACCACACCGGCAGCCAGTTCAGCCGCCGGGCCAAGGGCATCTCGGTGCTGTGCGGCGGATGGCTGGGCCGGCGCGAAGGGCTGGCGACCGTCTACGACGTGGCCCGCAGCGCGCAGGGCCGCATCAAGGACTTCAACCGGGTGAGCATCCACGCGCAGGCCAGCGTCGCCGTCACCAGCAAGGCCGTCGAGCCGGTGGCGATGGTGCTCGCCGAGCTGCTGGACAACGCGACCACGTACAGCGCTCCGGGCACACCCGTCGAGGTCAACATCCAGGCCGTGCCGACGGGCGTGTGCTTCATCGTCGACGACGCCGGTCTGGGCATGGACCAGGAGACCAAGGACCGGGCGGCGACGCTGCTGTCCGCCGACGGTCCCGTCGACATCACCGGTCTCGGGGACCCGCCCCGGTTCGGGTTCGCGGTGTGCGGCATGCTCGCCGCCCGGTACGGCTTCGCCGTCTCCGTCGGTTCGGTGTCCCCCTACGGCGGAGTACGCGCAGTGATCCGAGTGCCGGAGAGCCTTCTGGCGGCCGAGGCCGTCACCCCCGCCGAACCCGTCCAGGAGCCCGTGGGCCAGGATCGGGAGAGCGCCCCGCAGCGGCTGGCGCCCGTCCCGGTCGGCCCTTCCCACGTGGTGGGCACGACGACCGGCGGGCTGCCCAAGCGCCGCCGGCGCCAGGGGCCCATCTCGGTGGTGCCGGCCCCGGAGGACACGGCCGGCACCGATCAGCAGACGTCCGAGTCGGCCGGTGAGGTGACCGCGTCGCGCCTGGGGGCGTTCGCGCGCGGCACCCAGCTCGGTCGGACCAACACCACGGAAGGACCTGACCACCAGTGAACACCGACCTGTCGTGGGTGCTGAACGACGTGCTCGAGGTGCGTGGCGCCCGCCACGCGGTCCTCGTCTCGGGTGACGGCCTGCTGCTGCAGCGTTCGGACGAGATCTCACGCGACGACGCCGAGACGAACGCCGCCGCGATGAGCTCCATGCAGTCCCTGAGCCGGGCGGTCGCCGGTTTCGTCGGGGCGGGGCACGGCATCTGGAAGCAGACGCTGCTGGAGTACGACGGCGGCTGGATCTTCCTCATCGCGGCCGGGCAGGGCGCCTACCTGGCCGTCTCGGCGGCACTGGACGTCGACATGGAGGCCATGTCGTTCCGCATGCAGAAGACGGTGGCGGCGCTGAGCAAGGCGATGAGCGTGGCCCCGCGCTCGGACAACGGTGTCGGCGTATGACGACGCCCGGCGAGGAAGCACCCGTCACCAGTGACTTCGTCCGCTCCTACGTCATCACGGGCGGCCGGAGCCTGCCGTCCTCGGACGAACTGGCGCTGCACACCTTGGTCACCCTGGCTCCCGAGCGGACGCTTCCGCTGGGGGCCGGCCCCGAGGTCAGGGCGATCTGGGAGCTGTGCGCGGGCGGCTACCTGTCGGTCGCCGAGGTGGCGGGCCACCTCGGCCTGCCCGTCGGGGTGGCCCGGCTGCTGCTCACCGATTTAGCGGAGCAGGGACACCTGCTGCGCCGGGCCGAGCCGCCCCGGGCCCAGAACGTTGACAGAGCGACCCTCGAGAAGGTTCTGAATGGACTCCAATCCCTCATCGGCTGAGACGGCACAGAGGTCCATCTACGTCTCCAGCGCGGTGACCAACGCCGCCAAGATCCTTGTCGTCGGGCATTTCGCCGTGGGCAAGACGACCTTCATCGGCTCGCTGTCGGAGATCACTCCGCTGCGCACCGAGGAGAAGATGACCCAGGCGTCCGTCCACGTCGACGACCTGCGGGGCGTGGCGGACAAGACCACCACCACGGTCGCCCTGGACTTCGGCCGTCTCACCCTGAGCGACGACCTGGTGCTGTACCTGTTCGGCACCCCGGGACAGCAGCGCTTCATGCAGCTGTGGGAGGACATGGCCCGCGGCGCGCTCGGGGCCCTGCTCCTGGTCGACCCGGGACGCCTTGAGGAGACCTTCCCGGTCATCGACCTCATCGAGCGGTACGGCCTGGAGTACGCCATCGCCGTCAACTGCTTCGACCCCGCCGCCACCTACGGCGAGGCCGAGGTGCGCGAGGCGCTCGACCTGCTCCCGGACACCCCTGTCGTCTACTGCGACGCCCGTGACCAGCAGTCGTCCGCCAAGGCGCTGATCGCACTGGTGAGACACCTGCTCGAGCGCGCCGCCTGACCGCCGCGCGCCCGCCCGGACCGGGAACAGCGGTTCCCGGATCACTAAGGAAGACTTCATGGATCCTCAAACCCCGTCTGCGGCAACGGTCAGCAGATGCCCCATGCACGACGCCGCGTTCGCCGCCGACCCCCAGCAGGTGTACGACCGGCTGCGCGCCCACGCCCCGGCCGGTCCCGTCGAACTCGCCCCCGGCGCCGACGCCACGCTGGTCGTCGGGCACGAGATGGCCCTGCGCGTGCTGCAGAACACCGAACTGTTCGCCCGTGACTCCCGCCGCTGGAAAGCGCTCAACGAGGGCCGCATCGGCATGGACAACCCGGTGCTCCCGATGATGGCGTACCGGCCCAACTGCCTTTTCACCGACGGTGCGGTGCACCTGCGGCTGCGCAAGGCCGTGGTGGACAGTCTGGCCCGGCTCAGCACCACGCGCATCCGGCGCGACGTCGAGCCGATCGCCGACTACCTCATCGACCAGTTCAGCGAGCGCGGCCGGGCCGATCTGCTGAACGACTACGCCAAGCTGCTGCCGCTGCTGCTGTTCAACCGGCTGTTCGGCTGCCCGGCGGACATCGGTGACACCATCACCACCTCCCTGTCGGCGATATTCGACGCCAAGGACGCGCTGCGCGCCAACGAGGATCTCACCCGCGCCCTCATGGAGCTGATCGCGCTCAAGCGGCGCCGGCCCGGTGACGACGTCACCTCCTGGCTGATCCAGCACCCGGCCGGGCTCACCGACGAGGAGCTCAAGGACCAGCTGGCACTGTTGATGGGCGCCGGCATCGAACCGGAGCGCAACCTCATCGGCAGCGCCCTGGTGCTGCTGCTGTCCGGGGCGGGCGGCCGGCAGAGCGGCATGCTGATCGAGGAGGCGCTCGATCACGTGCTGTGGAACCAGACGCCCATCGCCAACTACGCCACCCACTACCCGGTGCAGGACGTCGACCTGGGCGGCCATGTGGCGGAGGCCAACACCCCGGTGGTGATCTCCTTCGCGGGCGCCAACAGCGACCCCGCGCTGGCCGAGGCCCGCCGCGCCCACAGCAAGGGCGCCCATCTGGCGTGGGGAGCCGGCCCGCACGCCTGTCCCGCCAAGGACCCGGCGCAGGTCATCGCGACCACCGCGATCGAACGGCTGCTCAACGCGCTGCCCGACCTCGCCCTGGCCGTACCGGAGAAGGACCTGCAGTGGCGGCCGGGACCGTTCCACCGGGCCCTGGTCGCGCTGCCGGTGACGTTCAGCCCCACGCCGGCCACCCGGATGGCGGCCGCGCTCCAGGACCGGGCCGCGGCGCCGGGCACGCAGCAGCCGCTCGCGTCGTCCGCGTCCGCTCCGGCACGGCAGGAACCGGCGCGGAAGAAGGGATTCTGGAGCAGCTTCCTGGACATCTTCCGCGTCTGACGCACCGCATGTGACAGGAGCAACACACAGAGGCGCATGACACGGGTGGGTGGAAGGGTAGGTTCCGGCGGTAGTGATCACAGTGCCCAGCAAAAGGAGCTCTGCGTGACCGCCGTTGGCGACATACGCGGTACCACCACCCACCGCCGAGCCGTCATCTCCCTTCTTCGCCACCTGCGTTCGGTTGAGGGACAGGCCAACCCCCTCCCCGTCTGGGAGAAGTTGCGTGCCCTGGGAGACGTCGTGCCTTCTCCCTGGGGCGGCTACTTCGTCACCGGCTTCGAGGCATGCAGCCAGGTCCTGCGCAGCAGGGACTGGCTCGTGCCGGACTTCGCCTGGCAGGAGCGGCAACCCGACCCGAGTCGCTGGCGGGAATTGGCCACCCAGGAGTTGACCGGGACCCTGTCCCGTATCAACCCCCCGACGCACACCTGCCAGCGACGCGCCCTGGGCAACCCGTTCGACCGCGCCACCCTGGAGGGCCTGCGTCCCCGGATCGCCGCTCTCGCCTCCGGCCTCCTGGACGACCTGGAGGACCGTCTGCGCGGCGGCGGGGAGGCGGACTTCGTCCACACCGTCGCCGAACTGCTCCCGGTCCGCACGGTCTGCGAGTGGCTCGGCATCCCCGAAGAGCACTCCGCGCACATCCTGGACTTCGCCCACCGGCAGGCCTACGCCCAGGAACTGTTCCCCACCAGGGGAGAACTCGCGGAGGCGGGCCGTGCCACGCTGGAGATGCGGGCCTTCTTCACCGAACTGATCCGCGACCGGCGGGCCCGCCCTGGCAACGATGTCCTCACCGGCTGGATCCACTACTGGGACGCGCAGTACCCGGACGACCGGGCCGCCGCGGACCGGGTGATCTACCACCTCACGATGTTCATCACCATCGCCTCCCTGGAGACCAGCGCGGTCCTGCTGACCAACGCGGTGCGGTTCGCCACCGAGGCCCCCGCCCGGGCGGAGTGGCTGCGCGCGCACCCGGAGCACATCGAGGACCTGGTGGAGGAATCCCTGCGCTACGACCCCCCGGTGTGGCTCAACTCCCATGTCGCCGCCACCGACATCGTCCTCGCCGGCACCTTCATGCCCAAGGACACCACCGTCCACATCCTGTACGGTTCGGCGGCCCATGATCCCCGGCGCAACCCGGATCCGGATGTCTTCGACATCCTGCGTGGCGGCGGCCACATCACTTTCGGCAGCGGCGCCCACTACTGCCTCGGCGCGGCCCTCGCGCGTACCGAGGCCCGGGAGTTGATCGCCCAGGTGCTGGAACGCTTCCCGACCCTGCGGCCCACCGCACCCCCCGCCTACGACGTCTCCCGGCTCGTCTTCCGCCGCATCACCTCACTGAGAGTAACGACATGAGCACCCCGCCCCTCGCCGATCTCCCCGCCGACCGAATACTCAAGACCCTGCGCACCTACCGGCAGGGCCCTCTCCTCACCGTCGAACTGAACGTCCCCGAAGAGGGCAACGCCGTCACCGACGTCATGCTGGAGGATCTCCTCACCGTCCTCGACGACCAGGACCCGGCGGTACGGGTCCTGGTGCTGGCCGCCGCAGGAGACGAGTTCTGTCTCGGTGGTGACCGGCGCGAGTTCCCCCGGCACCTCGCCGACGACCCCGCCGGCGGCGGCATCCGCGTCAACGGGACGAAGGCCCTGCGGGTGTGCGAGGCCCTCACCGCCAATCCCGCCGTCACCATCGCCCGCGTCCAGGGCAGGGCCGTCGGCGCCGGTGTCGGCCTCGCACTCGCCTGCGACCTGCGCGTGGGCGCGGACACCGCCACCTTCCGGCTGCCGGAACTCGCCCTCGGTGTGCCCCCCGCCTGGGGCGGGCTGCTCCCCCGTCTGATCAGCGAGGTGGGGGCCGCCCGGGTGCGGGAGCTGATCCTCACCGCACGTGTCTTCGACGCCCAGGAGGCCCTCGGACTGTCGGTCCTCCATAGGGCCGTGCCGCGGGAGGCGCTCGACGACGCCGTCATGGCCTGGGCCAAACCCGTCCTGCGGCGGTCGGCCTCCGCCCTGCGGGTCACCAAGGCCATGTTCAACTCGCTCACCGCCACCACCCGACTCGCCGACACCTCGGTGTTCGATCCCGAACTCCTGGTGGCGGTCCTCACCCAGCAGCACCGGCCCGGCTGACCGCGGGCGTGCCGCCCGGCGGGCGGACGCGCCGGTCAGGTGGACGTCCGTCCGTCGAGCGTCTCGCGCAGGATGTCGGCGTGTCCCGCGTGCTGCGCGGTCTCGGCGATAAGGTGCGTCAGCACCCCGCGCACACTGCGCACGGCTCCCGGCTCGTGCCAGGGAGCCTCGGGAAGCGGGTGGGTCGCCGACAGGTCGGGCACGGAGGCGACGATCTCCTCGGTGCGGGCGGCGACCTTCTCGTAGCGCGCGAGGATGCCGTCCAGGGTGTCGCCGGGCAGCATCCGGAATTCGTTCCGATGGTCGATCGCCCACTGCGGGACCTCACGGGCGGTGCCGGCCGCGAGGTCGGCCCAGGTGACGCCGTCGGGAAGGTCGTGGCGCATCGCGGACGGGCCTTCGGTCACGAAGGCCGTCCACGCCTCCTCGATCGACGCGACGTGCTTGATCAGCCCGCCCAGGCACAGGGCGCCGGCCGTCGGGCGCGCACCGGCCTGTTCGTCGCTCAGTCCGCGCGCCGTGGCGGTCAGGGACGCCCGCGCGGTCGCGAGCGCGGCGAGCAGACCGGCCCGTTCGGCGTCGAGGGCGGGCGGCCGGGACGTGGCGGTGGTGGTCACAGTGATCAGGTCCTTCTGGTCGTCGTCGTGGTCGGACACAGGAGAACCGTCCCAGGGGAAGCGGTCAGGGAGTGTCCTCTTCCCGGGGCAGGATCGACCCCATGCCGAAGACCTCAGCCCGACTGCTGTCCCTGCTCTCCCTGCTCCAGGCCCGCCGTGACTGGCCGGGGGCGCTGCTGGCCGAGCGGCTGGGGGTGAGCCCGCGGACCGTACGCCGTGACGTCGACCGGCTGCGCGAACTCGGCTATCCCGTCGCGGCCTTCAAGGGGCCAGACGGGGGATACCGGCTGGACGCCGGCACCCGGCTGCCGCCGCTGCTGTTCGACGACGGGCAGGCCGTCGCCCTCGCCGTCGCGCTGCGGACCGCCGCCACCACGGGCGCCGCGATCCGGGAGGACGCGGTTCGCGCCCTGGCCACCGTCAGGCAGGTCATGCCCGCGCGGCTGCGCCACCGCGTCGACACTCTCCGGGTGACCGCCGTGGAGCCGTCCGCGGTCCGGCCGCACCCGTCCGTCGACGGCGCGCTGCTCATGGCACTGAGCGCCGCCGTCCACGCCGGCGAAGTGCTGCGCTTCGACTACGCCGCCGCCTCCCCGCCGGAGGGCGCCGTTCGTCCGCCGCGGCGGGTGGAGCCGCACCGTCTCGTCAGCCGGGACGGGCGCTGGTACCTCGTCGCCTTCGACCTCGACCGCGCCGACTGGCGCACCTTCCGCGCCGACCGGATCACCCCGCGCAGCCCGACGGGGCCCCGCTTCGCACCGCGCGAGGTCCCCGGAGGGGACGTGGCCGCGTTCGTCACCGGCAGGTTCCGGGGAGCGGACGGCCCCGGCGGGTGGCCCTGCCGCGGCGAGGTGATCCTGGACCTGCCCGCCGCCACCGTGGCCCGCCACGCCCATGACGCCGTCGTCGAGGAGCTGGGCCCCGACCGCTGCCGGCTCGTCCTGGGCTCCTGGTCGTGGACCGCCCTCGCCGCCGGCGTCGGACGGTTCGACGCCGCCGTCGAGGTCGTCGGCCCGCGGGAACTCAAGGACGCCTTCGCGGTCCTGGCACGCCGTTACGCCCGTGCGGCGGCCGGCGCGCCCGGCGTGTGAGCCGCGGTCCGCTACGCCGTCGGCACCCGGGAGGCGACAGTCGGTCGACGCCGGGGCGGTGGGCCGGGAGAGCATCCGTGGCATGCGGGAGCCCGCTGGGATCCTCGCCTTCGACCGGATCTTCGGCCGCGTCTCCCGACGCCGGCGCCGGACGGCCTCCGGATCCTGCCCGACCGCCCGCTTGTCCCCGGGCGCTGGAAGGACGGCCCCCCACCGTCGTCGCGCCGGTGATCGTGGCCGGGTTCACGGACACCTTCTCGTCACAGCCGGGCTCCGCCGGTGGCGGCCCGGTGCCGCGGCCTGTCGCCGGGACGTAGGATCGATTGCCGATATCGGTTTCGTCACTGTCCCGGGCCGGGGCGGAAGGTGAGGAGAGGGTGCGGGAGTTCCAGCGGGGCGCGGTGCGGCTGCACATCCTCCATCACGCCGCCGAGGAGGAGATCCACGGCGCGTGGATGACCGAGGAGCTGGCCCGCCACGGATACCGGATCAGCCCGGGCACGCTGTATCCGACGCTGCACCGGCTGGAGGCCGACGGGCTGCTGATCTCCGAACAGCGTGTGGTCGACGGCCGGGCCCGGAGGGTCTACCGGGCGACGGAGGCGGGGAAGCAGGCGCTGGCTGAGGACCGCCGCGCACTGAGTGAGCTGGCCCGAGAGGTTCTCGGCAACGGCTCTCCGGACTGATCCGCGGCCGCATGCTCAGCTGAAGAACACGCCGGGCGAGGTCGTGCGACACGCCCGGGAGGACATCGGCAAGGCCGGCGAGCCCACGACTCGGGCGCCGTCCGGGACGGCGGCGAAGGTCTGCGCGGAGCCGAGGACCGCCTTCGGACACGACGACCGGAAGCAGTCCGCCCGGCAGTGACCCCGTACGGGCCGCTCCGCAGCCGTTCCCGACGTCCACGTGGTCCCGGCAACGCTCCGCTGCCAGGACCACCGGACGCGCGGGCACAACCTCCGATCATGATCGTTACGTTGGCGGGTCCGCCCCTGGCTGCCATGCTCGCGCAGGAACGAGGGCCGGGCAGCGGCAGTATCGCGGCCGAGGAACAGGCGCCGGCAAGGGTGAAGTCGGCGGGCGCCGTCCGACCGCGTCATCAGGCGGCTGGAGCGGCGGTCAGCTCCGCGCTGCGATCGAACGGCGGACGCCGTACCAGGCGACGCCCGCCGCCAGGACCGCCGCCCCGGAGATCACCGATGAGACGGGAAGCGCGAAGGCCAGGACGAGGCACCCGGCCAGGCCGACGACCGGGACGACCCGGGCGGGGCGGCCCTCGTCGGGGGTGAGGGTGAAGGCGGAGGCGTTGGCGACCGCGTAGTACGCGAGGACTCCGAAGGAGGAGAACCCGATCGCCGCCCGCACGTCCGCCGTGGCCGCGACGACGGCGACGATCAGGCCGACGGCCAGCTCCGCGCGGTGCGGCACCTTGAACCTCGGGTGGACGGCGGCCAGCGCGTGGGGCAGGTGCCGGTCGCGGGCCATCGCCAGGGTCGTCCTCGAGACTCCCAGGATCAACGCCAGCAGCGAGCCGAGCGCGGCCACCGCCGCACCCACCCGCACGACCGGCTCCAGCCGGCCGGCGCCCGCGGCGCGCACCGCGTCCGACAGCGGCGCCGTCGCGGCGGCCAGCCGCTCCGGGCCCAGGACCAGCAGCACGGACACCGCCACCATCACGTACACGACCAGGGCGATGCCCAGCGCCAGCGGAATGGCCCGCGGGATCGTGCGCCGAGGATCGCGGACCTCCTCACCGAGCGTGGCGATCCGCGCGTAGCCGGCGAACGCGAAGAACAGCAGACCGGCCGCCTGAAGCGTCCCGCCGAAGGTGGTGTCGTCACCGATGTCCAGGCGCGCCGCCGCGGTCGTGCCCGAGGTGAGCGCGGCGGCCACGACCGCGGCGAGCACCGCCAGGACCACGGCGACGATCGCCCGCGTCAGCAGCGCGGACTTCTGCACGCCCGTGTAGTTGACGACGGTCAGTGCCACCACGGCCGCCACCGCCACGGCGTGGGCCTGGCCGGGCCACACGTACGAGCCGACCGTCAGCGCCATCGCCGCGCACGAGGCGGTCTTGCCGACCACGAAGCCCCACCCGGCCAGGTAGCCCCAGAACTCGCCGAGTCGCTCACGGCCGTAGACGTAGGTGCCCCCCGAGGCCGGGTAACGCGCGGCGAGGCGGGCGGAGGAGGTGGCGTTGCAGTACGCGACGACGGCGGCCAGGGCCAGCCCGATCAGCAGACCGGAGCCGGCCGCACGGGCGGCCGGAGCGAGCGCGGCGAAGATCCCCGCACCGATCATCGACCCCAGGCCGATCACCACGGCGTCGGACACCCCCAGTCGCCGGTGCAGTTCGTCCGGCATCCCGGCGGTCGTCGGCTTGCTCATGGCCCCACTCCTTCGGCGGCACGGCCGCGCCTCTGACGGACTCCGATATCGGAAGACGATACGTGAGGGAGGCAGGCCGGTCCGTCCTCACCCCTGAACCAGGGACGAGTGATCTCGACGACACCCGCACGAAGGGCCCGGTGGGCCCGGCCCCGCCGGCCCCGGAGCGGTCGCCCGTCCGCGGGAGGAGCCGGGCGCCGAGCATGCCGGGCACCGTCGCACCGGTCACCCGGGCAGATGATCCAAAACGTCCGGTGTGACCTTGGATATACCCTTTGGCACCCGGTTGTGCGTAGCTTGGCCGACCGCTCCCGTACACCGTGCCGCGATATCGGGTGTACGTTACATCGATCGTTCAGGAGTCCCATGCGCCCCCGGATAGCCTCTCTCCCGCCCGCCGCCCTGACGGGCGGTGCGCTGACCCTCGGCATCGGCGGCCTGTATCTCGCCGGGCTGCTGCTCACCGGCGGTGAGATCGAGGCGGGGACGACGGTGCGCGGCGTGGACATCGGGGGTCTGAGCCGTGCGGACGCCACCCGGAAGCTGGAGCAGCACCTGGCGGCGGCCGGCCCGCAGGAGCTGGCCGTACAGGTCGGCGACCGCAAGGGCACGGTCGATCCGCGGCGGGCGGGACTCACCTTCGGCGTCCGGGAAACCCTCGATCGGGCGACGTCCACGGGCGCCGGTCCGGTCAGCGTGATCGGCGGGCTGTTCCGCTCGGGCGGTGACATCGAGCCGGTCGTGCGAGTCGACGAGGACAAGGCCCGTGCCGCCCTCGGGAAGCTGGCGAAGACGCTCGACGCGAAGGTCCGCGACGGCGCCGTCTCCTTCGCCGACGGCCGTGTCGAGCAGATCGCCCCGCGCACCGGGTACGCGCTGGACGTGGACGCCGCGATCGGTGCCCTGCGCACCCCCTTCCTGCGCGGCACGGCGGACCCGGTCACGGTGCTGCCCGCACGCGAGACCGAGCCGAAGGTCACGGTGGCCGAGGTGCGGCGGGCGGTGCGCGAGTTCGCGCGGCCGGCGATGTCGGCGCCGGTCACGCTCACCGCGGGCGGCAAGCGGTTCACGCTCCCCCCGGCCGTGCTGGACGATCACCTGACGATGCGGCCGGACGAGGCCGGCAGGCTCACACCGGAGCTCGACAGCAAGGGCCTGCGGGCCGCGCCCGCGGTGGCCGACGTCCTGAACGGTCTGCCCACCACCCCCAAGAACGCCCGGCTGGGGCTCGAGGGCGACAAGGTCGTGGTGGCCGCCGACGCCAGGCCCGGCGTGGAGGTCACCGACAAGGCCCTGGGCAAGGCCGTCCTGCCCCTGCTCACCGAGTCGGGCGCCGCCCGCACCGGCGAGGTGGACGCGCGGCGGATCCAGCCGGAGGTCACCCGCGAGAACGCGGCCCGGCTGGGGCTCACCGAGAAGATGTCCTCCTTCACCGTCGACTTCGAGCCGGCCGCCTACCGCACGACGAACGTCGGCCGGGCCGTGGAACTCATCAACGGCTCCGTCGTCATGCCGGGCGAGACCTGGAGCTTCAACCGGACCGTCGGCGAGCGCACCGAGGCCAACGGCTTCGTCGACGGCGTCATGATCTACGACGACCAGTACCGGAAGGCTCCCGGCGGCGGTGTCTCCGCCGTGGCCACCACGGTCTTCAACGCGATGTTCTTCGCCGGCGTCAAGCCCGTCGAGTACGGCGCCCACTCCTTCTACATCGAGCGCTATCCCGAGGGCCGCGAGGCGACGGTCGCCTGGGGCAGCCTCGACCTGAGGTTCACCAACGACTCCGGCAAGGCGATCTCCATCCAGGCCGAGTCCACCGACACCTCGCTGACCGTCACCTTCCTCGGCACGAAGAAGTACGACGAGATCACGTCGGTCAAGGGGCCGCGCACCGACGTGCGGCAGCCGGAGACGAAGGTGAGCACCGATGAGCAGTGCGTGCCGCAGACCCCGCTCGAGGGATTCGACGTCACCGTCGAGCGGGTCTTCCACGACGACGGCCGGGAAGTGAAGCGGGAACCGTTCCGCACGCGCTACACCCCGCGCGACGAGATCACCTGCGAAGAGGCGCCGAGCACGCGTCGGCCCTGAAGGACGCGGCCCCGTCAGCTCGTTCGGCGTGACATCGACCCGATGCTCGCGGCCCGTACCAGCCGCACACGGCCGGGCCCGACAGTGCCGGGAGGCGCCTCGGTCGCGAGCGGTGAGGAATCCGGGACCTGGATCCCCGAGGGTTTCGAACACATTGGAGCACCGGAGCATGTCGGCTGCGCTCAGCTCCGAGCACGTACCGTCACAAGTGGCGCCGCAGTCCTTTTCTCCCGGGCCGCGGAGAACTTTCCACGCCTGCGGCATGTGCGGGCGGACCAGGGCTGTCGCAGCACCGGCTTCCACGCCCGGGCCCGGGAGGCCACGGGCGTCACCGTGCAGATCGTGCAGCGTCGCGACGGCGGCTTCCGCTCGACGTGGGTCAAGGCAGGGACACGACCACCTGCGGTACCGCTCCTCGCGGCACTCCCGCGACGTCGGACGGCGGAGAGGACGCTCGCCCGGCCGGGACGGTGCCGCCGGCTGTCGAAGGACTACGAACACCCACGGGTCGACTCGGAGAACGTCGTCCACCTCGCCATGGCCATGCTTCTCCTTCGCCGCCTCGCGAGATCAGCCCGCTGACGCGCCTTCCGGACGCCCTCCGAAGCTGCCCGCAGATGCCCATGCCCTGAGAACCGCGGACAGCTTCAGAGGTGCTCAGGAAGCAGGAACCGAAGGCCCGCGCCAGGGGATGGCCACCGTCACCGGACGGGCGCGGCAGCGCTCCTGAGGCCCTTCGGCTCAGGACCTACGTTTCCGCAGGTCAGCGCATCCTTCCTCGCGGCTTCAAAGGAGCGTTCGGCAGCTCCGGCGCGGGCAGTGGAGCACCGTCGTACCCCTGTACCTCACCGAAACGTGACCCCTTCGTCCAGTCCTCGCGGGCCTGCGCGATCTCCTCGTGCGACCGGCCGATGAAGTTCCACCACATAGCGAACTCCATCAGCGTTTCCGCACGTCAGCAGCGTTTCGGATGCCTGGCGGTCAGCAAACTGTCAGCATCAGTCGCGGGAGTCGGTCGGCCATGGGGCGGGATTCGCTGGTTCGTGGGATGGGGTCGTTCTTCAAGGAGTGCGGGCATCCGCGGTCGCGGTGGTCGAAGTGCCCGCACCCCTACAAGATCCGGTACCGGTCGGCGGCCGGGAAGCAGATGGAGGAGTCGGGGTTCGCGACCCAGGACGATGCCATCGGGCGCTTGACGGATGTCTACAAGGCCAAGAAGACCGCGCCGCGGGGGCGGGCGAAGGCGGAGCGGCTCGCGCGGTACGGGGCAATGCGGTTTTCCGAGTACGCCACCGAGTGGAAGGCCGGTCAGCGTGACCTGGGCCCGGCCTCGGTGCGGCATCTGGAGTCCCTGCTGGAGCATCACATGCTGCCGCTGCTGGGCAGCCGGCGGATGAGCACCTTCGACCACCGGGTCGTCGAGGGCTTCATCCGGGCGATGGAACGCGCCGGCGTCGGGCTGGCCACCCAGGCCAACGCCTTCGACAAGCTCAAGGCGATCCTGCTGGACGCCCACCGCCTCGGCCTCTTCGACGACCACCCCCTCACCGGCCTGAAACCGCCCCAGTACGACCCCAAGCGCGCCGTCATCCCCTCACCGCAGCAACTGCGGCAGATACGCGAGGCCGGCGACGACCGTTTCCGGCTGATCACCGACCTGATGAGCGGCTGCGGCATGCGCAACGGCGAGGCCGCCGCCGTCAACCTGCGCAACATCGTCGCCGACGACGTCTACCGCATCACCGCACAGGTCAACCAGACCACCGGCCACTACGCCCGCCTCAAACACCGCAAAACCGGCGAATACCGCGACGTCCCCCTGCCCGCCCACGTCAAACAAACCATCGAGCGGTACACCGACACACACGGCACCACCGACGGCTACCTGCTACGCCACCCCCTCGACGCCTCAAAGCCGTTCCCGCACTACTACCTCAACAACCAATGGCAGCGGATCAAGAAAGCCCGCGAGACAGACATGCCCGAAGGAATGGTGCTCCACAGCTTCCGGCACTTCTTCGCCTCCAACTGCCTCACCCACAACATCCCCATCACCGACGTCGCCGAATGGATGGGCCACAAGAACATCGACGTCACCTTCAAGATCTACCGACACCTCATGCCCGGCACCATCAGCACCGCCGCCACCACCCTCAACCACGACTTGACTTCGCCCGACGCTGCGGGCGTCGCGAACCAGTAGCGTCGACGCTTGATCGCGGGTGACGATGCCGACAAGTCGGTCCTCCTCGTCGAGTGCCGACAGCCGTTCCACGCGCCGCTCGGTCATCGTCCGGGCCGCTCGGAAGCACAGGCCCGGTCGGCGGCCATCCGGGCGGATCGACGGCTCACCGCGAAGAACCTCATGCGCAGGTTCTCCGGTGACATCTCCTCGTAGAGTCCCTCGAGTTGATCGTGGTCACCGGGCCGCACGGGGCGAATGCACACCGTCGTGCCGTCCGTGAGCAGTGCGTGAACGGGCGGTCGGCTGATCACGTCGTCCATCACGAGTCACCTCCGAGCCTCGCGACGCTTCGAGCGTCCAGCACTTCTCCATCGGGTGCCAGGGCTGTCCGGGACCGTCTGAGGGCCGATCGGCCCCAAGCCCCGCTTTGCCCGGATCACGGGGCCTTCTCGACCAATACTGAGGTTCCCCCGCCACGCGGGAGGGATCGACCATGGTCTGGCTGTTCATCGTATTGAGGGTCATGACGGCCTTCACGTCGGGAAAGGCGCGCCGGATCCGCCACAGCGTGCGGACCGGGCACCAGGCCGGTCGGACCTCACGAAGGGCCGGCCAGCCCTCGCGCGGCCGCCGCGCACCGGCTATGCCGGAATGAGGCGAGGGGGGCACTTCCTCCTCGGCCTCGGGCCCGATCAACCCGGGCCAGGTAGGTGACCAGGGAGTACAGAATGTCCGAGAAGCAACCATGCCGACGAACGGGAACCGGTCTGCTCCCCTTCGTGACAGCTTCCGCAACGCTGGCGTTCTACACGCTGCAGTGCCGGCCGAGGCTGCTCACCTGGGGTGCGACGCAGGACGAAACCGCTCGCGCGTACCCCGGCGACGAACTGGTGCCCGACCCCGACGGCAGCTCGACGATGGCCACCGACCTTCCGGCACCACCCGAGCAGGTCTGGCCCTGGCTGGCGCAGATGGGGTACGACCGCGGAGGCTGGTACAGCTGGGACTGGCTGGACCGCTATGGGCACCCCAGCGCGGACCGTGTCGCGCCCGAGTGGCGGAAGCTGGAGGAAGGTCAACGCCTCAAGGCATCGCGGGACGGAAGGTTCTGGTTCACCGTGGCGCTGCTGGAGCCGAACCGGACTCTGGTACTTCGCTCGGACCTGAACCTCTCCGGAGGGCGGTCCTTCGACCCGCGGACCAAGCCCCTGCCACAGGCACGGCTGGACGGAATCTGGGCCTTCCACCTGCGACCGGCCCCCTTCGGTGAGACACGTCTGGTGGTCCGCACGCGCGGTCAAGGCCACCCCCGATGGCTCACCCGGCCTTTCGACCTGGTGTTGGGTGAACCCGCGCACTTCATCATGCAGACCCGCCAGTTCCACAATCTGCGCGCCCGGGTCGGCGCGGAAGGCATGACCCCGTAGTGCCACGGCCTCGTCCCGGTCCACCAGCACGGCCGGTCGGCCGTTAGTTGATCCACGGCGTCACCGAACCGCGAGAGGACCGAGGACAACTGCCGCACCGCCACAGGTCCCTGTTACTCGAAGGCGTCCGCCCGCAAGTTCTCCAGATGCCGCAGCAGCGTGCCGTCGACGCTGACGCGCCGCTCCGGACACACAGCCGCGGACACCGGCTCGGGCAGCAGGACCCGCAGATAACCGACGTGGCTCATGCCGACGAGCACCCCGTCACGAGGGCACCGGGATCGCCCTCCAGGCCGGAGGAAAGCACGATCGTGTCCACGCACGACTGGACCAGGGCAATGGAGTCGCACGCCTTTCCCCTTGCGCACTCGACGGGCCGGAGCGCTGTTCAGCACTCGATCCACCCGGCGCCGGCCCGCTCCGGAGCAAGGACGAGCGCGACCTCTCCGAAGGATCCGCCTACGCTCCACTGCACGGCCGCGCAGCGACAAGTAGGTGCTCGCGGCACTTCGTACGCTGATCACCGATGCACTCGCCGGCACGGCCGAGGACATGCCGAAGGAGGGCTGTCCACTTCCCGAGGACCTGGGGGCCACGGTCGCTATCGGCTACGACGACCAAGGAGTGCTGCACTCTCTGTACGGGTCACAGGTCCGAGACAGTCGGCGTCGCACGGACCACCACGATCACCACCAGGGAGGCCGCGTCACCCCTCCGTCCCAAGGTCTGCGACACCGGCGTCACGCTCCGACGGCCGCCCGCGCGTGGTCGACGTGACCGCGGCCCCCGGCTGGAAACCCGCCGAAGTGCTGCGGCTGGCGGCCACGGTGGACCAGTACTCGCCGCACGTCCCTGGCCCACTCCATCGTCGACGCGGCCCGTGAGCGCGGACTGGAGCCGTCGATGGCGACAGGGGTGTCGGAGGAGGCCGGCCGGGGCGTGACGGCGTGGTCGAGGGCCGCAGGACGACCGTGGGCCGTCCGGAGCCCGCAGCGGTGGTCCCGGACTGGGCGCGGGCCGCGGAGAACCGGACGCTGCTGGACGGCGCCGCCGTCGCCTGGCTCACCGTCGGCGGTGTTCCCACGGGAGCCGTCAGGTTTCGGCACGGGGATCACCCCCCGGTGGTTCAGTAGTGGGGTACGACGGCCACGGGGCAGACCGCCTGCTGGATCACGGCGTGGGTCACCGGGCCGGTACGCGCAATCCTCGGGCGGTCGGTGAGCCGGTGTCCGACGACCAGCAATTCCGCGCCGGACGCCGCCTTCAGCAAGGCCCCGGAGGGCTTGCCCTCCACCACCGTCTCGAGAACATCGACGTCGGAGTACTTGTCGCCCCACGGCTGGAGCACGGCGGCGAGGAACCGCAGCCACTCCTCGGCCCGCCCCCGATCGCTCACCAGACCGATCTCGCCGGGACCCAGGGTGAGCAGGTCGGGGGCACGCCAGGCGTGCAGAACCCTCAGCCGCGCGTGGCGCACGCGGGCCGCCTCGAAGGCGAACTCGATCACCTCGTCGCACGGTTCCGTGACGTCGACACCGACAACCACGTCCCGTCGGCCGCCACCGGCCACTTCCTGCGTCTCACCAGCCGTGCCGTCGGCCCGCACGAGGACGACGGCCCCGGTGGCCCTCGCCACGACCTCGAGAGCGACCGACCCCACGAGCAGTCCGGTGATACCGCCCAGCCCGCGCGAGCCCAGCACCAGCAGCTCGGCGCCAGCCGACGCCTTCACCAGGGCGGCGGACGCCGGCCCCTCGACCTGCTCGTCGTACACCCGCACGTCGGGGCACGCCGTGCGAACGCGTTCCTCCGCCTGTCGCAGGACACACCGGGCCCGGTGCCGCTCAGCCGCGTAGGAGATCTCCGCCCCACCCTGGCGCGGGTGCCAGTTCCGCACATGCAGCAGCCGCAGTGGCCGTCCGCGGCGGACGGCCTCACAAGCCGCCCACTCGGCGGCGGCGAGACTCTCGGGTGAACCGTCGACCCCGACGGCAACAGGTGAAAGCATGACGCGCACCTCCAGAAGACCTCCCCATTCATCAGTGTCACGCGGGGGCGGTGTCCGGGACAGGGCCACCGGGTCCATCCGGAGGGCCATCAGGCCCATGTCTCCGACCGGCTGACGGGACAGCCATTCGGATCGTGCGGTACGACTACCACCGGGCCCTGTGCGCGGTTCGGCAGGGCGTGGCTCGTCCGGCCGGGTTGGAGGCTGAAGCAGCCCCGGTGTTGTCGGGCGCCGACGATCACGAGATCGCCGGCGGCCGACCGGAGCGTGAGCACCTTGCTACCGGGCCTTCGACCATCACGCGACGGACCCGGACACCCGAGTCACCCGAGTGGGCGGCGATCTCGGGTCGACCGCTGCCGCGAGGACTGTCCGATGGCGGTCGAGCAGTTCGCCGAGGATCGCGGCCGATGGCCTGCGGCATCGGCTCGCCGATGAAGTCACCGTCACGGTCGGCGAACAGGCCGTAGTCCCACAGGGCGGAGACGTCCTCAGCGCGTCGGTTCCGGGGGTGCCGGACAGCTCCTCGACGCGGTGCGGCAGCAGCGGACTGCGCATGGTGGGGTGAAGGACTCCCCCTGCACCTCCACCCCCGTTGCCGTTGACGACGGTGGAGCGGCCGGCTGTCCGCGCATACTAGCCAGCCCGGCCGGCGGAAAGGTGGGCATCCACTGCGACGACACCGTCGACACCCTGGCACAGGCCCACGACCACCGGGATGAGACGCGGTTCCGGGACGTGTCCCCGAAGGGTGACGACCCCGTCTTGGGCCTCGATGGCGACGGTGCCCTCATCCAGGCCGAGGATGCGCCCCAGGACCTCCTGCTCGACCTCGCCGTGGATCTCGGCGTCCGAGCGGATGAAGGCGTCGAGCAGGTCGCTGCGGGTGACGATGCCGGTGAGGAGCCCGTCGTCGCCGACCACCGGCAGCTGCTTGACGTGCCTCCTGCGGAGTTCCCGCGCGGCCCGGGGGATCGTCCAGTCGGCGCGGGCGGTGAAGACGGGGCTGCTCATGAGTTCGCCTGCGGTCCGTGCCCGGGCCTTGCTCCAGGCGCGCTCGTCGGTCCCGTCCTGCCCCTGCGGATCAGGCGTGCCGGTCTCGTGCCGCAGCACGTCGGACGCGGACACGACGCCGACAGGAGCGCCGTCGTCGTCGACGACCGGTGCCGCGACGATGTCGTTCGCGTCCAGCAGGGTGGCGGCCTCCTGGAGTGGTGTGGTGGGGCGGAGGGTGACGACCTCCTCGGTCATCACGTCTCCGACCGTGCGGCGGTGCAGCATGACGTCGGTCTCCTCCGCATCACGACGGGGCGTCCGCGGTCGGACCGCCCGGGCGGACCACGTGCGGTGCGTCGACTCGTGCACACCGTCTTCCCTACCCATGACAACACCGCGCTGCTCAGGCGACCAGTGACGTTCGGCCTGGCAGGGGGGCCGACGGTCCCGCGGCCAGGAGTGCGACATTGTGCGCGAGACGCTGCCGACGTCGGGCAGTCGCGAACGCCGTACCGGATGCGGCTCATCGCGTGGTGCGTGCGCCCGTGATCTCGCGTCCGGTGACCAGCTCGGACTCGATGCGTACGAAGACCCCGTCACGTACGGGCATCCAGGAATGCGGGCCGGTCCGCGAGAGCCGTTCGTGCTCCGCGGCGTCGGTCACCACGGAGGCCCGGCCGGTGACGATCACGCTCCAGCCGGATCGGGTCGCCGCGGTGAACTCGTCCGCCTCGAAGGCGACCACGACACCGTCGACGGCGCGTACGAGATCCGAGCCGGCCGAGGTGCAGAGCAGAACGGAGGCATCCTCGCCCAGGGAGAAACTGACCGGGAGGACTGCGGGCAGCGCCTGCCGGGTGTACACGACCCGGCCGACCGGCACCTTGGCCAGCAGGCGGAGGCACTCCTGCCGGTCGAGAATGCGAAAGGCGTCGTTCTCGAGCATCAGGCCATCATCGGTGTGGCCGCCCTGTGGCGAGTAGGGCCGGTCGGCCCCACTTCCGTCCACCGCCCGGCAGCAGACGCCCGCAGCCGCCGTTCTGCTGGCCAGTCACGACGAGGGCTGTCGGGCGGAGGTGGCTTTCATCAGCGCCTGCGCGGACGCACGCCCTACCACGCGGGCATCGACAGCCACCCGCGGGGACGACTCCCGTGTCGCTGCGGTGTCCGCACGTCCGTGCAGCCGGCCATCGGTTGGTCGATCCGAGCAGCAGGCCGGCAGTCCGATCCAGGCCCAAGAAAGTAGTTGAGGCCTCCGCCGTCCCAGCGGCGCACGCGGCGGCTCACGACGGCACGTTGATTCCGTAAAGGGTGCGCCCGCCGACCAGCTCCCGGCCGGTGACCAGTTCCGGCTCGATGCGCACGAAGACCTCCACGGGCCAGGGCACCCAGGACCGGGGCCCGGTGCGGACCAAGTGCTCGTGCTCGTCGGGGTCGGTCACCACCGAGGCAGAGCCGGTGACGACGACGCTCCAGCCGGAACGCGCCGCAACGTCGACCTCGTCGGCCTCGAAGGCGACCACGGCGCCATCGACGGCGCGGACAAGCTCCGAGGAGGCCGACGTACGCAGCAGCACGGCACCGCTCTCCTCCAGGAGGAAGTTGACCGGCAGGACGGCGGGCAGAGCGTCGCGCGTGTGCACGATGCGGCCCACGGTCGCCTCGGTCAGCCGGCGCAGGCTCTCCTGCCGGTTCAGTTCGCGGAATCCGTCATTGCGGTACATCAGCCGGTCGTCTTCCCGTGTGTCGTCCGGTGCTGCCTTCCATCTTTCACGCGTGTGGCGGCCGGCAATGAGGGCCGACCGTCCCCGGTCGGCCGCGGAACGGCCCTCGTCCCGGTGGGACTTGGTGCCGTCTTCGGATCGCACCGACCTCGCGCCGTGGTCCGTCCGGCACGGTCTTCATCGCGCCGGTTCCTGCGGCTGACGACCGACTGGTCCACCGGCCATGTCGCCGAGCGCGCCCCGACGCCCACGCCCTCGGCTCGTACGCGGTCGTGACCGTGCCCCCAACACCCGGTCTCCCGGTGTCGGAGGCACGGCGAACCGTACCGCGGCACCTGTTCACCGGTGCGACATGGCGCCGAGTTCCCTCGCCACGCCCGCCGCCCAGTTCTCGATCGCGGCGAAGTCGCGGAAGTCACCGCCCTTGCCGTTGCGAAGGATCATGCGGGCGATGCGGCCTTGCGCCCCTTCGGTGAGGCAGCCGCCGAAGGTGACATGCGCACGGGTGTCGAGCTTGGCCATGGCCCTCTTGACGCCCGGAACGGGCGAAATGTCCCGCTGCGAGGCCGTCGAGTCGAGCGGTCCGGAGCTGAAGAACCACACCGGCCGGTGCGCCAGTGCGCCGCGGTGCCGCCGTACGAAGCGCCTGGCGTCCTTGTGCCAGCGCCCGGCGTACAGGGCACCGCCGACCACCACAGCCTCATAGCGGTCCAGATCCGTCACCGACCGGGCGGACAGCGCCTCGGCCGTGATTCCCGTCGTCCGCAGCACCTCCGCTATGGTCTCGGCGATCTTCTGCGTCGATCCGTTGGCCGACCCGTAAGCGACCAGCACCGTCTGCTCCATGGTGGTCCGCCTCCTCTCACAGGCGCCGCAGCCAGTCGTCCGCGACGCCGCCCGGCGCGCGCGTGTCGTCCCGGAACTCGGAGTCGTCGAAGCGGTGGGTGAGCCTGTCCACGACGTCGACGACTCCGTCGGTCCTGCGGGTCATGGCCACCGCGATCTCGCTTTCGCTCTTCCGCTCCAGCTGCCTTTCCAGCGTGACGACTCCCTCCGTGACGGTGACGTCGACGCTGCCGTTGACCAGCCACAGTCCGCGTTGCAGCACCTCGCGGATCACTTCCTCGCGGATCTCCGCGTCGGGTCGCAGGAAGGTCTGCAGCAGGTCGTGCCGGGTGACGATGCCGACCAGGCGGTCGTCCTCGTCGAGTACCGGGAGCCGGTTCACCCGGTGCTCGACCATGGTGCGGGCGGCCTCCACGACGGTGTCCTCGGCGTGCACGCTGACGGCGGGCGCGGTCATCAGGCGGCCGGCCGTGCGCGCCCGGGCCTTGGCCGCCCGTCGGCGGGCGCGCGGTGTCAGCCGTGCGAGGCGGAACCGCGGGGGCGGCTCGTAGGCGAGTGGGGTCGCGGCCTGGTGGAGCATCAGGTCCGTCTCGGAGACGACGCCGATGACGTGCTGGTCGTCGTCCACCACGGGCAGTCCGCTGACGCGGTGTTCCGCGAGCAGCCTGGCGACGGCCTTGAAGGGGGTGCCGTACTCGGCGCGGATCACCTGGGTGGTCATCACGGAGCCGACTTTCTGGTTCCTCATGTCTGTTCCTCCTCAGCGCAGTCGGCGCAGATAGGGGTCCTGTGGCCGACGGGGCAGCAGGCGTATCCGCGCGTCGAGGACGGTGACCTCGCCGGGTGTGGCGAGGATCGGGTTGAAGTCGGCTTCGGCGAGCTGCGGCAGGTCCATGGCCATCCGGGACAGCTTGTGGAGTACCTGTTCCAGCCCTTCCAGGTCGACGGGGCCGCCGCCTTGCGTGCCGAAGAGCAGGGGGGCGCAGCGCGGGGCGGTGATCAGGTCGTGCACGTCCTGACCGGTGAGCGGGGCGAGGCGGGCGGCGTGGTCGGCGAGCACCTCCGTCGCCGTGCCTCCCAGGCCGAAAACGACGAGCGGGCCGAAGACGCCGTCCTGGACGACGCCGGCGAACAGTTCGGTGCCGCGGGGTGCGAGTGGCTGGACGACGACTCCGGTCATGAGTCCTTCGAAGCGGGCCCGCAGGTCCTGGAAGGCCCTGCGTACCTGGGCCTCGTCGCGCAGGTCGAGGTGGACGGCGTGCTGGAGGCTCTTGTGCACGAGTCCGGGCCAGTGTGCCTTGAGGACCACTCGACCGTCGGTGCCGCGCAGGCGCTCGGCGGCGCGTACGGCGTCGTCCTCGGCCTCGGCCCAGGCCCAGGGCTGCTGAGGGATGCCGTAGCAGGACAGGAGCTCGGCGCAGGCACGCGGGTCCAGCCAGCCTCCGTCCGGTCGCTGGGCGAGGAAGTCGTCCGCCAGGGCCTGCGCACGGGAGGTGTCGATGTCGTCCGGGTCCGGCACGGTGCCGACGGGCCGGGCGAGCCAGGCGGCCCGTCGGGCGGCGTGGGCCAGCGCCCGTGCCGCCGCCTGCGGTTCGGCGTACGAGGGGATCGCCTCGCCGTCGGCGACGGGCAGCAGGGTGACCGGCAGGTCCTGTTCCAGGCGTACGACCATGACGGGCTTGGCCCGGCGGCCGGGCCCCCGGGTGACGGCCCGGACCAGGTCGTCGCCCGTCGCGGCGGCGACCGCGGTGGGGACGAGGGCCACCAGGACCGCGTCGACGGCCGGGTGACCCGCGAGCCGCTCGAGGCAGGTGTGCAACGCGTCCTCGGTCACGGCGGCGGTGGCGTCCACGGGGTTGCCGGCGCTCGCTCCGGCGGGCAGCGCGGCGAGCAGGTCGTCGGCCAGTTCGGGGCTGGGCGGGTTGAGGGTCAGGCCCGCTTCGGCGCAGGCATCGGCGGCCAGGACTCCCGCGCCACCGGCGTTGGTGATCACGGCGACGCGGGTGCCGGCCGGCAGGGGCTGCGCATGCAGCAGGGCCGCCGCTTCCAGCAGCTCGCCGACGGAGCGGGTCGCGGTGACGCCGGCCTGGGTGAACAGGGCCTGGCGGGTCATCGTGCCGGTCGCCGCGGCGGCGGTGTGGGAGGCGGCGGCGCGGCGGCCGGCGTCGGTGCGTCCGGCGTCGACGGTCAGTACCGGCATGCGCCGGGTGACCCGCCGGGCGGTGCGGGAGAAGGCCCGCGGGTTGCCGAAGGACTCCAGGTGCAGCAGAGCGAGGTCGGTGCGGCCGTCGCTCTCCCACCACTGGAGCAGGTCGTTGCCGCTGACGTCGTACTTGTCGCCGAGCGAGGCGAACGTGGAGACGCCGATGCCCAGCCGGGACAGTCCCTCCAGCAGGGCGATGCCGATGCCGCCGGACTGCACGGCGACCCCCTCGGTCCCGGCGCGCGGGTGCGCGGCGGCGAAGGTGGCGTCGAAACGGTACCCGGGGTCGGTGTTGGCCACGCCGAGGCAGTTGGGGCCGACCAGGCGCATCCCGTGGGTCCGGCAGGCGGCGAGCAGGGCCTCGGACTGCTCCGTGTCGAATCCGGCGGAGACCACGACGAGGGCGCGTACGCCCGCCTTGCCGCACTCCTCGGCGACGGCCGGCACGGTCCCGGCCGGGCTCGCCACGACGACCAGGTCAGGGATGACGGGAAGGGCGCCGACGCGGGGGTAGGACGGTACGCCGAGGATGGCGGTGGTGGCGGGATTGACCGCGAACAGGCGGCCGGTGAAGCCGTCCTCGTGAAGGTGGTGCAGCAGGGCGCATCCCACCGAGCCGGGACGGCGGCCGGCCCCGACGACGGCGATGGAGCGCGGCTTCAGCAGCGGCTCCAGGCTGGCCACGTCGGCGGTCCGTCCCCGGGCCTCCGAGGCCGTGAGGTAGGTCTCGTCGACGTGCAGGTCGATGGCGCAGTGCACCTCGGGGCCGTCGAACCGCCGGGTCGCGGCGAGGCCGAGGTCGGCGAAGAGCCGCAGTACCTAGTGGTTGTCGCTGAGGGCGTCGGCGGTGAAGGCGGTGATGCCGTCGGCACGGGCGGCCGAGACGAGGTGTTCGACGAGCAGGGTCCCCACGCCCCGGTGGTGCAGGCCGTCGGCGACCGCGACGGCGAGTTCGGCGGTCTGCGGCGCGTCGTCGTCGGAGTGGTACTCGACGAGGCCGATGACCTGTCCGGCGCGTTCGGCGAGCAGGGCCCGGTGCCCGCGCCGGGTCGGCGCGCACACGGTGTCCGCGGCCAGGCCGGCGGAGCGGGAGCCGGCTGAGAAGAAGCGCAGGCGGCGGTTGTCCGGTGACATCTCCGCGTAGAGCTCCTCCAGTTGGTCGTGGTCCCCGGGCTCGACGGCGCGGATACGGACGGTGGTGCCGTCCGTGAGCAGCGCGTGGACTGCGGGGCGGTGTGGCGTGTCGTCCTTCATGGCGGTTCTCCTTCGAGCCGCTCGGGTCCTTTGGCCTGTCGAGCGTCTGTCACGACGTCGGTCGCGCCCAGGGACCGACCGAGGGTGCCCGCAGGGCCGGTCGGCCCCCGGTCTCCCGCCGGTCGTCCCGCACGACGGTGGCTCCGGACCCTCACGCCGTGTCGGGTACGACCGCGATCGGGCAGGCGGAGTGGTGCAGGAGCGTGTGGGCGACCCGGCCGAGGCGGTGCCCGAACTGTCCGGGGCGCCGTCGGCCGACGATCAGCAGGTCCGCCTCGTGCGAGGCGGCGAGGAGCGCTCGGCGGGCGGGTCCCTCGACCGTGTGCCGGTGCAGTTCCACGTCCGGCGGGGCGTCGGCGAGCGCGGCCTCCAGCTCCTTGACCGCCCGTTCCTCGTGCAGCCGCTCGGGCGTGCCGGTGAGCAGCGGGTGGTCGGCCGGGTCGTGCGCGGGGCACCGCCACGCCCGCACCGCCTCCAGGGCGGCGCCGCGTCGCCGGGCCTCCTCGTAGGCGAAGCGCACCGCCGCCGTCGGCGCGTCGGCCACGCCGACGACGATGCGGCCGTGCCGGCCATCGGCGGCCCGGTTGTCGTGGCTGCCCCGGATCACGACGACCGGGCAGTGCGCCTCGGTGGCCACGGTCAGGCTGACGGAGCCCAGCAGGAGGTCGGCGAGTTCGCCGCGCCCGCGTGTGCCCATGATCACGGCCGCAGCGTTGCGCGCCTCGTGCAGGAGGACGTACTCCGGTTCTTCGGCCACCGCTTCGGTGGTGACGGGGAGGTCCGGGTGGTGACGACGGGCGCGGCGGGTGGCGACGACGAGGATGTCGTCGGGGGTGACGTGACCGGACGGCTTGCCGAGCTCTCGGGCGAGCGCGGTGCCCTCATAGCGATCCCAGCGGTAGGCGTGGACGATCCGCAGGGGAACTCCGTGCCGGGCGGCCTCGTCGGCCGCCCAGTCGACGGCCCGCAGGCTCGACTCGGATCCGTCGACGCCGACGACCATGGGCAGGGACATCGTTCTCAGCCTCCCGCGTTGAGATCGAACACGATGCGGGCCTTGACGTGACCGTGCAGGACCTCGTCGATGCAGTCGTTGACGGCGGTGAGCGGGCGGGTCTCCCGGATGACCTGCGTGCGGCCCTCGGCGTGGAGCTGGAAGACCTCGGCGAGGTCCTGCCGGGTGCCGACGATGGAGCCGATCACCGAGGTGCCGTTCAGGACGGTGTCGAAGATCGGGACCTGGAGGGTGCCGTGTGCCGGCAGGGCCACCATCACGAGCTTCCCGCCGCGCCGCAGCCCGGAGTTGACGGCTGCGAAGGCGGCCGGGTTCACGGCGAGGGCGAGGGCCGCGTGGGCGCCGCCGTGCCTCTTCAGCTCGGCGCCGACGTCCTGGGTGCGGGCGTCGATGAGGATGTCCGCACCCAGTTCCCTGGCGAGTTCGAGCTTGTCGTCGGTGACGTCGATCGCGGCAACGGTAGCTCCCGCGATCTTCGCGTACTGCACCGCCAGGTGGCCCAGTCCGCCCACGCCCGAGATCGCGACGAGCTGGGCGGGCCGGACGTCCGCGACCTTCAGCGCCTTGTAGGTGGTGACGCCCGCGCAGGTCAGCGGGGCGGCGTCGAGGGCGCTGACGCCCTCGGGCACCGGCTGGGCGAAGTCGGCCCGGGCGAGCATCTTCTCGGCGTAGCCGCCGTCGCAGCCGTAGCCGGTGTTGACTTGGCTCTCGCAGAGGGTCTCCCAGCCGGACAGGCAGTGCTCGCACCGCCCGCACGCGCTGCCGAGCCACGGCACGGCGACCCGTTGGCCGACGGCGAGGTGGGTCACGCCGTCGCCGAGCTTCTCGACGAGGCCGACGCCCTCGTGGCCGGGTACGAACGGCGGGGTGGGCCTGACCGGCCAGTCGCCGTGCGCCGCGTGGATGTCGGTGTGGCACAGCCCGGACGCCTCGACGCGCACGCGGACCTGCCCGGGGCCGGGCTCGGGGTCGGGACGCTCCTCGATGACCAGGGGCTCGCCGAACTCCCGGACGACCGCTGCCTTCATGATGCCTTCTCCTTCGATGCCTCTTCGGCCGGCCATGTCAGTCGTGCGCGACGACGGCGACGGGGGAGGTGGCGTGGTGCATGACCGCGTGGGCGACGGCGCCGATGTGCACACCGAACGGGCTGCGGCGGATGCGGCGGCCGACGACGACCAGGGAGGCGTCGCGGGCCGCGTCGACGAGGTGGCCGGCGGGGCTGCCGAGCCGGGACGCCTCGGTCACCTCGACGTCCGGGTACTTCTCCCGCCACGGCCGGAGCGCTTCGGTGAGGGCGTCGGCCTGCTCGCGGATGATGTCTTCGCGGGGGTCGACGCCGGCGGCCAGGCTGTAGACGTAGTAGGGCGGCAGGTTCCAACCCTGGACGACGGTCAGCGTGGCCTCTCGGCGCCGTGCCTCCTCGAACGCGAAGGTGATCACCGTCTCGTCCGGACTGTCGGTGTCCAGGCCCAGGACCACGGGACGGAAGCCGGTGGCGGCGGACGGGATGCCGGCGGGGTCCTTGACGTGTTCGTCGGCGGCCTGTTCGCCCGCTCGGACCAGGATCACGGGCACCTCGGTGCGGGCGACCACCGACTGGCCGACGGACCCGATCAGGAAGCCCGCGAGGCCGCTGAGGGCGCGCGAGCCCAGCACCAGCAGTTCCGCGTCGCGAGTGGCGTCGAGCAGGGCCTCCGCCGGGGTTCCGGCCCGCTGCTCGGTGGTCACCTCGACCCCGGGGTGCCGCAGCCTCAGCCCCTCGGCGGCCTCCCGGGGGATCCGCTCGGTCCAGTGCTGGTGCGTCTCGGCGCCGAGGAGCGGGGCCTGGGCCATGGGCTCCGGGACCGGCTGCCACACGTGAAGCAGTCGTACCGGCATCTGGCGCAGCGCGGCTTCGCGGGCCGCCCACTCTGCGGCTGCCCGGCTCTCGGGCGAGCCGTCGAGTCCTACGGTGATCGTGCGGGCCATGCCGGCCACCTCCTGTGTCATTGGTTCTGTTCTCAGCGTCTCTTCGGGCGGTTCCGGGGGGCAGGGGCCTGTGGTCCCGGGGTGGGGCCGACGGTCCCTGCCGACGTGCTGGTGGGGCGGGTCCTTGGGTGGTTCCGCCCCGCCAGTCGTGTTCAGCGCAGCCACGCGTGGTCGCGGACGATCGGGAGCCTGGCCCACAGCCGGCCCAGACCCAGCGCGTCACCGGCCGACACCACGGCCAGCGCGATCAGCACCACCGCGTACACCATGTGGTAGTCGGCGAACGGGTTCGTCGACATGCTCGCCGACCCGTCCGACAGGTGCTTCGCCGGCGGCCACTCCGCCACCCACATCAACGCCATCATCACCGTCCCCGCGAAGGCCGCCAGACGCAGCGCCACCCCCGCGGTCAGGGCCAGACCGATCCCCAGCAGACCCAGCATGAACAGCCAGTCCGCCCACGCCGCCCCGGCCCACGCATGGAACGTCGACTCCATCGGACCGACCGCGACGTGCCCCAGGAAACCCTCGGTGGGCGAACCCCCGTCGATCCAGCCCTTGCCGGACGCGGTGGCGTAACCGAACCCGAACGTCTTGTCCAGGAACGCCCACAGGAAGACGAACCCCATCAGCACCCGCGCCGAGGCGAAGACGTAGGCCCGTGCGGTGAGCGTGCCGGCCTCCGCCGACACAGCCGTCTCCGGCGCGGAAACGGCGCGGGTGCGGCGGAACGACGGCAGACGGAAACCCGAACTACGGTGCGTGGGCTGGTGCACGGCCATCACAGTGACTCCTTCAGGGAAGATCCGGCTGGTTCCTGACACCACTCACTCTCCCGGACCCCACCACCGCGCACCCGACGCCGAAGGTCCACACCCAAGGGACTCAACAGCCCTGATCCACAGGGACCTTCGGCCAGGACCAGACGAACAAGGCCGAACGGCGCTGGGTGGTGCCCGCACGGCCCTCACGCGCGCGCCGACGACGGCCAAGGCTGGAAAGGGTTCACCCACCAGCCCAGCCGGCCTCGGACATGGGCGGGAAGGAGTCCCGATGACCTCGACAACCCTCGACGCTCCGGCCTTGGAGCGGCTGGTCGCAGCGGCCGTGGCCGCGCCGTCCCTGCACAACACCCAGCCCTGGCACTTCCGGCTCGATACCGACACCCGCACGGTACGGATCGACGCCGCCGCGGACCGGGCGCTGCGCCACACCGACCCGGTGGGCCGCGCCGTGCACCTGTCCGTGGGCTGCGCGGTCCTCAATTTGCGCGTCGCCGCCGCCCACTTCGGCTGGGAGCCGGTGACCCGGCTGCTTCCGTGCCCGGACCGTCCCGCTCTGCTCGCCACGGTCCGGCTCACCGAATCGGTACGCGGCGCACCGTCGACCGGCTTGTACGAGGCGGTGTGGCGCCGGCACAGCAGCCGTTTCCCCTTCTCCGGGCAACCGCTGCCGTCGGACCTGCTCGCCGAGCTGACCGAGGCGGCCCACCTGGAGGGTGCGACCCTGCGATTCCCGGGGCGCGACGACACCGACCGGGTGCTGAGTGCCACGCGGGAGGCGGAGTGGCGCAACCGGGCGGACGCCGACCGCGCAGCGGAGAGCCGTCGGCTGGTCAGTGGCCCGCACTCCCCGTGGCTGGGACTTCCGGCAGCGGTTCTCGGCCCGCAAGACGCCCTGGAGCGCATACCGATGCGGGACTTCGGGGCTCACCGGCACCCGGACCTGCTGCGCGCCCGCGCCTTCGAGACGCGTCCGGTCCTCGCGCTGCTGTCCACGGCACACGACCGGCGGACGGACTGGCTGCGGGCCGGCCAGGCGCTGGAACGCGTGCTCCTGCTGGCCACCCGGCACGGAGTGCGGGCGTCACTCCTGCACCAGGCCATGGAGTGGCCCGACCTGCGCCGGGCCCTCGACGGTCTCCCGGTCGACGGCCCTCGGGTGCACACGCAGATGGTGATCCGGCTCGGGTACGGCCCCGAAGGACCGGCCTCGCCGCGCCGCCCGATGGAGGAAGTGATGGAGGGCGACGAGTGATCGCGTCCCGCCCGGTCGCGTCGACGACGCGACCGGGCGGTGTCGTCGCCGCGCCGGCCGACGCGGGCACTCGGCAGGCCGACTGCCGCGCGTATCACCCCACGTCGACGCGCCCGTCCTCCCTGACCTGCGGTATTTCCGCACTCTCCGATTCGCGCCGGACGTGCACCCGCACCTCGGGAGCGTCGGCCAGTGTGTTGCTCACCGTGCAGTGCGAGACCACCGCGCGCAGCGCGGCCAGCCGCTCGGCGGGCAGGGACGGGGCGTGGACGGTCATCGACAGGGAGGCGACCCGTGCGGGGCGGTCGTCGGCCATGCGGAAGTCCGCCCGGACGGTCAGACCGTCCCTGCTGAGGCCATGCCTGTCCAGGTACCGGCCCGCGTAGTGCGCGGTGCAGGAGGCCACAGAAGCGATGAAGAGTTCCACGGGCGTGGGTGCCGTGTCCCTGCCGCCGTCGGTCCGTGGCTGGTCGACGGTCAGGACGTGTCCCCGTACCCGCACTTCGAAGGCGTCGCCGGCGACAGGCGTCACGTCGACGCGTCCGGCCTGCACGTCAGGGCCCGGCTCCACGGCGGCGGCCTGGAAGAGCAGCAGACCGGCCAGGCGCCGCGCCTCCTCGGCGGTCAGCGACAGCCACGGGGCCCGGCTGTCGTGCGGGGCACGGGCAGTGTCCAGGACGACGCGTCCCATGGAAGCCGGGAGATCCTGGGACGCGAGTCGTGTGACGTTGATGGTGCGTCCGCAGCGGCTGGTCATCTTCATGACGTCTCCCGGCCGGGTGCCTTGCCCTCGAGCCCCAAGCGTGCTCGACGCAGCTGCTCCGCCCACCCGAGCAGGGCCGGCGGGCCGGGCCGGCCCCGGTCGTCCGCCTCGGCACCTCCATTCGACCGCGGTCGCGGTCCACCGTCATGGGCCGAGGGGCCCGCGCGCCGTGAGCCGATGGTCCCGGCACGACCGTCCCCACTCGGCAGGGCCCTCAAGGTGCCGCTCGCCCGCCGGCACCGTGCGTCACCGAGCAGACCCGCCGCTCTCCGACGTGTCCGGGGACTGCTCCAGCGGAGCGTGCCACACCAGCCGAGTCCCCTTCCCACCGGGGCTTTCCAGCTCCATGCCGCCGCCGAGCTTCTGCGCTCGCTCGGCCATGTTGGTCAGACCGCTGCGGCGGCCTCCGTCCGGGATGCCGACGCCGTTGTCCGTGACCGTCAGGCGGACCTGCTTGCCGTCCGTCTCCAGTACGACGTCGGTGCGGTCGGCGCGGGCGTGCCGGGCGACGTTGGTCAGGGACTCGGTGAGGACGGCCAGGACGTGGTCGGCGGTCGCCGCGGGCACGTGCGTGTCGAGCAGGCCCTCCATGCGGACGCTGGGGGCGAAGCCCAGGAGCGGTGCGGCCTCGCCGATCGCGCGCACCGCGCGGGAGCGCAGGCCGGGCGCCGCGTCGTCGTCGCGGGAGCGCAGACCGAAGATGGTCGACCTGATGATCTTGATGGTTTCGTCGAGGTCGTCCACCGCCCGCAGGATCCGCTTGGAGGCCACCGGGTCCTGGACGCGGCGGCCGGCGCTCTGCAGGGTCATGCCGGTGGCGAAGAGCCGTTGGATGGCCAGGTCGTGCAGGTCGCGCGCGATCCGGTCGCGGTCCTCCAGCAGGGCGATCTGCCCGGCGTCCTCGCGTCGTTCCGCCAGCTCCATCGCGACGGCGGCCTGCGCGGCGAAGACCTGGAGCGGCTCGGTCTCCTTCCCGGTGAACTCCCGGCCGCCCGACTGCCGGACCAGCAGCACCACACCGCGGGTCTCGTCGCCGGTGCCGATCGGCACGGCGACGGCCGGTCCGAGCCCGTCGAAGCGCGGCGGACCGGCCGAGACCCTGGAGTCGCACGAGACGTCCGGGCTGCTGACCGGCGCTCGCTGGACGAACGCCTGCCCGATGAGCGTGCCTTCCGTAGGCAGGACGATCCCGCGCCATGCGTCGGCCTGCTGGCCGACAGCGAGTTCGACGGCGAGGGTGTCGGTACCGCTCACCGGCATGGCCACCACGCTCAGGGCGGAGGCGGTGATCTCCCTGGCCCGTTCGGCGATCAGCGGCAGCACCCCGCCCTGGTCCCCGCCGGACATCAGGGTGTGGGTGACCTCCGCGTTCACCTGAAGCCAGCGCTCGCGCAGACGGGACTCCTCGTACAGGCGGGCGTTGTCGATGGCCACGCCGGCCGCCACGGCCAGGGTGGCCAGCACCGACTCGTCGTCCTCGTCGAACTGCTGCCCGCCGCGCTTCTCCGTCAGGTACAGGTTGCCGAAGACGTGGTCCCGTACCCGGATGGGAACGCCGAGGAAGGTGTTCATCGGCGGGTGGTGGGCCGGGAAGCCGTAGGAGGCGGGGTGGTCGGAGAGTTTGGCCAGGCGCAGTGGCTCGGGGTGGCGGATCAGCTCGCCCAGGATGCCGTGGCCCTCCGGGTAGGGGCCGATCCGCGCGATCTGTTCCTCGTCGACGCCCACCGTGTGGAAGGCGGACAGCCGCTCGCCGTCGGGGCCGATGACGCCCAGCGCCGCGTACTCCGCGTCGACCAGGGCCGCCGCGGCCTCCACGATGCTGCGCAGTGCCTGCTCCAGATCCAGTTCGCGGCCGACCGACAGCACGGCCTCCAGAAGGCTGTGGACCCGGTCCCGGGTGCCGCGCGCCGCGTCCAGACGGGCCTGCAGCTCCTCCAGCAGCTCGTCCAGCCGCAGCTGCGGCAGCCGTACCCGTGCCTCACGGGCTTCCTGGGCGTTTGCCACCGCTGATCCTCCAACGCCTCACCGCATGTCGGCAGCCTTACCGTGAACCTGCCACGGTAGCGGCTCGAATAGGGAGACGATAAGGGATCAGCGCCGCCGCGTGGCCGACTGGCCGGAACCGTCAGCTCCGGGGCAGTCGGGCCGCGACGTACGAGGTGAGGTCGAGCAGGCGGTTCGTATAGCCCCATTCGTTGTCGTACCAGCCGAAGACCTTGACCAGGTCACCGTGGGTCTGGGTGAGGGGGGCGTCCAGGACGCAGGAGGCGGGGTCGCCGACCACGTCGCGAGAGACGATCGGTGCGTCGGACACCCTCAGGACGTCCTTCAGCGGTCCCTCGGCGGCCTCGCGGTAAGCGGCGTTGATCTCCTCGGCGCTCACCGTCCTCTCGAGGACCACGGTCAGGTCGGTCAGCGAGCCGTCCTCGACCGGGACGCGCACGGCGCTGCCGTCCAGCGTGCCCGCCAGCTCGGGCAGGACCAGGCCGACGGCGCGGGCGGCGCCGGTGGTGGTGGGGATGATGTTGACCGCCGCAGAGCGGCCCCGGCGCAGGTCCTTGTGGGGGCCGTCCAGGACCACCTGGTCGTTGGTGTAGCCGTGGATCGTGGTCATCAGTCCTCTGACGACGCCGAAGCGGTCGTCGAGGACCTTGACCATCGGAGCCACGCAGTTGGTGGTGCACGAGGCGTTGGAGATCACGTGGTGGTGCTCCGGGTCGTACGTTCCTTCGTTGACTCCCATGACGATCGTGGCGTCGACGTTCTTGCCGGGCACGGACAGAAGCACTTTGCGCGCGCCGGCCGCCAGGTGCAGGCCGGCCTGCTCTCGGGTGCGGAAGCGGCCCGTGGACTCGATCACCACGTCCACGCCGAGGTCTCCCCAGGCCAGCGCGGCCGGGTCGCGCTCGGCGGTCACGGTGATGCGGTGCCCGTCCACGGTCAGCGAGGTGTCGTCGTGCTCGACGGGGCGGTTCAGCCGTCCGTACGTCGAGTCGTACGTCAGCAGGTGCGCGAGCGCTGCCGGGGAGGTGACGTCGTTGACCGCCACCACCTCCAGCGGCGCCGCCGCGGCGCCGGTGCGTTCCAGTACGCAGCGCAGGTAGTTCCGGCCGATCCGGCCGAAACCGTTGATACCCACTCGCACGGTCATGTCTTCCGTCCTCCCCTTGGTGCGGCGATGCCCGGCGGTGTTCCGGGACCGCTCTCAGCCTGCCGCCCGGGTGTTCGTGCGGGTATGGGCCGGGTGAGGGCGGACCGTGGGGACCTTCGGCCCCCGACGGGGGGGCCGGGTGCGGGGCCGACCGGCGGGCCCGTCCCGCTACTGGCCTTCGGTGCGCATCCGGTCCCGCGCCTGGGTGGCGATGACGGCGGCCTGGACACGGCGTTCCACGCCGAGCTTGGCGAGCAGCCGGGAGATGTGGTTCTTGACCGTCTTCTCAGCCAGGTAGAGCCGCTGGCCGATCTGCCGGTTGGTGAGCCCTTCGCCGATCAGTTCGAGGATCTCGCGTTCCCGGTCGGTGAGACCCGGCAGCATCTCCGGCTCCTCGGCCGGCTGCTGCCCGCCGCCCCGCAGCCGCGCCATCAGCTTGGTCGTGGCGCTGGCGTCCAGCAGCGACTGGCCGCGGGCCACCGTGCGCACGGCCGAGACCAGGTCGGAGCCCTGGATCTGCTTGAGGACGTATCCGGCCGCCCCCGCCATGATCGAGTCCAGCAGCGCCTCCTCGTCGTCGAAGGAGGTCAGCATCAGGCAGGCCAGGTCCGGCATCTGCGACCGCAGCTCGCGGCAGACGGTCACGCCGTCGCCGTCGGGCAGGCGCACGTCGAGGACGGCCACGTCGGGACGGAGGGCGGGAACCCGGACCAGCGCCTGTTCCACCGTCGCGGCTTCTCCGACCACGGTGATGTCCGGTTCGTCGTCCAGCAGGTCGTGCACCCCGCGTCGTACCACTTCGTGGTCGTCCAGGAGGAAGACCCTGATCGGGCTTCCCGTGCTGTCGCCCTGCTCGCTGTGCGCCATCGAATGCTCCTCGCAATGCCTCGGTCTGTGTCGGAATCCTTTCTTCCCAGGATGGCCGAGGTCCAGGGCCGGTCGGCCCCGATTTCGCCTGCGTCAGTGGGCCATGAGGCCGCGCTCGCGGAACTGGCCCTGTACCCGGTCCACCAGCGTCTTGTCCGGAACCGGGGCGTCACGCAGGGGAAAGGGGATGCCCAGGGCGTCGTACTTCGCGGCGCCGAGCTTGTGGAACGGCAGGATGTCGACCCGCTCCACGCAGGCGAGGCCGGAGAGGAATCCGGCGAGTCCGTCGACGGCGTCCTCGTCGTCGGTCCAGCCGGGCACCAGGACGTACCTGATCCACACGCGCTTGCCCAGCCGGTCGAGACGGGTGGCGAAGTTCAGGGTGGGGGCGAGGGCGCCGCCGGTCAGCTTCCGGTAGGTCGTGACGTCGAAGGACTTGATGTCCAGCAGCACCAGGTCGGTGTCGGCCAGGAGCGTGTCCGTGGCGCGGGCACCGAGGAAGCCGGAGGTGTCGAGGGCGGTGTGCAGGCCGGCCTCCTTGCAGCGACGCAGGACCGCCGCGGTGAAGGCCGGCTGGAGCAGGGGTTCGCCGCCGGTGAGGGTCACTCCCCCGCCGGCCGTGACGAGGAAGTCCCGGTACTTGTCGATCTCCGCCATCACCTCGTCGACGGCGGCCTCCCGGCCGTCGCGCATGTGCCATGTGTCGGGGTTGGCGCAGTAGAGGCAGCGCAGGGGGCAGCCGCTGGTGAAGAGGACGAACCGGGTCCCGGGACCGTCCACGCCGGTGGACAGGTCCCAGGAGTGGATCCGTCCGGTGACCGATCCCGGTGCCACGGTCGGAAGCATCGTGCTCACAGCGATCCGTGGAAGGTGCGGCTGATCACGTCGAGCTGCTGCTCACGAGTCAGGCGGACGAAGTTCACGGCGTAGCCGGAGACCCTGATCGTCAGCTCGGGGTACTTCTCCGGGTGTTCCATCGCGTCCTCCAGCACGGCGCGGTCCAGCACGTTGACGTTCATGTGGAAGCCGCCCGCGGACATGTAGGCGTCGAGGATGCCGACCAGGTGACCGGCCCGCTCCTCGGGGACGTGGCCCAGCCCTTCCGGGGTGATCGTGGTGGTCAGGGAGATGCCGTCGCGTGCCGCCTCGTAGGGCAGTTTGGCCACCGAGAGGGCGGAGGCGGCCACGCCGTGCTTGTCGCGGCCGTTCATCGGGTTGGCGCCGGGGGCGAAGGGTTGGCCGGCGCGGCGGCCGTCGGGGGTGTTGCCGGTGTGGGTGCCGTACACGACGTTGGAGGTGATGGTCAGCACCGACTGCGTGTGCTCGGCATCGCGGTAGGTGGGGTGCTCGCGCACCTTCGCCATGAACGACTCCACCAGGCCGACGGCGATCGCGTCGGCGCGGTCGTCGTTGTTGCCGTACGCCGGGAAGTCGCCCTCGGTGTGGAAGTCCACGGCCAGTCCGGTCGCGTCACGGATGACCTTCACGCGGGCGTGCTTGACGGCGGAGAGGCTGTCCACGGCGACGGACAGTCCGGCGATGCCGCACGCCATGAACCGGTGCACGGGGTGGTCGTGCAGGGCCATCTCGATGCGCTCGTAGGCGTACTTGTCGTGCATGTAGTGGATGACGTTGAGTGCGTCGACGTAGGTCTGGGCCAGCCAGTCCAGGACCCGGTCGTAGGCGGCCGACAGTTCGTCGTAGTCCAGGTACTCGCGGGACAGCGGGGGCATCTCCGGGGTGATCTGGTCGCCGGTCATCTCGTCCCGGCCGCCGTTGACGGCGTACAGCAGCGCCTTGGCGAGGTTGACGCGGGCGCCGAAGAACTGCATCTGCTTGCCGACCGCCATGGCGGAGACGCAGCAGGCGATCGCGGTGTCGTCGCCGGTGCGCGGGCGCATCAGGTCGTCGGACTCGTACTGGACGGCGCTGGTGTCGATGGACACCTGGGCGCAGAACTCCTTGAAGCCGGCCGGCAGGCGGGGCGACCACAGGACGGTCAGGTTCGGTTCCGGGGCGGGGCCGAGGTTGTAGAGGGTCTGCAGGAAGCGGAAGGAGGTGCGGGTGACCAGCGTGCGTCCGTCTGCGCCGATGCCGCCGATGGACTCCGTCACCCAGGTCGGGTCGCCGGAGAACAGGGCGTCGTACTCGGGGGTGCGCAGGAACCGCACGATGCGCAGCTTGATGACGAAGTCGTCGATCAGCTCCTGGGCCCGCCTCTCGTCGAGGAGTCCCTCGTCGAGGTCGCGCTGGAGGTAGACGTCCAGGAAGGTGGAGGTACGGCCGAGCGACATGGCCGCGCCGTTCTGCTCCTTCACCGCGGCCAGGAAGCCCAGGTAGAGCCACTGGACGGCCTCGTGCGCGGTGGCCGCGGGCCGGGTGACGTCGCAGCCGTAGGACGCGGCCATCTCGGCCAGTTCGCCCAGCGCCCGGATCTGCTCGGCGAGTTCCTCGCGGTCGCGGACGACGTCGGCGGTGGACGGCCGGGTGTCCAGCAGGGCCCTCTCGGCGCGCTTGGCCTCGGTGAGCCGGTCGGTGCCGTACAGGGCGACGCGGCGGTAGTCCCCGATGATCCGGCCGCGGCCGTAGGCGTCGGGCAGGCCGGTGATGATGCCGACCTTGCGGGCGGCGCGCATGGCGGGGGTGTAGGCGTCGAAGACGCCCGCGTTGTGGGTCTTGCGGTAGGTGTCGAACACCTTTGTGACGAACGGGTCGGGCTCGTAGCCGTACGCCTTCAGCCCGTTCTCCACCATGCGCAGGCCGCCGTTGGGCATGATCGCCCGCTTCAGCGGGGCGTCGGTCTGCAGGCCGACGATCAGCTCGCGGTCGCGGTCGATGTAGCCGGGGGCGTGCGAGGTGATGGTGGAGGGGGTGGCGGCGTCCACGTCGAGCACGCCCCTGCGCCGCTCCTCCGGGAACAGCGCGCCGACCTTCTCCCAGACCGCGCGGGTGCGGTCCGTGGGGCCGGCCAGGAAGGAGGCGTCGCCCTCGTAGGGCGTGTAGTTGGCCTGGATGAAGTCGCGCACGTCGATGCGCTCACGCCACCCGCTCCCGGCGAACTGCCGCCAGGCGTCGGCGGTCCGGGGGCCGGCTGTCACCGTCGCGGTCATCACGGGTCCTCTCGTCGTACGGTCTTGTCACTGTCGATGCTCGTCGTACGGGTCCGCGGCGAGCAGTGCCGGACAGGGCACCGGGTGGTCCCGTGCGGCCCCGGCCGGCCGGGACCTTCGGCCCCGACCGGCCGCCGTGGTGTCAGCCGTGCGGAACCACGGCGACGGGACATCCGACGTGGTGCAGGACGGCGTGCGTGACCGGCCCCGTGAAGACACCGACCTGGTGATCGATGCCGCGGCGGCCCACCACCAGGAGGCCCGCGTCCTGAGCGGCCCGCACCAGAACCACAGCGGCGCGCCCCTCGGTGACCGTCTCGGTCACCGGGACGGTCGGGTACTTCTCCCGCCAAGGACGCAGCACCGCCGCCACGGTGCGCTCCTGGTCCGCCAGCGCCTGAGCCTGCGGCCAAGGAACGGGAGCCGGGCCCTCCGGGGCCGCGGACCCCAGGGGCACGGACGGAACGGGGGCGGGCCGGAAGGCGGTCCGAAAAGCGTGGACCACTGACAGGCCGGTGCCACGCCGGCGGGCGGCGTCGAAGGCGAACTCGATCAGTTCGTCGCAAGGACGATCCGTCTGCAGCCCCAGGACCACGTGACGGTAGGGCGTCTCCGGTATCTCCTCCGGGGCGACGCCGTCGGTGGCCGGCAGGTGCTCGTCGGCGGCGGACCGTCCCGCGCGGACCAGGACGACCGGGTGGGGGGACCGGCCGACGACTCGCTGGGAGACGGAGCCCGTGAGGAAGCCGCCCAGAGCTCCGAGGCCACGGGAACCGAGGACCAGCAGGTCGGCGTCGGCCGCGGCCTTCAGCAGGCCGGCCACCGTGGCGTCGCACACGAGTCGGCCGGTGATCCGTAGCCCTGGGTGGGCGGCACGGACACTGCGTACGGCCTCACCCAGGAGATGCTCGGCCCAGTCGCGCTCGGTGCTGTCCATGGGGATGTACGGCGCGGGGCGGGGGTGGCGGTGCCAGACGTGGATCACGCCGAGATCCGTTCCTCGCCGCTGAGCCTCCCGGGCCGCCCAGTGCGCGGCGGCGAGTCCTTCGGTCGATCCGTCGATCCCCACCACGATGTCGTGCGGCATGACGTGTCCCCTCCCGGGTCGATGACTTCCGATGCCTTCGAGCGTCCTCTCGGCCGATCTGGTGGTCCACGGACCGCACAGCCCCGGCAGGGCGCCGATGGTCCCTCCGGAACGGCAAGGGCTCATCGAGGGCCGACCGGTCCCTCACGCGGGACGGCCGGCACCTCGCGCCGAGCACGCCCCCGTCCGACGCTGGAACCATCACGCCCCAACGCTTGAGGAGCGCAGCGTCATGGTCCGTTACGTGTACGACTTCACCGAGGGCGGCCGTGACATGGCCGGCCTCCTCGGCGGCAAGGGATCGAACCTGGCGGAGATGACCCGGCTCGGGCTCCCCGTACCGCCGGGATTCACCCTCACCACCGAGGCGTGCCGCGCCTTCCTGACCACGGGCAGCGAGCCCGCGGGCCTGTGGGAGGAGGTCTCCGCGCACCTGTCGGCCCTCGAAGCCTCCGCCGGCCGTTCGCTGGGCCAGCCGGACGACCCGCTGCTGCTGTCCGTCCGCTCCGGCGCGAAGTTCTCCATGCCCGGCATGATGGAGACGATCCTCGACATCGGTCTGAACGACGGCTCCGTCCTCGGGCTGGCCAAGGTCTCCGGCAGTGAACGCTTCGCCTGGGACTCCTACCGCCGCCTCGTCCAGATGTTCGGCAGCACGGTCATGGGCGTCGACTCCTCCTCCTTCGAACGGTCCCTCGCCCTGATGAAGGATCTGCGCGGTGTGCGGGACGACGTGCACCTGACGGCGTCCGACCTGGCCGAGCTGGTCGAGACGTACAAGAACCTGATCCACCTGGAGACCGGGGATCGCTTCCCTCAGTCCCCCGCCGAGCAGCTGCGCCGGGCGGTCCTGGCCGTGTTCGAGTCCTGGAACGGTGAACGCGCCCGCCTGTACCGGCGGCGCGAGCACATCGCCGACGACCTGGGCACCGCCGTCAACGTGCAGCGCATGGTCTTCGGCAACCTCGGGGCCGACTCCGGCAGCGGCGTCGCCTTCACCCGTGACCCGGCCACCGGGCGCCGGGGCCTGTACGGCGACTACCTGCCCGACGCGCAGGGCGAGGACGTCGTCGCCGGCATCCGCAACACGGTGCCGCTGGCCGAGCTGAGGCGCCTGGACGCCGCGTCCTACGACCGGCTGCGCGCACACATGCGCACTCTGGAACGGCATTACCGGGATCTGTGCGACATCGAGTTCACGATCGAGCGCGGCACCCTGTGGATGCTCCAGACCCGGGTCGGCAAGCGCACCGCCGAGGCCGCCTTCGTTCTCGCCGCCGAGCTGGCCGACGAAGGGCTCATCACCCCGGACGAGGCGCTGGCCCGGGTGAGCGGCGAGGGCCTGGCCCGGCTGATGTTCCCGCGGTTCGACGCCTCCGCCACCGGTACCGCGCTCGCCCACGGCGTCCCGGCCTCTCCCGGCGCGGCGGTCGGGACCGTGGTCTTCGACTCCGCCCAGGCGGTGCGCCGCGCCGCGGCCGGCGAGAAGGTGGTCCTGGTCCGCCAGGAGACCACCCCGGACGACCTGCCCGGCATGATCGCCGCTCAGGCGGTCCTCACCAGCCGGGGTGGCAAGACCAGCCACGCGGCCGTCGTCGCCCGCGGCATGGGCAAGGTCTGCGTGTGCGGCGCCGAGGAACTCACCGTGGACACCGATGCCCGCCGCTTCACCACCGCGGACGGCACCGTCGTCGAGGAGGGCACCGTCGTCTCGGTGGACGGCTCCGCCGGAGCGGTGTACGCGGGAGCCGTACCGCTGGTGGACTCGGCGGTCATCCGGTACCTGGAGGACGGCCCGGGCGACGAAGGCGCGCAGGGCACGGTCGGCGCGGTGGCCCGGGCGCTGTCCCGCGCCGATACCGTCCGGCGGCTGGAGGTGCGGGCCAACGCCGACACCCCCGAGGACGCCGCCCGTGCCCGCCGGTTCGGAGCACAGGGCATCGGCCTGTGCCGCACCGAGCACATGTTCCTCGGGGAACGCCGCAAGCTGGTGGAGCAGATGATCCTGGCCGACACGGACGCCGAGCGCGACCGGGCCCTGACGGACCTCCTGCCCCTTCAACGGCGGGACTTCGCCGGCATCCTGGAGGCCATGGACGGTCTGCCGGTCACCATCCGGCTGCTCGACCCGCCACTGCACGAGTTTCTGCCCGACCGCACCGAACTGGCGGTGCGGATCGCCACCGCTCAGGCCCGTGGCGAGGAGCCGGACGCGCACGACGTCGAACTGCTCGGCGCGGTGAACCGCATGCACGAGGAGAACCCGATGCTCGGGCTGCGCGGCGTACGCCTGGGCCTGGTCGTGCCCGGCCTGGTCACCATGCAGGTCCGGGCGATCGGTGAGGCCGTGACCGAGCGCCTGTTGGCCGGTGGCGCACCCCAGGCGGAGATCATGGTCCCGCTCGTCGGTGACGTCCGTGAACTACGCCTCGTGCGCACGGAGGTCCAACGGGTACTGGCCGAGACCTCACGGACGGCCGGAGTCGTCCTCGACTGCCCGGTCGGCACCATGATCGAGTTGCCCAGGGCCGCCCTGACGGCGGGCCGGATCGCCGAGGAAGCCGAGTTCTTCTCCTTCGGCACCAATGACCTGACCCAGACGACCTGGGGCTTCTCCCGCGACGACGTCGAGGCGGAGTTCTTCTCCGCCTACCTGGACAAGGGCGTCTTCTCCACCTCCCCCTTCGAGACGCTCGACCGCGAGGGAGTCGGCCGGCTGGTGGGCATCGCTGTCGCCGAGGGCCGCGCCACTCGCCCGGACCTCAAGATCGGGGTGTGCGGCGAGCACGGCGGCGACCCCGACTCGGTGCACTTCTTCCACACCGCCGGACTGGACTACGTCTCCTGCTCGCCGTTCCGGGTGCCGGTGGCGCGACTGGAGGCGGGGCGGGCGGCGCTGGAGGAGACCGAGGGGAGCGACAGCAGGTGAACCGCGGGGCGGGGCCACTCGGCCCTCATACCAGGGACCGGCCGCTCCTCCCTCCGGGGCCGGTCGCCCCTGGGACGGGAGCGACCGGCGCAGCAGGCTTGAGGCGACGCAGAACGATCACAGGGAGTGGAACACATGACCGCCAAGGACATCGGTGCCCGTGAGACCACCACCGCCGCCGTGCTGGTCCGCGCCGACGGCGAGGTGGACGAGGAATCTCTCGCCTACCTCCGCGAGAAGGTCGCCGCCGCTCTGGACCGGCCCAGCCTGCCGCCCGTGAACGGTGAGGTGCGCGTACGGCGGGCATCGGCCCACCACGTCGAACTGCCCTGGTCCGGTCGCACCGACATCCGGGTCGGCAGCGACCTCGTCGTCGTCCACGCACGCGAGGCAAGCGTCCGCGAACTCGCCGACCGGCTCCACGACCGGCTGCGCTCCGCCACCGAACGCGTCGCCCACCGAGGCGACGCCGCCCGCCGGACGGCCGCGCCGCCCCCGTGGCGCGGCGGCCCGCAGAAGTAGGCGCCACACGGCGCCCGCCCGACCCGGCGGGGAGCCGGAGCCGACCCGGGCTCCGGCCCTCCCCCGCCCGCGTTCGTGAAAGGAGATCCGCCGTGACCGCTCACATCGTCGGCGAGGTAATGACCAGGGACGTCGTCCACGCCCGCCGGACGACACCGTTCAAAGAGGTCGTCCGGTTGCTCGACCACCACCGGATCAGCGGACTGCCGGTGGTCGACGCCGACGACAAGGTCCTCGGCGTCCTGTCCGGCAGCGACCTCGTACGCAACCAGGCGCACCGGGACGGCCCCGCTCCGCCGCCCTCCGTGACGGCGGGCGACGTGATGTCGAGCCCTGCCATCACCGTGCACCCCGAGCAGACCGTGCCGGACGCCGCTCGGCTCATGGAACGCCGCGGCGTCGAGCGACTGCCCGTGGTCGACGAGGCCGACCGTCTCATCGGCATCGCCACCCGCCGCGACCTGCTACGGGTCTTCCTGCGCGCGGACGACGACATCCGCCGCCAGGTGACCGAGGAGATCGTCGTGACCTCGCTGAACCTGCCGTCCGAAGCGGTCCGCGTCGCTGTCCGCGACGGCGTGGTCACCCTCGACGGCCGGGTGGAAGCGCGTAGCCAGGTGCCGGAGCTCGTGCACGCCGTCTGGCGGCTCGACGGCGTGGTCGGCGTGGTGAACGGCCTGGGCTTCCGCATCGACGACCGCGAGACACCCACCCCGTCCCACCGGACCGGGAGCCCGTGACCTCGGCGGCCGGCGCCGACGTGCGGCGGCTCGGCCGTGCCGGGGCCGACGGTCCCTGCCGAGCCGGGCCGGACGGACGCGAGAGGGGCCCTTCGGCGCCTGCCACGGCATCGGGATCCGTCGGAGAGTGGAGCCAGGGAGGGGCGCCGGTCCCCCGCGGTGTCCCTCCCGTCCCGAGCCGCCGCATGAGCACGGCGGTCCCTGACAACGGAGGCACACCACCATGACCCGACAGAACGTGCGGACCAAGGACCGCGGGGCCGACGCCCCGTCCGACACCGCGGTCGCCGTGGACCGTCTGGTCACGGCCGGCCTCAAGGCACTCGCCGATTACGAGGGTCTCACCCAGGAGCAGGTCGACCACATCGTGAAGAAGGCGTCGGTCGCCGCCCTGGACCAGCACACCGCGCTGGCTCGACTGGCCGTGGAGGAGACCGGGCGGGGGGTCTTCGAGGACAAGGCGGCCAAGAACATGTTCGCCTGCGAGCACGTCACGCACAGCATGGGCCACACGAAGACCGTCGGGGTCATCGGCCGGGACGACATCGAGGACATGGTGGAGATCGCCGAACCGGTGGGCGTGGTGGCCGCGGTCACCCCCGTCACCAACCCGACCTCGACCACGGTCTTCAAGGCACTGATGGCGCTGAAGACCCGCAACCCGGTCGTGTTCGCCTTCCACCCGTCCGCCCAGCGGTGCAGCTCCGAAGCGGCCCGCGTCGTGCGGGACGCGGCCATTGCCGCCGGAGCGCCGGAGCACTGCGTGCAGTGGATCGAGGCCCCGTCCGTCGAGGCCACCCGCACGCTCATGCATCACCCGGGCGTCTCCCTGATCCTCGCCACCGGCGGCAACGCCATGGTCAAGGCCGCCTACTCGGCCGGCAAACCCGCCCTCGGCGTCGGCGCCGGCAACGTCCCCGCGTACGTGCACAAGAGCGCGAAGCTGCGCCGGGCCGTCAACGACCTGGTGCTGTCCAAGGCGTTCGACAACGGCATGATCTGCGCCTCCGAACAGGCCGTCATCCTGGACACCGACATCTACGACGCGGCGCTCGCCGAGTTCCGCACCCTCCACGCCCACCTGGCCACCTCGGAGGAGAAGGCGAAGCTGGAGACCTTCCTGTTCCCCGCCACCGGCGGATCGGGCGCCGGCTGCGAGCCCAAGGTCAACGCGTCCGCCGTCGGCCAGAGCCCGGCGTGGATCGCCGAACGGGCCGGATTCTCCGTGCCGGAGAACACCTCGGTCATCCTCGTCGAGGCCGAACGCGTCGGCCCGGACGAGCCGCTGACCCGCGAGAAGCTCTGCCCGGTCCTCGCCGTGCTGCGCGCCGAGGACGAACGCCACGGCTTCGACCTGGCCGCCGACATGGTCGCCTTCCACGGCCAGGGCCACAGCGCCGTCATCCACACCGAGGACCCCGCCACGGCTGAGGCGTACGGCAAGCGGATGAAGACCGTGCGGATCATCGTCAACTCCCCTTCCTCACAGGGCGCGATCGGCGGCATCTACAACGGTCTGCTGCCCTCGCTCACCCTGGGCTGCGGCTCCTGGGGCAGCACCTCCGTGTCGAACAACGTCTCCGCCGCCCAACTGCTCAACATCAAGCGGGTCTCCGCCCGCCGCAACAACCTGCAGTGGTTCAAGGTGCCGCCGAAGATCTACTTCGAGCCGCAGGCCATCCGCTACCTGACCTCCATGCCGGACGTCCACCGCGTCACGATCGTCACCGACGCCACCATGACCCGCCTCGGCTTCGTCGACCGGATCAGCCGCGTCCTGCAACGGCGCCGGGAACCGGTCACCCTCCAGATCATCGACAACGTCCAGCCCGAGCCCAGCATCGACTCCGTACAGCACGGTGCCGCCCTCATGCGGGACTTCCGTCCCGACACGATCATCGCGCTCGGCGGTGGCTCGCCCATGGACGCGGCCAAGGTGATGTGGCTGCTGTACGAGCAGCCCGACATCGACTTCGCCGACATGCGGCAGAAGTTCTCCGACATCCGCAAGCGCGCCTTCCGCTTCCCCACCCTGGGCAGGCTGGCCCGCCTGGTGTGCGTGCCCACCACCTCCGGAACCGGCGCCGAGGTCACCCCCTTCGCCGTCATCTCCGACCCCGCCACCGGCAAGAAGTACCCGCTGGCCGACTACGCGCTCACCCCCAGCGTGGCCATCGTCGACCCCCTCCTCACCACCGCCCTGCCCCCGGCGCTCGCTGCCGACAGCGGCTTCGACGCCCTCACCCACGCCATCGAGGCGTACGTGTCCGTCTACGCCAACGACTTCACCGACGGCCTGGCGCTGCACGCCATCCGCCTGATCTTCGGCAACATCGAGGCATCGGTGAACAACCGCGACGGCTCGGCGGAGGCCCGGGAGAAGATGCACAACGCCGGCACCATCGCCGGCATGGCCTTCGGCAACGCCTTCCTCGGCATCGTCCACGCCATGTCCCACACCCTCGGCGCCACCTTCCACATCGCGCACGGCCGCACCAACGCGGTCCTGCTCCCCCACGTCATCCGTTACAACGGCACCGTCCCCACGAAGCTCACCGGCTGGCCCAAGTACGAGAACTACCGCGCCCCCGAACGCTTCCAGGACATCGCCCGCACCCTCGGGCTGCCCGCGGCCACTCCGGCTGAGGGCGTGGAGTCCCTCGCCGCGGCCGTCGAGCGCCTGCGCGACGCCGTCGGCATAGAGCCGACGTTCCAGGCCCTCGGCGTCGACGAGCGCGCCTTCCTCGACGCCTTGCCCCAGCAGGCCCTCAACGCCTACGAGGACCAGTGCGCGCCGGCCAACCCGCGCATGCCGATGCTCGACGACATGCAGGAGCTCATGCGCACCGCCTACCACGGCTGAACACGACCGTGCCGGAGGCCGCCGCGCGGGAGCCTGACAGCTTCCGCGCGGCGGCTTCGCCATGCCCGGCGGGGCTGACGTACCGAGGGGTCGCACGGGCCCCTGCGCATGGGCCATCGAACCCTACTGCCCGGCGAGCACCTGGTCTTGGCTGTCCCTATGACGCACGAGCACGCCCGCACCGGCCCGATCCGCTCCGAGTACACCGTCGGCGACACAACCGTCCTGGAACTGCGCGGAGACCTCGACATCGCCGTGACACCGGTCGTCACGGCCCGGCTGGACGCCCTCACCGCATGCCCACACACCGATCTGGTCGTGGACCTCCGCCCTGTGCCCTTCCTGGACTGCGCCGCGCTGGGAGTGCTGTGCAGGGCACGTGCGCGGATCCGTGGGCGGCATGGCAGGCTGCGTCTCGTCTCCGACAGCGACCGCTTACGCGACATCGTGCGCCGCACCGGGCTGACGGACGCCTTCGAGATCTACAGGTCGCTGACGGACGCCCTGAGTTTCCAGCCCCGCGAGTACCGACGCGTCGTGCCAGTCTTCGCCGACCGCCCAAGTGAGGGCTTCAGCTGGTCTCGCTGACGGGCGGGCAGTTCTCCGCGGGCACCACCCACTCGCCCAGGGAGCGGACGCAGCAGGGCCCGGCCGGCGGATCCGACGTCCGCGGTCCGGGCCCGTCGGGTTCCTGTCAGCCGTCCCACGACCAGTCGGCGACCTCGGGCAGGTCGACACCGTGCTCGCGGATGTACGCGTGGTGGCGCAGCCGGGCGTCCTCCATCTCCTGCCGCACGGCCGCCGCGCGCACCGCGAGACCGGGGACTCGGTCGATGACGTCCATGACCAGTCGGTACCGGTCCAGGTCGTTGCGGACCACCATGTCGAACGGTGTGGTGGTGGTGCCCATTTCCTTGTAGCCGCGCACGTGCAGGTGCTGGTGGCCGGTGCGGCGGTAGGCCAGTCGGTGAATCAGCCAGGGGTAGCCGTGGTAGGCGAAGACGACCGGCTTGTCGGGGGTGAACAGGCCGTCGTACTCGAAGTCGGTCATGCCGTGGGGATGTTCCTCGGCGGGCAGCAGCCGGGCGATGTCGACGACGTTCACGACCCGGACGGCCAGTTCCGGGAGGTGCGTGCGCAGCAGTTGTGCGGCGGCCAGCACCTCCTGGGTGGGGACGTCACCGGCTGCCGCGAGTACCACGTCCGGTTCCCGCTCGCCGCTGTCGGTGCCGGCCCAGTCCCAGATACCGGCGCCGCGCGCGCAGTGCGCCTTGGCCTGTTCCATGGTCAGCCAGTCGAAGCAGGGCTGCTTTCCGGCGACGATCACGTTGACGTAGTCGCGGCTGCGCAGCGCGTGGTCGGCGACGGAGAGCAGGGTGTTGGCGTCCGGCGGCAGGTAGACCCGCACGGCTTCGGGACTCTTGTTGAGGATGTGGTCGACGAAGCCGGGGTCCTGGTGGGAGAAGCCGTTGTGGTCCTGGCGCCACACGTGGGAGGTGAGCAGGTAGTTGAGGGAGGCGACGGGCGCGCGCCAGGGCAGGCGGCGGGTCACGCGCAGCCACTTGATGTGCTGGTTGACCATGGAGTCGACGATGTGGACGAACGCTTCGTAGCAGGAGAACAGCCCGTGCCGGCCGGTGAGAAGGTATCCCTCCAGCCAGCCCTGGCAGGTGTGTTCGGAGAGAATCTCCATCACCCGGCCGTGGCGGTCCAGGTGCTCGTCCACATCAAGGGTGCGGGCCTGCCATGCCTTGCCGCTGGCGCCGTAGACGGCCTGGAGGCGGTTGGAGGCGGTCTCGTCGGGACCGACGACGCGGAAGTCACGTCGGTCGGCGGTCCCGCGCATGACGTCCTCCAGCAGGTCGCCGAGGACGCGAGTGGGTTCGTGCAAGGTCGCGCCCGGCTTGTCCACCGGGACGGCGAACCTCTCCAGAGGCGGCAGCGGGAGTTCGCGCACCAGCAGACCGCCGTTGGCGTGCGGGGTCGATCCCAGCCTGCGTGCGCCGTCGGGGACGCACGTCAGGACGTCCGGGCGAGGTGCTCCGCCCTCGTCGAACAGCTCTTGCGGCTGGTAGGAGAGCAGCCATTCCTCGAGCTGCCGCAGGTGGTCGGGGTTGTCCCGGACGGCTGACAGGGGGACCTGGTGAGCTCGCCAGGTCCCTTCCACGGGAAGGCCGTCGACCTCGGCGGGGCCGGTCCAGCCCTTGGGGGTGCGCAGCACGATCATCGGCCAGCGGGGCCGCTCGGTCGCCCCGTCCTCGCGGGCGGCGCGCTGGATGCCGGCGATACGGTCCGCAGCGCTGTCCATGGCCCGGGCCATCGCGCGGTGGACGGCGGCCGGCTCGTCTCCCGTGACGTGGATGGGCTCGTGGCCGTATCCCTTGAGGAGTTCGTCGAGCTCGGACTCCGGCAGCCGGGCCAGCACCGTCGGGTTGGCGATCTTGTAGCCGTTGAGGTGCAGGATCGGCAGGACGGCGCCGTCCTGCACCGGGTCCAGGAACTTGTTGGAGTGCCAGGAGGCGGCCAGAGGCCCCGTCTCCGCCTCACCGTCACCGATGACACAGGTGACCAGCAGGCCGGGGTTGTCGAAGGCGGCGCCGTAGGCGTGCGAGAGGGCGTAGCCCAGCTCGCCGCCCTCGTGGATGGAGCCGGGCGTCTCCGGGGCCACGTGACTGGGCACGCCTCCGGGGAAGGAGAACTGCCGGAACAGCCGGGCCATCCCGGCGGCGTCGCGGGTGATGTCCGGATAGGTCTCCGTGTACGACCCTTCCAGCCAGGAATTGGCCACCACGGCAGGGCCCCCGTGGCCGGGCCCCCAGATGCAGAGCGCTTCCAGCCCCCGGGAGCGGATGAGCCGGTTGAGGTGCGTGTAGACGAGGTTGAGGCCGGGTGAGGTGCCCCAGTGGCCGAGCAGCCGCGGTTTGACGTGCTCAGCGCGCAGCGGTTCGGTGAGCAGAGGATTGGCCATCAGGTAGATCTGGCCGACGGACAGATAGTTCGCGGCACGCCAATGGGCGTCCAGCCTCCTTAATTCCTCGTCCGAGAGCGGACTGGACACCTGCTGCGAATGGGCGCACATCCTGGGTTCCCTTGCGGATCGATGGTCGGCTCGACGGAGAGCCCTGCGAGGTCTTTCGTCTCACCCTGCCCCGTTCACCGGGTACCCGACAGGGCCGACCGGACCCTTCTGTACACACCGCTTGCGGCCGCCCAGTGTTCGATCGAGTAGAGGCGAAGAACCCCGCGAACGTCCTCTGATCGAGCCGCAGTCCCCGGATAGCGGGGAGGGGCACAGTCTGTCGGGAGGCCCGTCTCGCGATCGCCGCATGGCATCGTCGCCGCCGGGTACCGGTGGCGTTGTGCCGGCCGGATGGTACGGCGTGGTCCTGGGGAGGTCACGCGCCGTACCATCCGCCGCGAGGTGGACGGGCCCTCGTCCACCAGGCCACTGCGACGGGCTAGACGGAAACGTGCGGGATACGCACCCGGCATCCTTCGACCCAACTCCGAGGCGTGCCTGCGCTGCCATGACCGGCCAATACGACCAATTGAGCCGTTGTTCCCCATAGCCGCTTCCTCCATCCCTGTGCGGACAGACAGCACACCGCAACGTCCGGGAAACGCCTTCTGAGTCCGGGAAGCTCCGCGGCAACCGACGCTCCGCGCGCTTGAGCACTCCAAGGGAGCCGACGTCGCAGGACCAGCAAGGACACGCCTCGGGCCGAGGCTTCGGCGAAGGCGCACTCCATGGCCTCTACAGCCTCTCCGGCCGACGCCGACGCGTCGACGGCCACCAGCACGGGAGCGGTCGAGTCGGCCGTGGCGTCGACCACCAGCACCGGGCAGGCACTGTGGCGCATCAGCCTGCGCACGACCTTGTCGCGGCGTGGATCGCCGGCCTCCTGCCGGTGGCGGCCGAGTACGACGAGCGACGCGTCCCGTGCAGCGGCCTCCAGCACTGCCGCGGGATCACCCAAGAGGACCTCGTGAGTGATTTCGACCTTCGGTGCGACCACATGAGCTCTCTGCGATGCCGCCGGTGGCAGACCGTCCCTCTCGCGCGGTTCGGGCCTGTCCGGGTCCCAGGGCGGCACGCCGGCCGGTATTCCGCCGGTAGGCCATGCGATGGCCTGAGTGAACCGCAGGGCCACTCCTCGCCGATCCGCCTCACGCGCCGCGCAGTCCACGACCGCGGGAACCTCACGCGAGCTGTCCAATGCCATCACGACCGGGCCGTCCATGACGATCCCTCCCCTCCCTCGCTTGACGGGACCGGCCGACGGCGCAGCCCCGCTTACTCAACGAAAGGCTGCTGCGGCGCCCCACTCCGGCGTAGGGGCCGAACGGGCCGTCCCCCCGCCGTACGGCCCCGAGGTGCAGTGCCCCCGGTCCGAAGCCGCGCCACCCGCCGGGACCGGTGTCAGCCGAGTACGTCGGCGAGAGCGCGCCGGGGCAGAGCCCGTACGTGTGGTGCGTGTCCGAGGCGCAGGATCACCTGCGGGAACTGCCCGGCGGTGAGAGCCTGCCGGACACGGGTGCGCAGGTGAGGCACTTCGAGAGGTTGTGTGTGGAAGGCCGCCATGACTCCGTGCCCGGCCGCGTGCAGGAGCAGCCGCTGAAGTGCCTGCCCGGACCGCAGCCAGGTGAGCGGATCGTCCTTGCCCGTGGCGAGGAGCACCACCAATCCGGTCCGGGTGGGCCATCGTCGAGGAGGCGTGGGGAACATGTCCGTCAGCCCCGCATAGTCCCGCCCGGCGAGGGCGGTGGAGTCGGGGTGGAGGACGCTGACGTCGGCCGGCACACCGTCGTCTCGTGGCCGGGCGAGCCGCCGGGTCCAGGCGGCCTGTTCGGTGGCGAGCCGTGCGTCGGTGCGATGGGCTTCCTCGCCCACACGGACCAGTTCGGCCAGCAGTCGCCGTTGCGCAACGTCGTCGATGACGTGCAGGTCCGCGCCCTCCCGATGCGTGTGATCGCGCATGTCGTCAACGAGATCTGGGGGCAACGGTTCCGGCAGGAAGGGACCGTGTGCGGTGTGCCGTCGGCCCAGAGCGGTGTACAGACGCTGTTCCTCGTCAGTGGGCCGGGTGTAGGCGCCCCACCCAACAGTGGCGAGGTGCGCCGGGTCCTGCGGATCGGGGAACGTGTGGACGACGGGCCGGAAGCCCAGGTGCAACATGGCCAGCCGCATGTTGAACAAGGCGGCGCCGCAACCGAGCACGAGTTCCCGTCCATGGGGGTCGGCGAGTGGCAGCCCGCGCCCGGTGTCCGCGTGCAGCTCGATCTCCATGTCGCCGTCCGCGACGAAACGCCAGGGCTGGGTGTTCAGGAGCGACGGCGCGGTCATCGCCGCACGGACGAGGAAGGTGGACGCGTGGGAGGTGCGCCCGCTGCGGAAGGACATGAGAGTGCCTGCCTTTCATGAGGGGCGGGACGACGGGACAAGACGATCGGCTGTGAGGACCAACAGCGACCGGACACGGGACGTGGTGGGAAGACGCTTCTCTGCCCACCTCCAGCGTCCCGCCGCGCGGCAGTACCGGGCAGAGGCGATCGGCCCGTGGTACGGGCCCACCGGCCCATGTGCCCCGTATGTCGGGTGACGCCAGTTGCCCTGCCTGCGGCCGGGAACGGTCAGCCGGAGCGGACCCCACTGCGCGCCGGGTCCGGAGTAGGTGCGGCTGTGGAAGGCCGGGGCTTGTCGAGCATGCCCGGCGCCCGGTCGGACGCCCTCATGCGCGAGGGCACGCCACGGGTCGGTGCCAGGCGGGCGAGGACGGGACCGCACACGGCCAGAAGGATCACGTAGCAGGTCACCAGGGCCGCAAGGCGGTCCTGTGCGGTAGCGGCCAGTCCGATGACGACGACCGAGAACTCACCGCGGGCGACGAGCGCGGTCCCGGCTCTCAGTCTGCCCCGGCGGCCCGCTCCTTCACGGCCTGCGGCATACCACCCCGTGGCCACCTTGGTGATCGCGGTGATGAGGGCCAGGACCGCTGCGGCCGGCAGCGCGGGCAGCAGATGCCCTGGGTCGGCCGACATGCCGAGAGCGAGGAAGAACACCGCGGCGAACAGGTCGCGCAGCGGGCCCAGTACGGTCCTGGCCCGCTCGGCGGCGGCGCCGGTCAGCGTGAGCCCGACCAGGAAGGCCCCGACCGCGGCGGAGACGTGGACCATCTCGGCCAGCGCGGCGATGACCAGGGTGAAGCCGAGCAACCTGAGCAGTACCTGCTCGGCATCGGCCGGAGACAGAACTCGGCCGACATGATGTCCCCAGCGGCTCGATGCGCCTACCGCCGCCCCCACCACCGCAGTGGCCGCGAGTACGGCGGACAACGCTTCCCACCAGCTGCCTCCGGCGGTGACGACCGCCAGGAGAGGGAGGTAGGCGGCCATCGCGAAGTCCTCCAGCACCAGCACCGACAACACCGCGGGCGTCTCACGGTTGCCGAGCCGGCGCAGATCGCCGAGAAGCCGGGCGATGATGCCGGAGGACGATACGTAGGTCGCACCGGCCAGGGCCAGGACACCTGCGGCATCGAGACCGAACAGCCATCCGGCCACGGCGCCGGGGATGGCGTTGAGAACGAGGTCCACGACCGCGGAGGACCGGTGTCGGCGCAGACTGGCCGTGAACTCTCGGGCGGTGAAATCCAGGCCGAGGGTCAGCAGCAACAGGATCAGTCCGATCGCGGCGCCGGTGTCGACGAACTCGCGGGCCGCCGGGACCGGCGCGATGCCTCCGTCGCCCAAGGCGAGCCCCGCCAGCAGGTACAGCGGTACGGGCGTCAGGGCGAAGCGTCTGGCGCCCGCGACGATCAGACTCAACGCGGTCAGGATGATGCCCAGTTCCAGCAGCAGGGCGACAGGGGTGTGCACGGCTCAGCCTTGGATGATGCGTTGCACGCCGGTGATGCCCTCACGCGTGCCGATGACGACCAGCACGTCTCCGACGTGCAGGCGCTGGGCAGGTCCGGGTGAGGCGATGACGTCCTCACCTCGGACCACGGCCACGATCGACGCGCCGGTACGGGTTCGGGCCCGGGTTTCGCCCAGTGGCCGTCCGGCGCACGGGCTGCCGGGGCCGACCTCCACTCGTCCGGCATCCAAGCCGGGGACCTCGCGCGTCAAGTCGGCGAAACGCTCGGCGATGCGCGGGGCGCCGAGGATCTCGGCGAGAGCGTCCGCTTCGCCCCCGGTGAGCCGCAGCACCGGATGGGCCTCGTCGGGGTCGTCCCGCGGGTAGACCACCAACTCGAACTCCCCCGAGCGCTGGGCGACGACACCGATCCGGTGGCCCTCGTGGTTCACGAACTCGTAGCGCAGTCCCACTCCGGGCAGCAGCACCTCGTTGACGTCCATACGCGTTACCTTCCTCGCTGTGACTCATCTGTTCTGTCCGCTCATCGGCGACCACCCGCGTCGACCCGCCGTAGCCGTCCAGAGGCTCCGTGGCACGTGCTGAGGGAGACCGGGCGCGCTCACCCGGCCTCCCTTCCAGACGGACCAGAATCCTGCTCTGGTGCGTGCCCAGGGCCCTCGACGCTCTGCTCGCCATCCCGCGCCGGCCCGACGGGGGACGGCCCGCGCGGCACACCGGTAGGCCCGCGGACGTGCTGGTGGGGCGGGTCCTTGGGTGGGCCCGCCCCGCCAGTCGTGTTCAGCGCAGCCACGCGTGGTCGCGGACGATCGGGAGCCTGGCCCACAGCCGGCCCAGACCCAGCGCGTCACCGGCCGACACCACGGCCAGCGCGATCAGCACCACCGCGTAGACCAGGTGGTAGTCGGCGAACGGGTTCGTCGACATGCTCGCCGACCCGTCCGACAGGTGCTTCGCCGGCGGCCACTCCGCCACCCACATCAACGCCATCATCACCGTCCCCGCGAAGGCCGCCAGACGCAGCGCCACCCCCGCGGTCAGGGCCAGACCGATCCCCAGCAGACCCAGCATGAACAGCCAGTCCGCCCACGCCGCCCCGGCCCACGCATGGAACGTCGACTCCATCGGACCGACCGCGACGTGCCCCAGGAAACCCTCGGTGGGCGAACCCCCGTCGATCCAGCCCTTGCCGGACGCGGTGGCGTAACCGAACCCGAACGTCTTGTCCAGGAACGCCCACAGGAAGACGAACCCCATCAGCACCCGCGCCGAAGCGAAGACACAGGCCCGTACGGTGAGCGCGCCGGCCTCCACCGACCCGGGCGCGGAAACCGCGCCGTTACGGCGGAACGACGGCAGATGGAAACCCGAACTACGATGCGTGGACTGGTGCACGGCCATCACAGTGACTCCTTCAGGGAAGATCCGGCTGGCTCCTGACACCACTCACTCTCCCGCCCCCCACCACCGCGCACCCGACGCCGAAGGTCCACACCCCAGGGACTCAACAGCCCTGATCCACAGGGACCTTCGGCCACCACCGGCGATGAAGCAGCCCGCCTGTACGCGGCGGTGTCTCACGCATCGCGTACAGGCGGGCTGAGGATCGGACAGGGGGCGGTCTCCCTCGTTGCGTTCGCTGTCCTGGGCAGTCCTTCTCGGTCAGTCGTGCGAGATCACCGCCACCGGAGCGACGGCATGATGCAGCAGCGCCTGGGTCACCGGCCCGATATGAGCGCCGACCGCCGCCCGACGGTTCTGCCTGCCCACCACCACGAGGGCGGCGTCGTAGGAGGCGTCGACCAGGTGGCGCCCGGCACCACCGATCGTGGCCTGCGCGTGAACCTCCACGGCGGGGTACCTGTCCTGCCACGGTCGCAGGACGTCGGACAGTTCGCTCCGTACCTGCTTGACCATGCCGTCGTTCAGGTCGGGCATGAGCGCGCCGCCGTAGTAGTAGGGCGGCAGCGTCCAGCCGTGAATGATCCGTAGGCGTGCGGCGCGCCGTGAAGCCGCGTCGAACGCGAAGTCGATCACCGCGTCATTGGGCTTGTGCAGGTCCAGGCCCAGGACGACGGCACGGTGGCCGGAGACGGCGGAGACCTCGCGTGCCGAGGTCTCCGGCATCGCCTCCTCTTCGCCGTGCTCGGCAGCACGGACGAGGACGACGGGCCGCTCGCACGAGGCCAGGACGGCATGGGAGACGGAACCGAGCAGGTATCCCGCCGCCTTGCCCAGTCCGCGGGAGCCCAGTACCAGCAGCTCGGCCTCCTCGGCGGCCTTCAGCAGAGCCGGGACGGGCAGACCGGGGATCTCGTCCGTGTCGATCCGCAGCCCGGGGCGGGTCTCGCCGACGCGGGAGCGCGCCTGGGCCAGCAGGTGCTGTGCCGATGCCCACTGGAGGTCGCTCGGCGGCACCGGCACGCCGATTCCGGTCGCAGGTGCGAAGGCAGGGGCTTGCCACTCCCACGCGGTCACGAGCCTCAGAGGCAGGTCCCTGAGCTGTGCCTCGTGCGCGGCCCAGTCTGCGGCAGCCAGGCTCGCCGGCGAGCCGTCCAGTCCGACGGTGATGGTGCGGGTCATGGAAATCCTCCTTCAGGCTGCTTCGAGTCTTGGTCCCGTCAGGCGGTGACAGCAGGGGCCACTGGTCCTTGGCCAGGACCCGACCGTCCCGGAATCCGACTCTCCGGTGCGCCGCCTGCTGCTTGTCATCCGATGGGGAGTTCGGGTCGTACGAGCGTCCCCGATGTTCCGTGGGCGATGGCGTACGCGGCGTCGAGGGCTCCGATCGCGGCCAGGCCACCGGTCCGTTCCACGAACCGGGCAGCGGCCTCGGCCTTGGGCTTCATCGACCCCTCGGGGAAGGCGCTGTCCCGAAGTTGCGCGGGGGTCACGTCGAGCACGGGCTGCTGGCGAGGCGTGCCGAAGTCGGCGTACACGTTCGGGACGTCAGTGAGGATGAGCAGGAGATCGGCCTTGAGTTCCTCGGCCAGGAGAGCGGCGGTGAAGTCCTTGTCGACGACGGCTTCGACTCCGGTCAGCGCCCCGGTGTCGTGATCGGCCGTGACGGGGACGCCTCCGCCGCCGGCGCAGACGACCAGCGTTCCGCTGCTCAGCAGGGCGTGGACGGTGTCCGTCTCCACGATGGCCTCGGGCGCTGGGGACGGGACGACGCGGCGCCATCCCGTGGTGTCCTTGGCAATGTGCCAGCCGCGCTTGCGGGCGAGGACGTGCGCCACCTCCCGCGAGTAGACCTGGCCGACGAACTTGGTGGGCCGCACGAAGGCCGGGTCGCCCGCACGGACCACGGTGTGGGTGACGAGCGCGGCGACCTGCCGTCCGGGGAGGGCACCTCGCAGGGCCCGCGCGAGCAACGACCCGATCATGCCCTGCGTCTGAGCACCCAGGACGTCCAGCGGGTAGGGAGTGGACAGGGCGGGATCAGCGGCGCTTTCGACGGCCAGCAGGCCGATCTGGGGGCCGTTGCCGTGCGTGATGACGAGTTCGTTGTCACGGGCGAGTGCGGCGAGGGCGGTGACGGCCCTGTCGATGTTGGCCTGCTGCACCGCGGCGTCGGGGCGTTCGCCCCGGTGCAGTAGGGCGTTGCCGCCGAGGGCGACGACGATGCGCATGGTTCAGTCCTCCAGGGTGGCGACGAGTACGGCCTTGATGGTGTGCAGCCGGTTCTCGGCCTGGTCGAAGACAAGGGAGGCGGGCGAGGAGAAGACGTCGTCGGTGACTTCGAGGCCGTCCAGTCCGTAGGTGTCGAAGAGTTGCCTGCCCAGACGGGTGCTGCGGTCGTGAAGTGACGGCAGGCAGTGCATGAACCTGGCGTCCGGGTTGCCGGTGGCCGCCATCGTCTTGGCGTCGACGCGGTAGGGCAGCAGCAGTTCGACGCGCTCCCGCCAGGTCTCCGCCGGCTCCCCCATGGAAACCCATACGTCGGTGTGGAGGAAGTCGGCGCGGTGGACGGCTTCCTCCACGTCCTCGGTCAGGGTGATGCGGGCCCCGCTGCGGGCGGCGAGGGAGCGGCAGGCTGCGACGAGGCCGGGTTCGGGCCACAGTGCTCCGGGGGCGGCGATCCGTACGTCCATACCGAGCAGGGCTCCCATGGACAGCAGGGAGTTGCCCATGTTGTTGCGGGCGTCCCCGAGGTAGCAGTAGCTGATCTCCGCCAGTGGTTTCGGGCTGTGCTCGCGCATGGTGAAGACGTCGCACAGGCTCTGGGTCGGATGTGCGGTGTCGGTCAGTCCGTTGTACACGGGCACGCCCGCGTGGGCGGCGAGGTCGGTGACGGTCGACTGGGCGGAACCCCGGTATTCGATGCCGTCGAACATGCGGCCGAGGACGCGGGCGGTGTCGGCGACGGACTCCTTGGTGCCGACATGGGTGTCGCCGGGACCCAGGTAGGTGGTGGCGGCGCCCTGGTCGGCGGCGGCGACCTCGAAGACGCAGCGGGTGCGGGTGGAGGTCTTCTCGAAGACCAGGGCCAGGTGCTTTCCGGTCAGGCGGGGCCGTTCGGTGCCGGCGCGCCTGGCTTTCTTCAGTTCTTCGGTGAGGTCGAGGAGGTGGTGAATCTGTTCGGCGGTGAAGTCGAGTTCGCTCAGGTAGGAGCGGCCTCGCAGGTCGACGGTCATGACGGTTCCTCGCAGTGGTGCGGTCAGGTGACGGGGTCGCGTTCGATCGGGCAGCTCATGCAGCGCGGTCCGCCCCGGCCGCGGCCGAGTTCGGCACCGGCGATGGTGACGATCTCGATGCCCTGCTTGCGCAGGTAGGTGTTGGTGGTGACGTTGCGCTCGTAGCCGACGACCACCCCGGGGGACAGCGCCAGGAAGTTGCTGCCGTCGTCCCACTGTTCACGCTCGGCGTTGCGGAGGTCCTGCGGCGCGGACAGCATGCGCACCTTGTCGAGTTCGAGCGCTTCGGCCAGCGCGGTGGCCAGGTCGGAGTTCGGAGTGACGGCGAAGCCGGCCTCGTGCCGTCCACTGGGCATCAGGGTCCACGAGCGCAGGGAGTCGGCGAGACCCGGGTAGAGGACGAAGGTGTCCCGGTCCACCATGGTCAGCACCGTGTCGAGGTGCATGTAGGCCCGCTCGGAGGGTAGTTGGACCGCGATCAGCCGACTGGCGGTGTGCTCGGCGAAGAGGCGGGCGGCAAGGTTCTCCACGGCCTGCGCGGTGGTCCGCTCCCCCATGCCGACCATCACGGCGCCGTTGCCGACGACATGGACGTCTCCGCCCTCCAGGGTGCCCACCGGTCCGTCGAGGAGCGGTGCCGGAGCGGCCCCGGCGAACATCGGGTGGAACCGGTAGACGGCCTCGGCGTGCAGGCTCTCGCGCCGCCGGGCGGGCTTGGCCATGGGGTTGACCGACAGCCGGTCGTAGATCCAGCAGGAGTTGTCCCTCGGGAAAAGGTGGTTGGGCAGGGGTGCCAGGGCGAATTCCTCGGTGCCCAACGCGTTCCACATCAGACTGTGCGGAGCGGTGAGCGGGAGGTCGTTCTTGAGCAGTCCGCCGATGAGGTACCCGGCGAGGGTCTCACCGTCCAGATCGGAGCAGAAGGCGCGGACCGGGTCGGTCAGGGCAGGACCTACGGTGGCCGGGGTGACGATCCGGTCCAGCAGCCAGTCCCGCGCCCCGGGGACGTCGAGGGTGTGCGCCAGCAGATCGGCGAAGTAGTGCACGCGTGCCCCGTGGTCGCGCAGGACCTGGGCGAAGGCGTCGTGCTCCTCGCGGGCCCGCTTGGCCCACAGGATGTCGTCGAAGAGGAGCGCGTCGACGTTGCGCGGGGTCAGGCGGGACAGCTCCAGGCCCGGACGGTGCAGGATCACCTGGCGGAGGCGGCCGGTCTCGGAGTCGACGTGGAAGGTGTTCACGGGATGTCCTTCGGTGGGATGGGCCGCGGTCGGTCAGTCGTGGTGGCGCAGGGGAGCCCTGCCGCGGCTGCGGGGGATGACGGCCCGCCGTCCGGACGGGCCCTGCGGCGTCTCGGGGGCACGCGCGTCAGGCGCCGCGGACCCGGCCGGCCCGGGCCGCGCGGACACGTCGCCGTCGCGCTTGAGCCAGACGTAGACCGGGAGGCCGAGGAGCAGGACGAAGAGCCCGTAGTAGACGGTCTGGTAGCCGCTGCCCTGGATCGACCAGTAGGAGAAGCCCATGGCGAGCACCGCGACGGTGGCGTCCCGGGCCAGTGCCCGCCGGTCCAGGCGTGCGCGGCCGTGCACCAGAAGCCAGTACAGCTGGGCGGCGGCGGAGAACAGGTAGGGGATCACCGCGGTCAGCACGCTCAGCAGCACGATCCTGGTGAAGACATCGTCGAAGCGGGTGTAGCTGAAGACGGTGATCAGTGAGGCCAGCACGGTCGAGGCCACGATGCCGAACACCGGGACGTCCTTGTCGCCGCGCAGCCTCGCGAAGGCTGCGGGGAAGAGTCCGTCGCGGGCTGCCGCGTAGGGCATCTCCGCGCACAGCATGGTCCAGCCGTTCAGGGCACCGATGCCGGAGACGATGGCGGCCACGGCGACGGCGTCACCGGCCCAGGTGCCACCCATGATGTTGTTCGCGGCGTCGGTGAACGGCGCGGAGGACGTCAGGAGTTCACCGTGGGAGACGGTGCCGAACACGGCGAGGGTGCCGAGGAGGTAGATGACGGCGCAGGCGAGCGTGCCGTACACGGTGGCGCGCGGCACGTTGCGGGCGGGCTCGCGGACCCGGCTCGCGACCACGGAGGCGGCCTCCAGGCCGAGGTAGCTGAACAGGGCGATGGCTCCGGCGGCGGAGATCGCGCCTAGCGCGGAGCCGCCACTGGCGTTGAAGGCGCCGAAGTTGTCCGGATCGACGAACAGCAGCCCGAGGGTCGCCATGAAGAGCAGCGGCACGAACTTCAGGACGGTGGTGACCACCTGGAAGGCGCCGGTGTTGCGGACTCCGGTGAGGTTGACGGCGGCGGGTATCCACAGCCCTGTGAGCGCGATGAGTACGGAGATCCAGGTCCGGTGGCCGGTGTTGACGAACACCTCGACGTAGCCGACCCAGGCCACCGCGATCGCCGCGTTTCCTGCCCAGGCGGTGATCCAGTACGACCAGGCGTTGAGAAATCCGGCGAACTCCCCGAACGTCTCCCGGGCGTAGACATACGGTCCGCCACTGGCCGGTGTCCGCTTGGACAGCGCCCCGAACGTGCCGGCCAGCGCCAGCGCGCCCAGGGTGACGACGACGAACGCGACGAGCGAGATGGGTCCGTAGGGTGCCAGGGCCGACGGGAGCGCGAAGATGCCTGTGCCGATGATGCTGCCGATCACCAGGGCGGAGGTGGCGGGCAGACCGAGCGCCGCCGAGGGCCCTGCTCTGCCGCTGCTCCGTTTGGTCGAGGACATGGCTGTGCTCCTTGGGCTGGGCGCGGGAGCGCCGCGGAACGCCGGTAACGGGATCGTTCGTCACTGATCTTTCTGGTTGGGGCCGATCAGGGTGAACGGCCGCACGTCCCGTGTTGGGCCCGTTGGTCCCGGCCGCATGTGTCCGTTCGGCCCGGCGTCGTCGGGCGGAACCGTCGTCCGCGTGGCGGCAGCGGCCGTACGGGACACCGCCGGTGGTCGCACATCTTCCGGGCCTGTGGGATGAGCCGGACGGCCCCCGGACGTGGCCTCCCCGGCCCATGCCGGCGGACGGTGTCCCGGGGGAGGCTGGCCGTGGAAACAGAAGGCCCGGACGAGGAGGCACGGTGAGCGGTGTGGTGGTCGTCGGCGTGGACGGATCGGCGTCGAGTCTGACGGCGGTGGAGACGGCGACACGGGAGGCCCGACTGCGCGGGGCGGCGCTGCGCGTGGTGCACGCGTGGATGTGGCCCGCGATGCACGTGCCGCTGGGACCGTCGCCGATGGGCCCGCCGGAGGGCGGTCTGCGCGGCATGGTCGACCGTCTGGTGGCCGAGGCGGTGGAACGGGCGCGTGCGACGGCGCCGGACGTCGACGTCAGTCACGTCGTGGTGACCGGTGAACCGCTGACCGTGCTGGAGGCCCAGTCCCGTGCCGCCGAGCTGGTCGTGGTCGGCTCCCGCGGGATGGGCGGGTTCGTCGGCCTGCTGGTGGGCTCGACGGCGGTCCACCTGGCGGCGCACGGCCGGTGCCCGGTGCTGGTGGTGCGCGAGCAGCCGCAGGACGCCGGTCCGGTGGTGGTGGCCGTCGACGGCTCCACCGCGGGCGACAGGGCGGTGGAGTTCGCCTTCGCCGAGGCCGCGCTGCGCAAGGCGCCCCTTGTGGCGCTGCACGCCTACACGAACTGGAACGCCCCGCTGCCCTCACCGCAGGACCCGTCGGCGCCGGACGCGAACCCTCCGGGTGCGCTGGCCCGGGCCGAGGAGCGGCTGCTGGCCGAAACGCTCGCCGGTCATCGGAAGCGCTGTCCCGACGTGGTGGTGGAGCACAGGACGGTGCACGGCGGCCCGCGCGAGACGCTGATCGAGGCGAGCCGCTCCGCTCAGCTGATGGTGGTCGGCGCCCGGGGCCGGGGCGGCTTCGCGGGTCTGCTGCTGGGGTCGGTCAGCCAGAGCCTCCTGCACCACGCGCACTGTCCGGTGACGGTGGTGCGGGGAGCGGACGGTTCTCACTGAGCACGCCTCGCCCACCGCCCGGCCGCGTCTTTCGGGGCGGTGCCGGGCGGGCGGGCGCGAGACGCGTGAGGAGGGGGCCGAACACGGCCAGGAGCATCACGTAGGTGGTGACGACGGCTCTGAGCCGGTCCTGCGTCGGGGCGGCGAGCCCGAGGATGACGACCGAGAACTCTCCGCGCGCGATGAGCGCCGTCCCGGCCCGCAGCCGGCCGCGTCGGCCCGCCCCCTCGCGGCGGGCGGCATACCATCCGGTGGCCACCTTGGTCGCGGCCGTGACCACGGCCAGAGCCAGTGCGGCAGGCAGCTCCGGCAGGAGGTCCCCGGGGGCCACGGACATACCGAGTGCCAGGAAGAACACCGCCGCGAACAGATCGCGCAACGGGCCGAGGACGGTCCGGGCCCGGTCGGCGGCGGCGCCCGTCAGCGCGAGGCCGACCAGGAAGGCCCCGACGGCGGCCGAGACATGGACGACCTCCGCCAGCGCGGCGACGATCAGCGTGACCCCGAGCAGCCTGAGCAGCACCTGCTCGGCGTCCGCGTGGGACACGACGCGGCCGACGTGGTGGCCCCAGCGGCCGGATGCGACGATCGCCGCGACCACGACGGCCGTGGCGGCCAGGACCGCCGTGAGCGCCTGCGCCCAGGTACCACCGGCGGTGACGACGACCAGCAGCGGCAGGTAGGCGGCCATGGCGAAGTCCTCCAGCACCAGTACCGACAACACCGCCGGAGTCTCTCGGTTTCCGAGTCTGCGCAGGTCACCGAGGAGGCGGGCGACGATGCCCGAGGAGGAGACGTAGGTGGCGCCCGCCAGCGCCAGGACGCCCGCCGCGTCCAGTCCGAGCAGCAGGCCCGCCCCGGCACCGGGCGCGGCGTTGAGGACGAGGTCGACGACGGCGGAGGACCGGTGCCGACCGAGGCTGGCGGTGAACTCCCGCACCGTGAAGTCCAGACCGAGCGTCAGCAGCAGGAGGATCACACCGATCGCCGCGCCGGTGTCCACGAACTCGCGGGCGGCCGGCACCGGGGCGAGTCCGCCATCGCCCAGGGCGAGACCCGCCACCAGGTACAGCGGTACGGGTGACAGGGCGAAGCGCCGGGCGACCGCGCCGAGCAGGCTGAGCGCGGTCAGGATAATCCCCAGCTCCAGCAGCAGGGCGACGGGAATGTACACCGCTCAGCCCTGGATGATGCGCTGGACGCCGGCGATGCCCTCGCGGGTCCCGATGACGACGAGCACGTCTCCTGCTTCCAAGGGCTGGACGGGGCCGGGTGAGGCAATGACGTCCTCGCCCCGGACGACCGCCACGATCGACGCGCCGGTGCGCGTCCGGGCCCGCGTGTCCCCGAGCATCCGTCCGGCGAACGGACTGTCGGACCGGACCTCGACCTGCCCCGCGCTCAGTCCGGGCACCTCGCGCGTCAGGTCGGCGAAACGCTCCGCGATGCGCGGGGCACCGAGGATCTCGGCGAGGGCGTCGGCCTCCTCGCTCGTCAGTCTGAGCACCGGGTGGGCCTCGTCGGGATCGTCGCCCGGGTAGACGACCAGCTCGAACTCCCCCGAGCGCTGGGCGACGACGCCCACCCGGTCGCCCTCGTGGTTGACGAACTCGTAGCGCAGCCCCACGCCGGGCAGCAGCACCTCGCTGACGTCCATGCCTCTCACCCTGTCGGCCGTGTCGGGTCCGGATCCGTGCGGGCGGGACCGCGCCCCGTGGCCCCGCCGTACTCGGTTTCTTCGGCACGCGCGACAGGTCACCCGAGTACGGGCGCCCCGGCGTGGTCCGTCCGGGGGAACACGATCTCCTGGCCTGTCGGCGGGCCGGGTCAGGGCCGAGTGGCCCGGGTCCTGGCCCTGTCGGACCCTGGCCGGGGTGATCGCCCTGCTGGAGGGTGGAACCGAGGGGCCGCGTCCGCGGCCTCCCGAAGAGGGAGAGCCCAGTGAGTGATCCGGTGATCGTGGGGGTGGACGGTTCGGCGTCGAGCCTCACCGCGGTCGATGTCGCGGCCCGCGAGGCCCGCCTGCGCAGCACATCGCTGCGCATCGTCCACGCCATCGGCCGCCCGTCCGCGCACCTGCCGTCCGGCGCGGCGCCGTGGAGGCCGGCCGACCACGGCCTGGAGCCGTTGGTGCACGGACAACTGGCCCGGGCGGAGGAACGGGCGCGCACGGCCGCGCCGGGCGTCGAGATCACTCGCTCGGTGGTGACCGGTGACGCGATCGAGGTCCTGGAGATCGAGTCGCGGTCGGCGGCGCTGACGGTGGTCGGCAGTCGCGGCCTGACGGGCTTCTCCGGGCTGCTGCTCGGCTCGACGGCGGTGCACCTGGCCGCGCACGGCCACGGCCCGCTGATGGTGGTGCGCGGCCGCCCGGACCCGGCCGGACCGGTGCTGCTCGCCGTGGACGGCTCCCCGGCCGGGGAGCCGGCGGTGGAGTTCGCGTTCGCCGAGGCCGCGCTGCGCGGCGTCCCGCTCGTGGCACTGCACGCGTGGAACACCTGGAGCGAACGCGCCTACGAGGGGCCCGGCGATCCGCTGACCGCGGTGGTGGCGGACGCCGACCGGCTGCGGGAGGCCGAACAACGGCTCCTCGACCGGACCGTGGCCGCCTGGCAGAAGACCTACCCGCAAGTCACCGTCGAGCGGCGCCTGGTGCGGTCCCGGATCCGCAACGCGCTGATCGACGCCAGCCGGGAGGCCCAGCTGGTGGTGGTCGGAGCCCGGGGCAGCGGCGGCTTCACCGGCCTGCTCCTGGGATCGGTCAGCCAGGCGCTGCTGCACCACGCCCACTGCCCCGTCACCGTCGTCCGCGGCAAGGAGTGACCGTGTCCCAGCGGACCGCAGTGCCCGCCCCGCCCTCACTCCACTGCGAGGACGCCTACGGGCGGGAGGCCGCCGAGGTGGCGGACCTGCTCGGCGTCGCCCCGGCCACGGGCCTGACCACGGCCGAAGCCGAACGGCGGGCCGCCGACCACGGAGCCAACGAGCTGGCCGAACCGGCCCGCAGGCCTCAGTGGCTACGCCTGCTGGACCAGTTCCGCAGCTGGCTGATCGGCATCCTGCTCGCCGCCGCCGTCGTCGCCGGCGTCATCGGTGAGATCAAGGACGCGGTCGTCATCACCATCGTCCTGTTCGTCAACGCCACCATCGGCTATGCGCAGGAACGCCGCGCCGAGCGCAGCCTGGAAGCGCTGCGCCGCATGCTCGTCCCCATCGCCCGGGTACGCCGCGACGGCCGGGTACTGAACGTTCCGGCCGGCACCCTCGTACCGGGTGACATCGTCCTGCTGGAAGCCGGCGACCGCGTATCGGCCGACGGGCGGCTGACGGTCGCGGAGTCCGTCGAGTCCGCCGAGGCCGCGCTGACCGGCGAGTCGCACCCGGTCGCGAAGACGACCGCGCCCACCGTCGGGGAAGGCGACGGTGAAGTGCCCGTCGCCGAGCGCACCGCCATGCTCTTCATGAACACGGTGCTGACCCGGGGCCGTGCCGAGATGATCGTCACCGCCACCGGCATGCACACCGCGGTCGGCGCGATCGCCGAGGAACTGCGCACCGGTGGCGACGCGCCCAGTCCGCTGCAGATCCAGATGGACAGTCTCGGCCGGCGGCTCGCGCTCGTCAGCGGGGCCGCCGTGAGCGCCTACGCGCTCGTGGCGCTCGTTCGTGGGGAACCGCTCGCCGACCTCGCGCTGCGGGCCGTCGCGCTGGCCGTCGCGGCCATCCCCGAAGGGCTGCCCGCCGTCCTCGCGCTCACCCTCGCCCTGGGCGTCCACCGCATGGCCCGCCGCGGCGCCATCGTCAAGCGTCTGGCGTCCGTGGAGGCACTCGGCTCGGCGACCGTGGTGTGCAGCGACAAGACCGGCACGCTGACGATGAACGAGATGACCACCCGGGCCCTGTGGGTCGCCGGACGCCGGTACGACGTGACCGGTGAGGGCTACGACACCGCCGGGACCGTCCGCGCGGCCGATGGGCAGCCCGCCCCTGACCTTCGGGACACCGTGCTGCCCTTCGCCCTGTGCAGCGACGCCCGGCTCGGTGCCGAGGGCGTGATCGGCGACCCCACCGAGGCCGCCCTGCTCGTCCTCGCCGCCAAGGCGGGCCTCGACACCGAGCTGCACACCCGGACTCCGCGCGTCGGTGAGATCCCCTTCGACCCCGCCGCGAAGTACATGGCCACCTTCCACCCGGGCCCCCACGGATCCGTCCACGTGCACGCCAAGGGCGCGGTCGACGTCCTGCTGGACCGGTGCACCCACCTGATGACCGACCGGGGTCCCGCTCCCCTCACCGCGGAGCGCCGCCGCGAGGTCCTCGACGTCGCGCGGCGCATGGGCGGTGAGGGCCTGCGCGTCCTCGGTGCCGCCACCGCCGTGAGCGAACGGCTCGATGCCGATCAGGTGGCCGGGCTGACGCTCACCGCTGTCGCGGGCATCACCGACCCACCGCGTCCCCAGGCGCGCGACGCCGTCGCCCTCGCCCAGGCCGCCGGCGTCACCGTGAAGATGATCACTGGGGACCATGCGGACACCGCCACCGCCATCGCCCGCGAGCTGGGCATCACCGGCGACGTCGTCACCGGTGCCGAGCTGGCCCGGATGAGCGAGCAGGACCTCGCGGACCGCGTCGAGGGCATCGGGGTCTTCGCCCGCGTCGCCCCCGAGCACAAGGTCACCATCGTCCGCGCCCTCTCCCGGCGCGGGCACATCGTGGCCATGACCGGCGACGGCGTCAACGACGCGGCCGCCCTGCGCGCCGCCCACATCGGCGTCGCCATGGGCGTCACCGGCACCGACGTGGCCAAGGAAGCCGCCGACATGGTGCTCACGGACGACGACTTCTCCACCATCGTCCGCGCGGTCCGGGAGGGCCGTTCCATCTACGACAACATCGTCACCTTCGTCCGCTTCCAGCTGTCCACCAACATCGGCGCCATCCTCACCCTGCTCGCCACCGTGCTGGCCGGACTGCCCGCCCCCATGTCGGCGATCCAGCTGCTGTGGGTCAACATCATCATGGACGGACCGCCCGCCATGGCGCTCGGCATCGACCCGCCACGGGGCAACGTGATGCGGCGTCCGCCCCGCCCGCCCGGCGAACGCATCCTCAACGGCCGACGCCTGATCGCCGTCACCCGCTCCGGCGCGGTCATGGCCGCCGGCACCGTGGCCGTCTTCGCCGCCGCCCGCGCCCTCACCGACGACACCGCGACGGCGACCACGATGGCGTTCACCACGTTCGTACTGTTCCAGCTCTTCAACGCCCTGGCCGTTCGCAGCGAGGACGGCCCCGTCCTGGGGCGCCACCAGCTGCACAACCGCACCCTCTGGTTCTGCCTGGCGGCAGTGCTCGTCCTCCAGATCACCGCCGTCCAGGCCCCGTTCGCCCAAGACGTCTTCGACACCGTCGCCCTCAGCGCCGCCCAATGGACCGTCTGCCTGCTCACCGCCTCCGGCGTGCTCCTGGCAGAACACGCCTGGCGCGCCGTGCACTCACGGCACGGCACCGCACGTGACGCGGGCGGGGTGAGCCGCCTCGAGAACTGAACGGACGGCCGGCGCGGTCACCACCTGCCCGGAGGAGGAGCCGAAGCACGAACCCGCGCAACGGCCACCCCGGCGACCTGTCCGACGACCGCTGGGAGTTGATCGAACCCGTGCTGTCCACCCAGCGGTCCCGGCGCCGCCGGGACGCCCTGGGCATCGGCCGCCCGCCCGTGCACGGCCTGCGGCTCATCACGAACACCGTCCTCCACCCGGACCGCACCGCGATCCCCTGGCGCGGTCTGCCCCACTCGTACGGTCTGCCTCGGCAGAAACCGGGGGCCAGCGGCGCGTGCCCGCACGGCCGCGGCCCGCTCGCGCCGCCTGTCAGCAAGCCCACCGATCACCGTCCATCGCGTCAGGGGGCATAGTGTTCGACGAAGACGGTTCTCCCGGCCCGTTCCTGAAGGTTCTGCTATACGCGGTTCCCGCGCTCGCCATCGGCGAGACGCCGTGGGAGTGGCTCACCACAAATGTGTGGGGCGCGATGGCCGAGCACCCGTGGTGGACCGCGCTCATCACTGCCGGTGCCTTTCTCGTGCTCATCTTGACGGGCACGCTCCTGGCACTCCTTTGCGATGCCCGGAGTCGTGCGGGCTCGGGCGACGCACTCGTCACACCGTCCGATGAGGAAGTCGAACGGCTTCCGGACCAACGAAGAGGACGACCCCGGTGCCGGGCACCGGGGTCTCGGCAAGGAGCCGTACCAGCTCCTCACATGTGCCTCATCTCGTCGGCGACCCGCGCCGCCCACGTCTCGATCGCGGCGAAGTCACGGAAGTCGCCCCCCTTTCCGTTACGCAGGATCATCCGGGCGACCCAGCCCTTGGCGCCCTCCTCCAGGCATCCGCCGAGGGTGACGTGGTCCCGGGCGTCGAGTGCGACCATGGCCCTCTTCACGCCGGGAACGGGCGGGATGTCGCGCTCCGAGGCCGACGCGTCCAGCGGACCGCTGCTGAACAGCCACAGGGGACGTTCGGCCAAGGCACGGCGATGCCGTCGCAGGAACCGGCGGGCGTCCTTCTGCCAGCGTCCGGCGTACAGTCCGGCGCCGGCCACGACGGCCTCGTACGGCGCCACGCTGTCAACGGACCGGGCCGGCACGACGTCCACCGTGAGCCCGTCCTTGCGCAGGACCTCGGCGATGCTCTCGGCGATCTGCGCGGTGGATCCGTTCGTGCTTCCGTAGGTGACCAACACGGTGCCGGTCATGGCGGTGCACCTCCTCTCACATCCGGCGCAGCCAGTCGTCGGCCACGCCGTGCGGCGCCTGCGGCTCGTTGCCGCGCAGACGCGTGTCGTCCAGTCGGTGAGTGAGGTGGTCGACGACTCCGACCACACCGTCGATCCGGCCGGCCATCGCCAGGGCGATCTCCTTCTCGCTCCTGCGTTCCGTGTGCCCGGTGAGCGTGACGAACCGAGCCGACCTTGTGGTGCATCATGTCCGCTCCTTCCGTCAGTGATCAGTCACTGGCTCTCAGCGGAGCCGACGCAGATAGGGGTCCTGAGGTCTGCACGGCACCAGGCGGATCCGCGCGTCGAGCACGGTGACGCCGTCCGGTGTCGCAAGAACCGGGTTGAAGTCGGCCTCGGCGAGCTGCGGCAGGTCCGCCGCCATGCGGGACAGCCGCAGCAGCAGCTGTTCCAGGCCGCCGAGATCGACGGCGCCGCCGCCGCGTGCGCCGAACAGCAGCGGAGCGCAGCGCGGGGAGGTCATCAGGTCGTGTACGTCGTGGTCGGTGAGGGGGGCGAGGCGAGCGGCGTGGTCGGCGAGGACCTCGGTGGCCGTACCGCCGAGCCCGAACAGCACGAGCGGTCCGAAGACCTGGTCCTGGACGACACCGGCGAACAGCTCGGTGCCGCGGGCGACGAGGGGTTGCAGGACGACACCGGTCATGGGCCCGGCGAACCGGGTCCTGAGGTCGCGGAACGCGGACCGGATCTGCTGGCCGCCGCGCAGGTCGAGGCGGACGGCGCGCTGTTCGCTCTTGTGCACGAGTCCGGGCCAGTGCGCCTTCATGACCACCCGGCCGTCCACGCCGCGCAGCCGGTCGGCGGCCATCACGGCCTCGTCCTCGGTCCCGGCCCAGGCCCACGGAATCTGCGGGACGCCGTAGCAGGTCAGCAGTCCGGCGCAGGTGCGGGGGTCGAGCCAGGCGCCGTCGGGGTGGGCGGCGAGGTGGTCCGCGACGAGGGTGCGGGCCCGCTCCGTCTCCACGCCGTCGAGGTGGGGAATCGTCCCGGCGGGCCGGGCCAGCCACGCCGCGCGGTGTGCGGCATGGGCCAACGCCCGTGCGGCGGACTGCGCTTCGGCGTACGAGGGGATGCTGCCGCCTTCGGCGGCGGGCAGCAGCTCGACGGACAGCCCCTGTTCGAGGCGTACCACGGCCACCGGCTTCGGCCTCCGGCCGGCAGCGCCGGTGACGGCCCGCACGAGGTCGTCGCCGGTCGCCGCGGCGACCGCCGTGGGGACCAGCGCCACGAGAACGGCGTCGATGCCGTCGTACCGCATGATCCGTTCCACACACTCCGTGAGCTGCTGTTCCGTGACAGCGGCGGTGGCGTCGACGGGGTTGCCGACGCCGGCGCCCTCGGGGAGGACGGCGAGCAGGTCGTCGATCAGTCCCGGAGCGGGCGCGGGGAGGGCGAGTCCGGCCTCGGCGCAGGCGTCGGCCGCGAGGACTCCTGCTCCGCCCGCGTTGGTGACGATCGCGACACGGGATCCCGCGGGAAGGGGTTGTGCGTGCAACAGGGCAGCCGTTTCGAGAAGTTCACCGACCGAGCGGGTGGCGGTGATGCCGGCCTGGGTGAACAGCGCGCCGCGCGTCATGGTGCGGGTGGCAGCGGCCGCTGTGTGCGAGGCGGCGGCCTTCCGGCCCGCCTCGGTGCGGCCGGCGTCCACGGTCAGCACCGGCATCCGACGGGTCACCCGCCGGGCGGTGCGGGAGAAGGCGCGCGGGTTGCCGAAGGACTCCAGATGCAGCAGCGCGAGATCCGTGCGGCCGTCGCTCTCCCACCACTGGAGCATGTCGTTGCCGCTGACGTCGTACTTGTCGCCCAGGGAGGCGAAGGAGGAGACACCGATAGCGAGCCGGGACAGCCCTTCCAGCAGCGCGATGCCGACACCGCCGGACTGCACGGCGACCCCCGCGGTGCCGGGGTGCGGATGGCCTGCGGCGAACGTGGCGTCGAGGCTCAGATCCGGGTCGGTGTTGGAGATGCCGAGGCAGTTGGGGCCGACGAGTCGCATGCCGTAGGTGCGGCAGGCGGTCAGGAGCGCCTGGGCGTGGCCGCTGTCGAGGCCCGCGGAGACCACCACCAGGGCCCGTACGCCTGCCCTTCCGCACTCCTCGGCGACCACGGGAACCGCGTGGGCGGGCGTGGCGATCACGGCGAGGTCGGGCGTCCTGGGCAGGGAGGGGACCGAGGGGTACGACGGCACGCCCAGGATGGCGGTGGCGCCGGGGTTCACCGCGAACAGACGGCCGGTGTAGCCACCCGAGTGCAGCTGGTGCAGGATCGCCCGGCCGACCGAGCCGGGTGTGCGTCCGGCACCGACGACCGCCACGGTCCTCGGCCGCAGCAAGGGCCGCAGACTGGCGACGTCGGCGGTCCGGCCGCGTTCCTCGACCGCCGTGAGGTACGCGTCGCTCTGGTCGAGGATGACGGTGCAGCGCACCTCCGGCCCTTCGAAGTGGCGCTCGGTGCGCAGACCGAGGTCGGCGAAGAGTTTCAGAACCTCATGGTTCTCGCTGAGCGCGTCGGCGGTGAAGGCCGTGATCCCGTCGGCGCGGGCGGCGGAGACGAGGTGCTCGATGATCAGCGTACCCACACCGCGGTGGTGCAGTCCGTCGGCGACGGCTATGGCGACCTCGGCCGTGTCCTTCTCGTCGCCGGACTCGTACTCGCCGACGCCGACCACCCGGCCCTGCGTCTCGGCGAGCAGCGCGCGGCAGCCGGGGCCGACCGGTCCGCAGACCCTGTCCGCGGAGAGTCGGGCCGAGCCACGGCAAGGGGAGAAGAACCTCAGCCGCAGGTTCTCCGGGGACATCTCCTCGTACAGCCCCTGGATCTGCTCGTGATCGCCGGGCCGGACCGGACGGATGCAGACGGTGGTGCCGTCCGCGAGCAGGGCGTGGACGGGGGGCCGGTCGGTCACGTCGTGCTGCGTCATCACGGAACTCCTCACGCAACCTGTCTGTCATATCGAGCATCCGGCCGATCGGGCGGGAGTTCCATGGGCTGTCCGGGGTGAGGACGGGGCCGGTCGGCCCAAGTCCGTGCCGGTCGGCCCAAGGTGCCGGGGGTATGTGCTTCGGCGCGTGCGCGGGCTTGACCCTGCGTGCGCGAGAGCCGGACATGGCGGAGCGCCGCGCCTGGAGGCGGTGCGGCGCTCGGTGCCGGCCGGCATGCGGTCAGGCGTCGTGGTGCGGTACCACGGCGACCGGGCGGGCTCGGCACCATCAGCACCGCCGCCACCGTCCTCACCACCGCCTCACCGCACAACCGTCGGCAACCTGGAGGCGACCTCATCGAGAAGTTGTCGGGCCGGTACGAGGTACCTCCTGACGGGCGACTCTGCCCCGCGAGCGGGGTTGTCGGTTCGGGGCGTGGTAAGTCCCCCTACGGGGCCCTCCATTTTATCGGGAGCAAGGGTGCGGCGCGTTCTCGTCATCGACGGCCATCCGGATGCCGGCAGCTACTGTGCCGCCCTGGCGCACGCCTACGTGGAGGGCGCCAGGGCGGGCGGGCACGAGGTTCGACTGCTCTGTGTCAGGGACATGCGCTTCGATCCGGTCCTCCACGGAGGTTTCACCCACCCGCAGACGCTGGAACCCGATCTCGTCGATGCGCGGGACGCCGTCCGCTGGTGCGAGCACTTCGTGATCGTGACCCCCTGCTGGTGGTGGCACGTCCCGGCGCTGCTGAAGGGATTCATTGATCGGGTCTTCCTGCCGGGCGTCGGAGTGGAGTACCTGAAGCGGCCGCCATACATCCGCAAGCTCCTGAAGGGGCGCTCGGCACGAGTGATCTATACGCAGAACTCCCCGCAAGCCGTGGCACTCCTGGCGCGCGAGGATCTGTTCTGGCGGAACATGCGCCGGGCCTTTCTGCGCCACTGCGGATTCCGCCCGGTCCGGCGCACCCTTCTGGCCAATATGCAGTCGGCGAACCGGAAACGGCGTGAGCGGTGGCTGAGGAAGGTCCGCGAGCCGGGGCTCGCAGGCCGCTAGGGAACGCCGTCGATACAGCGTCTCCCTCCGGACGGAACCCCGGTGACACTCCCTGGGGGAAGGGGGGCGATGTGGTGGTCGATGCTGGTCACAGCGGCCTGCCTCCTCTCGCTCACGAGGGATCAGCCGGTCCAGGCCACGGGCACGAAACACCTTCGGGCTCCGGCGACGTGGTCCGGGCTGCGACCTCGGTCCTGACGCTCCAGCTCCTGTCGTCGGGGCCTTCGATGCCGCTGCCCGCCCGTGCCGGCCGCTCAGGCTGCGGTCCGGTACACCCTCCCCCACGATGAATGCATGGCGTTCATCCGATCCGCTCGCACCTTCGACGCCTTCCGGGCGCTGGCGGACCGGCGTGGGCGGCCGGGAGACAGGCTGATCGAGTCCCTGGCCGAGGCCAGGGACGGAACATCGGACAGCCCCGAGAGCTGGGCGCCGGCTGTCGCCTCCCGTACCGGCCTGCCCGCTGCCGCCGCGCTGGGACCCGCCAGTTACTACGCGGACCTCTCCGCCCCGCACGGTGACCGTCATGTGCGGGTGTGCACCGCGACGGCGTGCTTCGCCGCAGGGGGCGGAGGGCACCTCGCGGAGGTGGAGCGCGTACTGGGCGTCGCCGCGCACACCGCCTCGCCCCGCGGTGACGTGTCGGTGCAGACCGTCCGCTGCCTGGGCTACTGCTATGCGGGGCCCGCCGCGCTCGACGGCGACACACCGTGTACCGGGGCGACCCTCCCGGCTCAGCTCGCGGGACGGGAGCCGCCGCGGGCGCCGGAGATCCCGGCGGTCGACGACACCGGTGACCCGGTCCTGCTGGGCGGCGTGCTCTCCGGTGAGCCGACGTGGCAGGTGTGGCCGGGGACGGTGTCGTCCGGCACTCCGGAAGAGGTCCGGCGTGAGGTGGCGGCGTCCGGGCTCCGGGGACGCGGCGGTGCCGGATTCCGCGTGGCGGCGAAATGGGAGGCGGCGGGCCGCGCCCCCGGGACCGTGGTGGTCGCCAACGGAGACGAGGGCGATCCGGGTTCGTACGCCGACAGGCTGCTGATGGAGGCCGACCCGGGGCGCGTCCTGGAGGGTCTGGCCCTGGCCTGCTTCGCGTGCGGGGCCCGCCAGGGCGTGGTGCTGGTGCGCTCCGAATACCCGGCCGCACTGGCGCGGATGCGGGAAGCGGTGCGCCGGGCGTACGAGGGCGGGCACCTCGGACCGTCGGTGCACGGGACGGCCACCTCCCTGGACATCCACGTCGTCCAGGGCGCCGGCTCCTACGTCGCCGGTGAGGAGACCGCGCTCATCGCAGGGCTGGAGGGCGGCCGCGGATGCGCCCGGCCCCGCCCGCCGTACCCGACCGAGCACGGCCTGTGGGACGCGCCGACCGTGGTCAACAACGTCGAGACCCTGGCGGCCGTCCCCTGGATCGTCCGGCACGGCGGTCCGCAGTACGCCCGGCGCGGTACGTCCGACGAGACGGGAACCAAGCTGGTCTGCCTCTCGGAGCGGTTCGCCCGGCCGGGCTGCTACGAGGTCGAGCTCGGCACGCCGGTGCGGCGGATCGTCACCGAGTTGGGAGGCGGTCTGAAGGACGGAGCCGTGCTGACGGCGCTCCAGGTCGGCGGACCGCTGGGCGGCTTCCTCGCCGCCGACGCGCTGGACGTGCCGCTGTCGGAGGCGGGACTGTCGGCCCGGGGCGCCGCCCTCGGGCACGCCGGGCTCGTCGCCTTCGACGAACGCGTGGCACCGGAGGACGTGCTGCGTCACGTATGGGAGTTCGCCGCGGCCGAGAGCTGCGGCGCATGTTCGCCCTGCCGCGTCGGCTCGCGGCTCGGTCTGGAGTGGGCCCTGGCCGGTGCCCCGCCGGACCAGGAGTGGGAGCGGCTGTCGCGGCTCCTCACCGAGGCGAGCCTGTGTGCCTTCGGGCGGCGGATTCCGCCCGCCGTGCACAGCCTCGCCCGCGCCTACGGGAACCGGTCGGCGGGATGGGGGCCATGAACGGATTCATGATCGAGATCGACGGCACCGGCGTTGCGGTACCCGACGGGTCGTCCCTGCTCACGGCGGTGCGGGCGGCCGGTGTCGAGCTGCCCTCACTCTGCTCCGACGACCGGCTCAGTCCCGCCGGGTCGTGCCGTACGTGTCTCGTGAGGGCCGGGGGGCGCATCGTGGCGGCCTGTGTCACTCCGGCCTCCCCCGGCATGCGCGTGGACACCGGGAGCGACGACGTCGTGCGGCTGCGCCGGGACGCGGTGGAGGTCATCGTCTCCGCACTGCCGCCCCGGGCCCTCGCCGACGGCGGTCCCGGCGAACTGGCGCACGTCTGCCGGTCGCTGGGCATCGGCCCCGAGGCGGCACAGGGCGCCGGAGGCCGGGGCGTGGACGACTCCCATCCGTATGTCCACCTGGATCGGGACCTGTGCATCGCGTGCGGCCGATGCGTGCGGATGTGCTCCGAGGTGCAGGGCACCTTCGCGCTCACCCTGGTCGGCCGGGGCGGTGACACGGTCGTGGCCCCGGGTACCGGCGGGCCCTGGATCGAGTCGGACTGCGTGGCCTGCGGCGGCTGCGTGGACACCTGCCCCACGGGGGCGATCAGCCAGCCCGGACCGGCGCGTGGGCTCACCTCGGCGTTCCACCCGGCGGAGGGCCGGACGCGCACCACGTGCGGCTACTGCGGTGTGGGCTGCGCCCTCGACGTGGTCACGCGGGACGGTGAGGTCACGGCGGTGCTGCCCGCCCGGGACGGCCCGGTCAATCGAGGCCACGCGTGCGTGAAGGGCCGCTTCTCCCACGGATTCCGCACCTCCCCGGAACGGCTCACCCGGCCCCTGCTGCGACGCGACGGCGTGCTGGAGCCGGCCGGCTGGGACGAGGCGCTGGCCCACGTCGCCCGGGGACTGCGGGCCGCCGTCGACGCGGGCGGCCCGGACGCCGTGGCGGCGATCTCCTCGGCCCGCGCCACCAACGAGGAGAACTACCTCGTACAGAAGTTCATGCGGGTCGTCATCGGCACCAACAACGTCGACAACTGCTCCCGCCTCTGCCACTCCCCCTCCGCCGCCGGCCTCACCGCTTCCTTCGGGCTCTCCGGCGGCACCGACACCTTCGACGACGTGGAGCGGGCCGACTGCCTGCTGGTGGTCGGGGCCAATCCCGTCGAGGCCCACCCGGTGGTCGGAGCCCGGCTGCTGAGGCAGGTTCTCCGCGGAGCCCGGCTGGTCGTCGCCGATCCACGGGCCGTGGGCCTCGCCCTGCACGCCGACGTGCACCTGCGTCCGCGTCCCGGCACCAACGTGGCGCTCTTCCACGGGCTCGCCCACGTCCTGCTCACCGAAGGGCTGACCGACGAGGAGTTCCTGCGCGAACGCGCCACCGGGCTGCCCGAACTCACCGAACTGCTGGCCGACTACCCGCCCGACCGGGTCGCGGACCTCACCGGTGTACCCGCCGCGGACCTGGTCGCCGCCGCCCGCCTCTATGGCGGGGCCGGGCGGCCGGCCATCGTCTACGGCCTGGGCGTGACCGAGCACCTCCACGGCACCGACGGGGTGCGGTCCCTGGCCAACCTGGCGATCCTGCGCGGCGCCGTGGGCACCGACCGCGGCTACGGGGTCAACCCGCTGCGCGGCCAGAACAACGTGCAGGGCGCCTCCGACATGGGCGCCCTGCCGGACCTCCTGCCCGGATACGGCAAGGTCACCGACGCCGCCGTCCGCTCGCGGGCCGCGGACGTCTGGGGCGTGCCCGTCCCGGCGCGGCCCGGGCTTCGGATCCCGGGCATGTTCGCCGCCGCGCGAGCCGGGGAGCTGCGGGCGCTGTGGATCGTCGGCGAGGACGTCTGCGCGACCGACCCCGACGCCGACCAGGTGGCCCGGGCCCTGGACGCCTGTCCGTTCGTCGTCTGCAACGAGCTGTTCCTGTCCGAGACCGCCCGGCACGCCGATGTCGTCCTGCCCGCCGCGTCCTGGCTGGAGAAGGACGGCACCTTCGTCAACTTCGACCGCCGGTTCCAGCGCGTGCGCCCCGCCGTGCCCCCGCCGGGGCAGGACCGAACCGACTTCGACATCCTGCGGGCCGTCGCCGAGGCCATGGGAGCCGGTCTGGGCTGCCCGACTCCCGCCGACGCCCTAGCCGAATGCGGTCGGCTCGCGCCCGTCTTCGCCGGACTCTCCCACGACCGCCTGGACCGGGAGGGCTCCGTGCCATGGCCCTGCCGCTCCCCCCACGGCCCCGGAGAGGCCAAGCTGTACACGGAGCGCTTCGCCACACCGGACGGGCGGGCCCACCTGGCCGCCGCCCCCTATCTCCCGCCCGGCGAACAACCCGACGACGACTATCCGCTGGTCCTGGTCACCGGGCGGCGCTGGGCGCACTACAACTCCGGAAGCATGACGCGGCGCGGCGGCAACCTGGCGCTCGATCCTGTCGACTTCCTGGATCTCCACTCCGACGACGCCGGCCGGTACGGCCTGCGGGACGGCCAGGACGTCACGGTGGAAAGCCGACACGGACGGGCCCGGCTCGTCGTCCGCGTCGGTGAGCAGACGGCCCCCGGGCAGGTCTTCTGCTCCTTCCACTTCCCCACGAGCGGGGTGAACCGACTCACTTCCGACATCGCGGACACCGTCACGTCCTGCCCCGAGTACAAGGTCACGGCAGTCCGCGTGGCCGCGCCGTGAGAAGGACACCCGCACTGCAAATATCCCTTTATGCGCAAGTTCTCGTCGGCCTGGAGAAGCAGAGTGCCCCGAGGCCCCAGGTGCGGCCGCACCGCGTACAGGAGGGTGAGGGGCCGTGCGTCCCCGGCCCCGGGCCGATTCCGTGTGTCGCCGGTGTTCGATTCGAGGAGAGGGTGAGCCGGTGAGCCGTTCCACGCAGCCGGCGCACATGCTGGCCCTGGCCACGGCCGGGTTCATGGCCGGCTTCTGGGCGTGGGCCCTGCTGGGGCCGCTCGGCCCGACGCTCCGCGAAGACCTGGGTCTCAGTTCGTTCGAGCAGTCACTCGTGGTGGCCGTGCCGGTGTTCGTCGGCTCGCTCGGCCGGATCCCGGTCGGGGCACTGACCGACCGCGTCGGTGCCCGCCGGATGTTTCCCCTCGTCACCGCCCTGACCGTCCTGCCCGTGCTGTACCTGGGTCATCTGGCCGACTCCCTGGCCGAGTTCCTCGTCGGCGGCTTCTTCCTCGGGCTGGGCGGCACCACGTTCGCCGTCGGTGTTCCGTTCGTCAACGCCTGGTACCCGCCCGAACGACGCGGCCTGGCCCTCGGCATCTTCGGCATCGGCACGGGCGGCACCGCCGTCTCGGCCTTCACCACCGTGCAGTTGGCCGACGCCGTCGACCGGAGCTTTCCCTTCACCCTCGTCGCCGTGACCCTGGCCGGCTACGCCGTCACCGCGCACTTCCTCCTGCGCGACCAGCCGGAACGCGCCATCCCGGGCGGCTCCCTGCTCACGCGCACCACCGCCACCCTACGGATGCCCACCGCCTGGCAGCTGGCCTTCCTCTATGCCGTGGCCTTCGGAGGGTTCGTCGCCTTCAGCGTCTACCTGCCCACCTACCTCACCACCGCCTACGGTCTCGGGCGTTCCGACGCCTCCCTGCGCACCGCCGGCTTCGTCGTCCTCGCGGTCACCGCGCGTCCGGCGGGAGGCTGGCTCTCCGACCGGCTGCACCCGGTCCCCGTGCTCATCGGGGCGTACGCCACCGTCGCCGCACTCGCCCTCCTCGCCTCCCTGGAACTCCCCCTGGTCCCGATCGGCACCCTGGCCTTCCTCGGCATGGCCGCGGCCCTGGGAGCCGGATCAGGCGCCGTGTTCGCCCTCGTCGCCCGCCTCGTACCCGCCGACCGGGTGGGTTCGGTCACCGGTGTCGTCGGCGCCGCCGGCGGACTGGGCGGCTTCTTCCCGCCCCTGGTCATGGGCGCGGTCTACAGCATCGCCGACGACTACACCTGGGGATACCTGCTCCTGGCCCTCACCGCTGCCGCCACCTGTGCCTTCACCGCGACCGTGGTCCGGCATCATGCCGTGCGCCCGGGCGGACACGAGCGAGGTGCCTGACGGTCTCCGGCGGAACCCCGGGGGCCGTCGGAGAACCGACTGCGAGTGGCCGTGACCCCGGCCCGGGGCGGCAGGGCAGGGAGGCGAACCCGGCAGGCGTCCGCCCCGCCGTGTGAGGCGTTCCGAAGGCCGAGGACATGGCTGCCCAGCGCGGAAAGAGCGGGCTCAGCCGGGCTGTTCCGTCCGGGCGGACCGGGAGCTCCGGTCACCCGGAGCGCCGCCTGCCACCGAGGCTGCGCGCGGCTGCCGCTCCGGCCACAGCCGTGCCTGCACACGCATGACCACATGGCCGAGACCGGACAGCGCGCAGGCGATCGCCAGGTCCCCGAGCGACAGCGGCTCCGTGCCCAGCAGGTCCCGGAGAGGGGGCACATACACGCCGGCCGCCTGGAGGCTCAGAGCCGCGCCGACGGCGACCAGCAGGAACGGGTTGGCCAGACTTCCCGGACGAACGCGGGAGCCGAGGGCGACGCCCAGCTGGGTCGCGCCGAGGACCAGGAAGATCATGGACTGCCAGGGGCGACCCGTCTCCCGGGCCCACACCCCGGCCGTCAGGGTCACGGCGGCGACGAAGGCCCCCATGAACAGGACGCGCGGCCACAGGCCGGCACCCAGCACGCTCTCCTCGGGGGGCCGGGGCGGACGGCGCATCGCTTCCGGGGCGACGGGCTCCGCACCGAGCGCGACACCGGGCAGGCCGTGCGTGAGCAGGTTGATCCACAGGATCTGTGCGGGCAGCAGGGGCAGCGGCATTCCCAGGAAGGGGCCGAGGAGCATCACCAGGATCTCCGCCATGCCGCCGGCGAGCCCGTAGAGCAGGAACCGGCGCACGTTGGCGTAGACCCGGCGCCCCTCCTCGACGGCCGACACGATGGTGGCCGGGTTGTCGTCGGCCAGCACCAGGTCGGCCGCCTGGCGGGCCACCTCGGTGCCGCGCCGCCCCATGGCGACACCGATGTCGGCGCGGCGCAGGGCCGGGCCGTCGTTGACCCCGTCCCCCGTCATCGCCACCACCTGCCCGGCCCCGCGCCACGCCTCGACGATGTCCAGCTTCTGTTCGGGAGTGGTCCGTGCGTAGACGCGTACGCCGGTCAGCTCACCCGCCGTGCCTTCCCGGATCCGTTGCCCGGTGGTGATCTCCTCCTCCCGGGAAGCGATGCCGAGGCGCTCCGCCACGGCCCGGGCGGTCAGCGGATGGTCGCCGGTGATGAGCACGGGGACGATGCCGGCGCGTTCACAGGCGGCGATCGTCGACCCGGACGCGCTGCGGGGCGGGTCCAGAATCCCTACGAGGCCGAGCAGCGACAGACCCGACTCCCATGTCCCGGACGGTTGCGACGCTTCCTCGTGGTCGGCCGACGCGACGGCGAGCACCCGGTACCCGTCGCGTGCCAGTGCCTCCGCCCGATCCGCCGCCCGGGCGAGCAGGTCCGGGCCGTCGATCAGGACCTGCGGTCGGAGCAGGGACTCCGGAGCTCCCTTGCACGCGACCCGCACTGCTCCGTCCGGCAGGCGGTGGACGGTCGTCATGCGCTTGCGGCCGCTGTCGAACGGGATCTCCTCCATGCGTGGCAGCGCGCGGTCCAGCCCCGCCCGGTCCAGCCCGAGCCGCGCCCCCGCCACGAGCAGGGCGGCCTCGGTGGGGTCGCCCAGCGCGCGCCACTCCGCGGAGTCGTCCGGCGGAGGCTCCAGCGCCGCGTCGTTGCACAGCATGGCGACGCGCAGCAGTGCCGCCAGGTCGGGTGCGTCGTCGGCCGTGACCGCCCGCCCGTCGCGGACGACCCGGCCCCGGGGCTCGTAGCCGGTTCCCAGGGCCGTGGCCTCTGCTCGCGGCGTCCACAGCCGTTCGGCGGCCATGCGGCCCTCGGTCAGGGTGCCGGTCTTGTCGGTGGCGATCACCGTGACGGAGCCCAGCGTCTCCACCGCGGGCAGCCTGCGGACGATGGCGTGCCGGTCCGCCATCCGTCGTGCCCCCAGGGCGAGCGCGAGCGTCACGACGGCGGGCAGGGACTCCGGTACGGCGGCGACCGCGAGGCTGATCGCCGCCACGATCATCAGCTCCACGGGCTGCCCGCGCACCAGCCCGAGAGCCAGCACCAGGGCGCACAGTGCCACGATGACGGCTGCCAGAACCCGGCCGAAATCCGCCAGCCGGCGCTGCAGCGGGGTCGGACCGGGCGCGGCACCCATCAGGGTCGCGATCCGGCCGAGCGCGCTGTGGGCTCCCGTGGCGGTGACCGCGACGCGTCCGCGGCCGTGCACCACGACCGTGCCCGCCGACACCCTGCCGTGCAAGGGGTCACCGCCGGGCGCCTTCTCCACCGGAACGGACTCGCCCGTCAGCGAGGACTCGTCCGTCAGCAGCAAGGCAGCGGACAGTACGTCCCCGTCGGCGGGCACGATGTCGCCCTCAGCCACCAGGACGATGTCCTCGGGTACCACCTCGGCGGCCGGGAGGGAACGTTCCTCGCCGTCCCGTACGACTCTGGCGGCGGGGGCGCTCATGGCGGACAGGGCCATCACCGCCTGTTCGGCCCGTACCTCCTGCACGACGCCGACCGTGGTGTTCACCGTGATGACGAGCAGGATCACGGAGGCATCGGAGAGATCACCGGTGGCGATCGTCAGGGCGGCGGCCACCAACAGCACCAGGATCAGCGGATCACGCAGCTGTTGCAGCACCCGCCGCCACACGGGGGCGCTCGGCTCCTCCGGGATCGCGTTGGGTCCGTGACGCGTCAGCCGGCGCGCGGCCTCGGCCGACGACAGACCGGTCGCGGAAGAAGCGGGGGGTGTCGTCCGGGGTGCGCCGGTGCCCGCGCCGAACCTCCGGGCGCCCCACTGCTCGCTCACGCGCCCGACGGAGTTCTGGACGCGCGCGCGCCACGGACCGCTCGATGGTCGCCGCCGCGCACCGCGAGGACACCGGGGCGTGTAGGGGCGAGGGCATCGGGACCGGCCCGCTCACTGTGCGCCATTCACCGAACTCCCGTCATGCGGAGGGACCGCGTTTCCGGACGCCAACGCTCGCTGTCGGGGTGCCGGCCACGACCGGCCGTTCGCCGGCGTGGGTGATCCGGGCGCTGCGGCACCGGACGTGAGCCCGACCGTCAGGGCTGTGCGTGGCCACGCTTATGGCCGGCGGCGTACGCGGCGAGCACTTCCGGCGTCCCTCAGGTCCGCGCGTAGGTGAGGCAGTCGACCTGCTCCTGCTCGTTGCCGACGGTGATGGACGGGGCGTGGCACTCCAGCGCGGTGTTGTGCCGGCAGTCAGCCATCTTGCACGCGCCGACCCGGCCGGTGACGGACGGCTCTCCGCCCTCGAGGTCCGCACTCATGAACGTGTCGCAGACGGGACTGCTGAGGTCTCCCACGGTGATCGCCACGGCGTGGCAGGTGTGGTCATGGTTGTAGGCGCAGCTCTCGGCCGTGCATTCACTGATGACCGGCAGTTGCGCGACGGGGGTGGCTGCCATGACGGGGCCTGCTTTCTCGAGGTGTCGTACAGATCGTTCGCCGTGGACCAAGAGGTGTCAGGAGCCGTGTTCCAGTACCACCCCGTGGAACGGCCCCTTCCTGTCCTCCACTGTGCGCGGTGACCGGTACCGGCGCACTTCGACAGGTGGCTCGCCCGTCCGCGCGGATCACTCCCCCGGGAGCACGAGCGTGCAGGTCTCCCCCGGCGCGATGGTCACGGCCCGGTCGGCCAGCACCACGCGGACGGGTGACTCCTCCGAGTCGGGCACCCTGATCTCCAGCTGTCCGCTCCGGCGCCGTATGCCGATGCCCCAGTGGCCGCGGTAGCGCAGGGAGAACCCGTACTCCGACAGGGCGGGAAGGGGCACCGGGTCCAGGAAGAGGGCGTCCTCACGCGTCTCCAGTCCCGTCAGGCCGCGTTGCACCAGGTCCAGGGTCCCGGCCATGGCGCCGAGGTGGATGCCTTCGCCGGTCGTGCCGCCCTGGATGTCGGCGATGTCCGCCTCCAGGGCCTCGCGGACGTAACTCCACGCCTCGGCCCGTCTGGCCCGGGCGAGGACGAGGCCGTGGACGAGTCCGCTGAGGGTGGAGCCGTGGCTGGTGCGCCGCAGGTAGTAGTCGACGGTCCTGTGCCAGACCTCGTCGTCCACGTCGTACCCGAGACGGTCGAACAGGCTGCGCAGTTCGGCGGCCGAGAAGAGGTGTCCGAGCATCAGGACATCGGCCTGTTTCGACGCCTGGTAGCGGTTCACGGAGTCGCCCTCGGCCTCGAGGATGCGGTCCAGCCGCCGGATGCTGGGGTAGTGGGTGCGGTAGGCGTCCCAGTCCAGCTCGGCGAGGTCGCCGTAGCCGTCGAACTGGCTGATGACGCCCCGGTGGAAGGGCACCCGCAGCCGCCGGGAGACCTCCTCCCACTTCGGGAGTTCGCCGCTCTCCAGCCCGATGCGTTCGAAGAGCTCCTGCCGGCGCCAGGCCGGGAGGCGCCGCACCAGGTCCAGGGCCCGGCCGAGGACCCAGGCGGCGGTGACGTTGGTGTACGCGTTGTCGTCCAGGCCCGGCCGGTCGGCGTCGGGGTAACGGTCGTGGTATTCGTCGGGGCCGACCACACCACGGATGCGGTACCGGCCGGTGCCGGGGGCCGGCTCCGCGCTGTCCGCCCAGAAGCGGGCGATCTGCAGCAGCATCTCCGCGCCCTTGGTGTGCAGGTACTCGGTGTCGCCGGTCGCTTCGCAGTACTGCCACACGTTGTAGGCGATCGCCGAGCCGACGTGGTGCTGGAGCCGGGAGTCGTCCGGCAGCCACCGGCCCGAACGGGGGTTGAGGTGCAGCCGCTGGGTCTCCTCGCGGCCGTCGCTGCCGGACTGCCACGGGTACATCGCCCCGGCCCGGCCCGCCGCGCGAGCCGCGCGGCACGCCTGCGGCAGACGCCGGTGGCGGTAGTCGAGCAGGGCCCGCGAGACCTCCGGGAAATGCAGGTTGAGGTACGGCAGCACGAACAGTTCGTCCCAGAAGACGTGGCCCCGGTACGCCTCGCCGTGCAGCCCGCGGGCCGGCACCCCCACGTCCAGGTCCGCAGTGTGCGGGGACAGCGTCTGCAGCACGTGGAACAGGTGCAGGCGCAGGACGCGGCCCGCCTCCCCGGGCACCTGGATGTCCGCGCCCCGCCACAGGCGCGCCCAGGCGGCGGCGTGGGAGTCCAGGAGCGCCGGGAAGTCAGGGGCCGTGGCCACCCGGTCGAGCGCCGCGCCGAGCGGGTCGCTGATCGCCCGGTCCCGGGAGGTGTGCAGGGCCACCGTCCTGTCCACGACGGCGGGCCGGCCGGGAGCGACGGGTATCACCAGCCGGTGCACGGCACGGTGGTGGGACGGACGGAGCTCCGACGCCGTGGGCGGCTGCCCGGCGACCGTACGGGCCGCCATGCCGATGCCGATGTCGGAGGTGCTGGTGCGGCAGCTCAGCCACGTCACGTCGGCCGTGGACGCGCCGGTCCGCACGTGGACCAGGTGGTGCCGCTCGAGTGACCGGTAGCGGTGCACGTTGCCGTTGGTGACGTCACCGTCGAGGGCGGACTCCACCTCGATCTGCCCGGACCACTCCTCAGCCGTGACGACGGTCCGCAGCGCGGCCAGGTGAGGGTCCGCCATGTGCACCAGCCGGACCTGTTCCACACCCAGCACGCCCGCCTCGTCGTCCCGGAACCGGAACGTACGCGTCAGGGTGGCCCGGCGCAGGTCCAGACTGTGCCGGTGGTCGAGCGGCCGGTGCGTGTCGGGAGAGAACCACGGTCCCGCCGACCCGTCGGCGAAGCGCGGACGGAACCGTAGGAACAGCCAGTTCGGGAGGTTCACCAGGTCCTCGTTCACCACCCGCCGCCCCGCCACGGCCGACTCCAGGCGGTTGTAGACCCCGGCCGCGTAGGTGGCCGGATAGTGCACCAGGCCCGCCCTGCTCTCGGGCACGGCGCCCCGTGTGGCGAAGCAGCCGTTGCCGAGTGTGCACAGCGACTCGCGCAGCCGCTCGCCGGCCGGGTCGTACCCCTCGTACTCCCAGGTCCACTCGGACATCCGCCGCGTCCTCTCCTTCTCCCCTCATCACATGCGCAGGAGCACGGGAGGCACGTCCGGGTCAGGTCCGTTGGGGGACGACGGCCACCGGGCACTCGGCGTGATGCAGCAGGGCGTGGGCCACCCTGCCGAGCTGCAGACCGACGTGGCCGTGGCGCCTGCGTGCCCCCACGACCACCAGGTCGGCGTCGGAGGAAGCGTCCAGGAGGGCCTTGTGGGCGGGACCTTCGACCGCCTGACGACGTACTTCGACCTGCGGGTGATTGCGTCCGGCGTCGCGCTGCACGTCGGTGAGGAGGGCGGAGGCGCGCTCCTCCTCGGCACCGGCGGCATCGTCCGCGATCAGGGGGTGGTCCACGTGTTCGTGGGCGGGGCGGCGCCAGGCCCGTACGGCGTGCAGGGCGCAGCCACGCGCCTGCGCCTCGCTGAAGGCGAACCGCACGGCGGCCGAGCCCTCCGCGGAGTCACCGAGGCCGACCACCACCCGGCCGAAGGAGCCCTGCCGGTTCCGCTCCCCGCCGCGCACCACGACCACCGGGCACACTGCACGACCGGCCACCGTGAGGCTCACCGACCCCAGCAGCATCCCCGCGATCCTCCCCCGGCCGCGGGATCCCGTGACCAGGGCGGAGGACTCATGAGCCGTGTGCAGGAGCGCGGACACGGCGTCGTCGGGCAGCACGTCGCTCGACACCTTCATCTCCGGGTCGCGCAGCCGGGCGCGTTCCGCGCAGGACGCGGCGATGTGCTCGGCCATGACCTCTCCGGCCGGACGGCCGGTCCCGAAGGACGGGAGACCTCCCTCGTACCGCTCCCACAAAGAGGCGTGGACGAGCCGCAGGGACAGCCCGAGGCGCGCAGCCTCGTCCACCGCCCAGTCCACGGCCTCCAGGCTGGAATCCGATCCGTCGACACCCACGACCAGCGGGAACTCCACGGTCACCACCGCCTTCCTGCCCTGCCGCTGCCTTGAAGTCCCTGTCCATACCGTCGCACCGCACGGGTTCCGTCGCGACACAAGGACCGGCTCGCGGACGGGGGCCTCGGCCCGGGTTGCACTGCGCCGATTTGTGACGATCGTGGAGTCATACGGCCGGAGGAAGGGCGAGGTCCCCTCCCTCGCATCGTCGGCACGGCCGCCGCGCGGCGGCCATCGAGACCATCGGTGCCGGGGAACTGCCGGGCCGGGCCTGGCTGCTCCCTCCCCGTCACCACGAGGCGAGACGAGGAGGATCGCGGTGCCTGAGACCCCGCACATCGTCAGCGATGTGATGACCCAGACGGTCGTGGCCGTCGGACGCGACGCGCCCTTCAAGGAGATCGTGCAGACCATGGAGCAGTGGAAGGTCAGCGCGATGCCGGTCCTGGAGGGAGAAGGGCGTGTCGTCGGCGTCGTCTCCGAGGCCGACCTGCTGCCCAAGGAGGAGTTCCGCGACAGCGACCCGAGCCTCTTCGAGCAGCGCCGGCGCCTGTCCGACGTCGCCAAGGCCGGGGCGGTGACGGCGGAGGAGCTCATGAGCACCCCCGCGATCACGGTCCACCCCGACGCCACCCTGGCACAGGCGGCCAGGATCATGGCCGTCCGGCACGTCAAGCGGCTGCCCGTGGTCGACGACATCGGCATGCTCCAGGGCATGGTGAGCCGCGCCGACCTGCTGAAGGTCTTCCTGCGGTCGGACGAGGAGATCGAGGAGGAGGTCCGCCGCACCGTGGTGTCCTACCTCTTCCCCGCCTTCAGCCACGCCATCCACGTGAACGTCCACGAGGGGGTCGTCACCCTCCGCGGACACATCCACGACACCTCGCTCATCTCGGTCGCCGTGCGTCTCGTGCGCGCCGTGGAGGGCGTCGTGGACGTCGAGCCGCAGCTCACCGGCGAGTCGGCGGGCCGGGACGGGACCGGAACAACCCGGTGACCGTGCGCGAGGCCGACCGCCGGCCCGCCGAGTCCCCTCAGGGTCGGATGTCGAGTACGTCCGACACCGGGCGGCGCGGTGTGCCGGGTCCTTTCGGGCCGTACCCCAGGCGCAGGAGCATCTGGGTGAAGCCCGTCCCCGACACCGGGTCGCGCAGCGGCCAGCGCAGGTCGGTCCATTCGAGGGGCTGAGCGGCGAAGGAACTGGACAGGCCCTCGAGGGTGGCCAGCAGCAGGACGCGTTCTACGGCCTGGCCCGCGCGGAGCCAGTCCTCCGGGTGGTCGTGGCTCGTGCTGAGGAGGGCCAGCTGAGGGGTGCGCTCGAAGTCGGCGACGTCACGGCCCGCCACCCTCCGGGAGGCCGCGAAGTCGCGCATGGGGGCTTTGCCCCCGCGCTTGCGCGGGCCGAAGGCGTAGTGCGGGACTCCGTCGTCGGCGCTGCCCGCCGACGGGGCGTCGGTGCGCGTCCACCGCGCCAGGTCCTGGTCGCTGCCGAGGTCGGTGATGTTGCGCGCCTCGGCGTCCTGGACCAGCTCCAGCACCTCCTGCAGGTGCCACGGGGTGGGGAAGGTCAGCGTTGCTCCCTCGGCGCGGGCGGCCGCGCCGAGGGCCTCCCGCACGGGGCCGGGGATCTCCCTCTCCTCGAACGGGTAACGGCTGCTGTGACGCCGGTGGATCGCCGGATACAGCGCGCCGAGGTCGTTCTCGTCGGTCGTGGGACCGGTCAGCCGCACGGTCGCGACCAGCGCCGGGTCGGTGGGGTCGGGCAGCAGGAGGGTTTCCGGGCACCAGCCCTCGTGGACCACGGCGACCCTCAGGTTCAGCAGGGCGGCACCGCAGCCGATGTGCAGGCCACGGGTGTCGGGGTCGGAGTGCGGCATGGTGCGCTCAAGGTCGGCGCGGATCTCGAACGTACGGCTGCGCCGGAAGTAGCTGAAGAGCCAGGGCTGTGCGTTGTGCATGGACGGGGCCGCGGCGGCGGCTCGGACCAGGGCCGTCACCTGCTCGTCGGCCGGTGCTCGTCGGCTCACCGGAACTTCCCCTCTCGGTCGGCGCACTTCGGGCACCTACTGATCGGCCGGAGTGATGCGCCGGCCCGTGAGACGCGTGGGCCGGATCGACACCCACATCTCGCGTGCGCCGCCCGGCCATGGCTCGGTGTGTGCATGCCGGACGAGCCCGCGCACGGCATCGGGCTCCGTGACGACGCTCGCGGGGCCGACCGCGAGTACGCTCCAGCCCCGGCTCATCGCCTCGTCCACGTGGTCGACCTCGAAGGCGACCTCCGTTCCGACAGCCGCCGCGGGCAAGGAGTCGGGCGCGGTCCGGAAGACGATCTCGCCCTCCACGATCTCGTAGTTGACCGGGACGACCGCGGGGCGGCCGTCGGACGTCGACACGGCGACGCGTCCCACACCGTGCGTGGACAGCAGGCGGCGGCATTCCTCCGGGCCGAGGTCCCGCAACTGTGGATGCAGCAGTGCGTGGCCCTGACCGGGCGGCAGGTCGACGCCCGCCCCGCGCAGGGCCGTGACGGTGGTGTCCAGCACGGCGGCCAGGCTGAGGAGGGTCGCCATCGTCGGGTCGGCCGGCTGCTCCTCCAGGTACGCCAGGTAGGCCGGCGAGATGCGGGCCCGGCGGGCCGTCTCCTCCCGGCTGAGCCCGTGCCTGCGGCGTTCGACGGCCACGCGTCGGCCGATGTCGCCGGGGTTGGGCGTCCCGGGCGGCGGAGCGGCCTCGGACAAGGCCTGCGCCTCACCCATGTCGGGCCGGGAAGACCCGCGGGGGGGGCCCGGGCTGCCCGTGTTCCATGTGCCGGATGTGTGCGTCGGGTCCCGGGAACACGAGCGTCACGTCGTCCGTGTCCGACCAGCGCACGTCGTAGGGGGGTGTGCCGTCCTCGTGGTGGAGTCCGACGATCTCGCCGTCGCGCCTGGTGGCGCCGGTCGCCGGGCTTTCGACGACGAGCTGGTCGCCGAGGTGAGCTCGCATGATCGCCGCCCTCTCCTCAGAATGGTCCTGTATCCAACGTGCCACGCGCGGCACACCGCCGCACGGCACGACCGGCCCGCATCCGCGGGAACGGGCCGGGCCGGGCCGACCGGATGCCGGACGGCCACCATCCGGACGGGAGAGTCGACATGCAGCACCGAACGGTCGCGGAACTCATGACCCGGGATGTCGTCACGGCACGGCGTGACCTGCCGTTCAAGGAGATCGTCAGGCTGCTGGCGGAGAACGACGTCACCGCCGTGCCCGTGGTGGACGACCTGGGCCGCCCCATGGGCGTGGTGTCCGAGGCGGACCTGCTGCGCAAGAGCTCTGACCAGGCCGACCCGTCGGGCAGGGTCCCCGTTCCGCACCTGGAGGCATGGGAGCGGGCCAAGGCCGAGGGTTCCCGCGCCGAGGAACTGATGTCGGCTCCCGCCGTGTGCGCGCGTCCGGAGTGGAGTGTGGTGGAGGCCGCCCGCCTGATGGAGGCCCAGCACGTCAAGCGGCTGCCCGTCGTGGACGAGACGGACCGGCTTCTGGGCATCGTCAGCCGTGGCGACCTGCTGCGGGTCTTCCTGCGCCGTGACGACGCCATCCGCGACGAGATCACCGGGGACGTGCTGCGACGCACGATGGGGCTGGCTCCCTCGGAGGTGACGGCCGAGGTGCGCGACGGGCGGGTCGATCTCAGGGGCTCGGTCGAGTTCAGGAATCTGATCCCCGTCATCGAGCGGCTGTGCCGGAGCGTCGACGGCGTGGTCTCGGTCGCCGAGCACCTCGCGTACCGGACCGACGACGCCCGGCGGTCCCCCACCGCTCCATGAGGGGACGGTCGGCGCCGGCGGCCGGAAAACACCCGGGGCCGTGGCCCCCGCCGGGGAGGGGAACGGCACGCGTCCGCCGGACCCGGTACGCGGTCCGGCGGACGGCGCCGCCCCGGCTCAGCCGGTGATCTCGATGCGGTGTCCCTTCCCCGTCTCGGTCTTCGGGACGCGCACCGTGAGGACTCCGCTCGTCAGGTCCGCGCTGACGTGCTCGGTGTCGGAGTTCGGCGGCAGGGTCGTGCGGTAGTCGAACTGTCCCATGCGGCGGGTGTGCCTTCGGACCACCCCGGTGTGTTCCTTCTCCTTGATCTCACCGTGGATGTCGAGTTCGCCCTCGGCGACCTCGACGGTGATCTGGTCCTTGTCCACGCCGGGAAGCTCCAGTTCCACCAGGTAGGCGTCCTCGGTGTCCACGATGTCGGCCAGCGGTGCCCACGGCTCGCCCGTGCCGGATTCGGGATAGCCGCCGATGGGGAAGACGGCGTGCATGAGCTGGTCCATCCGGGTACGGAGATCGTCCAGCTCGTGCAGGGTCGCCGAGAGCCCACCCCTGCCGTGTCGTACGGGATGTGTCATGGCTGATTCTCCTGCCTTGTCGTGTCGGCCGTCGGTCACGTGGGCCATCCGGTGACCTGTCGGGGGCCGGGCCGCGGCACCCCCATGCCCTCGATGTCGCGCTCGGCGGTATTCAGCAGCCGCTGGGCGATGTTCTGCAGGGCCCGCCCGGCCGCCAGTTCGTCGCCGATCTCCGGCACGTTCGCGTCCGCCGGATGACAGTGCGCGGTCCCCTGACCGGTGAGCTCCGTGGTGCCGGTGTCCAGCACCACGTGCGCCTTCGTGGTTCCGTCGTCGTCCTCGAAGAGATCGAGTCGAACCCTCCACTCCGTCGTGTGCGGCATCGCTTTCCTCCTCACCTCGGTACGGACCCGTGCGGTCCCGACACGGTTCGTTCCGGGACCCGAGGCCGGGCGGAGGCCTCCGTCGTCCGTTCCTCGATGCGGCGCCGGACGCGGGCGGCGAGTGCGCCCAGCCGCTCGGAGGCCGTCGCCCGGGGAGCGACCGGCGCCCGGATCCGGCGGGCGGCCGGCGGCAGGCCCTCCAGGTCCGCCGTGAACCTCTCCCGGCACTCGTCGAGCGTGGGCCTGGCGCCGGTGCGCCGCCCGCCCCGCATCACCGTCTCCAGCAACGGCATGCCACCGTCAGGGGGCTGCTCGTCGGCCAGAGCGATCACATCGACGCAGCCGGGGCGGCGGAACACCTGCTTGGGGCCGGGTGCCGTCACTTTCGCCGACGACAGCTTCATCACCGGCCGGCCGTCGTACTCCACCAGCTTGTAGGCCGAGTCCAGGTACGGCGCGTCGGCCGAGACGCCGACGCGGGTGCCGACGGCGTACGTGTCGACCGGCGCCCCGGAGCGGACCAGTTCGTCCACCGCGTACTCGTCGAGACCGCCGCTCGCGATGATCCGTACGTCGGGCAGGCCCGCGTCGTCGAGGAGGGAGCGTGCCCGTACCGCCAGGGCTCCGAGGTCGCCGCTGTCCAGGCGTACCGCCGAGCCGGGCCCGCGGGCCGCGTGGTCGAGCTCCCGCAGCACGCGCGCCGCGACGCGTACGCCCTCCTCGGTGTCGTAGGTGTCCACCAGCAGGGTCACCGGTCCCGGGTGGGACCGCGCGAAGGCGCGGAAGGCGTCCTCCTCCGTGGCGAACGCCTCGACGAAGGAGTGGGCCATCGTGCCGACGGCGGTCAGGCCCAGGGCGGTGGAGGCGGCCACGTTGCTGGTTCCGGCGAAGCCGGTCATCGCGCCGAGGCGGGCGGCCTGGAACCCTGCCTGCGGGCCGTGGGTACGGCGCAGGGAGAAGTCCACGACCGGACGGCCTGCCGCCGCGAGGACGCACCGTGCGGCCTTCGAGGCGACGGCGGTCTGGTGGCTGAGCTGGTTGAGTACGTACGTTTCGGCCAGCTGTGCCTGCGGCAGAGGCGCGGTCACCTCCAGCAGGGGCTCTCCCGCCAGGACGATCCGTCCCTCCGGAACCGCCCGTACGTCGCCGGTGAACTCCAGGCCGAGCAGGGGGCGCAGGTCACGCGGCGGGCGGTGCAGCGCGGACGCGAAGGCGTCGACGTCCTCCGGGCCGACGTGAAGGCCGGACAGGTGGTCCAGGGCCGACTCCAGCCCCGCCGCGACCAGGAAGCCGCGCTCGGCGGGCAGGTCGCGGACGAAGAGGCTGAACGTCGCGGGGCCGGTCATGCCCTCCCGGAGGTAGGACATGGCCATCGTCACCTCGTACAGGTCGGTGGTCGTCGCGTCGGACATCGGCGTCGCCTCCTCGGTCCTGTCCGGCTCGTCCCCACGTCACCGGCGGAACCGACCGGCCCACAGGGGCTCCACCCGGTCCCACTCGGCGTCCCACTGCGCGTACCTCCTCCGGTCCAGCGCGCGGCGCACGCCCACCCGCGCCGCGAAGACCCCGGCGGTCACGCCGACCGCCGCCGCGCCGCCCGCGAACCAGCCGGTGGTCACGGCCTGGTTCTTGGTCATCGGCGGGCTGGTGACGGCTCCCTCGCCGGTCACCCACACCCGCACGGTGGTGCCCTCGGGCATGTCCGGCGTCACGAGGGTGGTTCCCGTCCGCGCCGTTCCGTCGTCGTCGGTCCAGCGGACCCGCGCCTGCTGTTTCGCGTTCTCGCCGACCTCCTCGGTGATCGACGTCACCAGGGCGTCGACCTGGTGCCGCTCGGCCGACTGCGTCTGCACGGTGCGCATCGACGACTCGTACGCCGTCAGCCCCGCACCGAGCGCGGCCACCGGCAGGCCGAGGACGAGGACGAGCATCAGGAAGCCGCGGAACCAGGACTCGAACCTGTCGGACGGACGTCGCAGAGGGTTCAACCTCTTCGGGGTGCACTCCCGACGCGGTGGCGGCGGACCGGACGCGTGCGGCGGATTCCATGCACTCATGACTCGGCCTCCAGCAGGTCGCCGGTCCGCTTCCCCCACCGTCCTGGTCCCATCATGGGACGGCGCGGGCTCCGGTCACAGGGCCGAAGGTCCCCGTGGGGGACGGCTTCCGGGTACACAGGGACCGGCCGACGACGTGGTCCGTCTCCGCCCGTCCGGTCATATCCGGGGAACGACCGCGACCGGACACGGCGCGTGGTGCAGTACCGCATGGTTGACCAATCCGAGTTGCAGACCCAGGTGTCCTTGTCGTCTGCGGGCGCCGACGACCAGCAGGTCCGCCTCCGCTGCCGCCCCCAGCAGGGCGTGGCGCGCCGGCCCTTCGATCACCCGCCGGTTCACCGGGGCGTCGCGGTACCGCTCCGACGCGCCGCGCAGGGCGTCGTCGAGCACCCGCGTCGGCGGGCGCCGGCGGGTCTCCGGGGTGTACGAGGGCAGGGCTCGTGGTGAGTCGGAAGCATCGGGCGGTGCGCTCCAGGCGTGCACCGCCACCAGTCGGCAGTGCCGCACATGGGCCTCACGGAAGGCGAACTGTACGGCCGTGCCGCTGCCCTCTCCCTCCTCGACACCGACGACGACACTTCCGAAGCGGGCATCCCGGTGCTCCGCCGTGCCGCGCACCACGACGACCGGGCAGTCCGCTCGCGCCGCCACGGCGAGGCTGACCGATCCCAGGAGCATTCCGGCGAGGTCTCCGAACCCTCTGGACCCCAGTACCAGTGCGAAGGCGTTGCGCCCTCTGCCGAGCAGGGCGGCGGTCGCGTCCTCGTGCAGCACCTCGTTCGACAGCCGCACCGTGGGAACACCCTTCCTGACGCGTTCGGAGGCGGCGTCGATCACGTCGGACGCCCCGTGGTCCCGCGCCGCCGCGTGCAGGAGGTGGAGCGGGACGCCGTGCCGGACGGCTTCGTCGGCGGCCCAGTCCACCGCCTCCAGGCTCGCCTCGGACCCGTCGACGCCGACCACCAGGGGAATCGTCACCGTCGCTGTCTCCTCCCGGCCGGATGCCGCGCCTGCCTCCCGCCTCCGGTCCGCATGCGCCGCGGAGGGGATTGGGGTACTCCTCGAACGAGGGAACCCGCCCCGTCCGGCGTGCCGACGGCCTCCCGGCCATCCGCGTCGTCGGGCTCGGGCACCGCCATCCATCCCTCTTCCAGCTTCTTACGAGACGGAGGGCACCGCCATGCGGCCAGTCGTCACCGTGGGCCTCGACGGCTCACTCGAGAGTTCTGCCGCCGAGGGTGCGGGCACGCCGACCGCCTGCCGCCGGGAACGCCGGTACGTCCCAGCGTCGCGTCCGGGCCCCGTGGCCCGGGCAGCCGTCCGTCACGCACGCCGCCCCGTCGCCGTCGTCTCCCATGACTGAGCCGGACCCCACCGGGAGGATGGCGCCTGCGGCCGACACGTCCCCGCTCCAAACCGGTGGCCGGCACGACGGCGAGCCGCTGCCGCGCGCGCAGGTGTGCGAGACGCACACCGCGATCGTGTTCTTCGCCGGCGACCGCGCCTACAAGCTGAAGAAGCCGGTGGATCTGGGATTCCTGGACTACACGACGGTGGCGGCCCGCCGGACGGCGTGCGAGCGTGAAGTCGCCCTCAACCGCCGCTTCGCCCCCGACGTCTATCTGGGTCTGGGTGAGCTGCGGAGCCCCGACGCACAGGCGCCGGAGCCGCTCGTGGTGATGCGCCGGATGCCCGCGAACCGCCGCCTTTCCCACCTGGTGCGGCAAGGGGTCAGCGTCGACGAGGCGCTGCGGGCCGTCGCCAGGCAGCTCGCGGCGTGGCACGCGGAGGCGCCCCGGAGCCGTGAAGTGGACGAGCAAGGCACGCGGGACGCCCTGTCGTCGCGCTGGGAGGCGAGCTTTCGGCAGGTCCGCGCGTTGGCCGAGGACGGCGTCGTGCCGGACGAGGTGGCGGAGGTGGAGCGGTCGGTGCGCCGTTATCTCGCCGGCCGCGAGCGTCTGTTCGACTCCCGCATCGAGCAGGGGCGGGTGGTCGACGGCCATGGCGATCTGCTCGCCGAGGACGTCTTCTGCCTCGACGACGGCCCCCGCGTCCTGGACTGCCTGGAGTTCGACGACCACCTGCGTCACGTCGACGGACTCGACGACGCCGCCTTCCTCGCCATGGACCTGGAACAGCTCGGCGACCCTCAGGCCGCGGCGTACTTCCTCGCCCGGTACGGAGAGTACTCGGGCGATCCGGCACCCCCTTCCCTGTGGCACCACTACGTCGCCTACCGCGCGTTCGTCCGCGCCAAGGTCTCCCTGATCCAGGCACGTCAGGGCGCCCCGGGCGCCGAGGCGGCGTTCCGGCGGCTGGTCTCGACGGCGCTGCGCCACCTGCGTACCTCCGCCGTCGGCCTGACCCTCGTCGGAGGACTGCCGGGAAGCGGGAAGTCCACCCTCTCCGGGGCGCTGGCGGACCGGCTCGGGGTCACGCTGCTCAGCAGTGACCGTCTCCGCAAGGAGCTGGCGGGAATCACCGCGGAGCAGTCCGCGGCGGCCGACTACGGCGAGGGAATCTACACACCGGAGTGGACGGCCAGGACCTACTCCGCCCTGCTCGACCGCGCGTCCGCCCTGCTGACCTCGGGGGAATCCGTCGTCCTGGACGCCACCTGGTCCGATGCGGCACAGCGGGAGGCGGCCGTGCGCATGGCGGAACGCACCAGCGCCGACCTGGTGGCCCTGCACTGCCATGTGCCGGGGGACGTGGCAGCGGCCCGTCTGAGCACGCGTGCCCCCGGAGCGTCCGACGCCGCCGCCTCCGTCGCCGCCGTGATGAGGGCCCGGGAACAGCCGTGGCTGGAGGCCGTCGCGGTCGACACCAGCGGCTCCCTGGAGTCCGCGGTCGCCCAGGCGCTGGCTGCCGTACGCCCGTGGGGCACGGGCCAGGCACCGGTCTTCCGCCGCCCCTACATGGAGCCGGACTAGGCCAGCGGGTGTGCCCGCCGGTGCTCCTCGGGCCCGGTCGTCGGCGGCCGGACCGCGCCACCAGGCCTCGCGGGGCGCGGCGCGTTGCCCCATGGTGGGGTGTACGGGGAACTCTGGCCCGTCCGGCGTAGCGGAGCCCGACGGCGTATGCCCGTCATGGCTCTTCGAAGGAGGCCACCATGGGTGAACAGGGACCACTCGCCCCCGGCGAGGCGTGGCGGGTCGTGGCCGCGTGCTTCCTCACCACCTTCGCTCTGCTCTCGCGGCACCGGATCCACCTGCCGGAAGAGCACGTGGGCAGGCGGCTGGACTTCGCCGACGGCACCGGCGCCCGGGTCTACCGGGAGACCCGCCTCGGCAGCGGCCTGGCGAAGGACCCGTGCACGCTGGTGGTCACCGTCCGGCTGCGCCTGGTGCACGGACCCGCGCACGCGCTGTTCCGCCGCGAGAGCCTGCTGAACACCCCCCTGTTCGTCGGATTCCCCGGTTTCACCTCGAAGCTGTGGCTGGCCCATGACGAGCGCGACCGCTACCGCGGCGTGTACGAGTGGGACGGCCCGCAGCGCGCCGAACACTACGCGCGCTCCCTGTGTCGGGTCCTCGCGCTGGTCAGCGTGCCCGGTTCGATCCGGTACGCGATCGTGCCGGGGCTGCGCCGCGACGCCGTGATCGCGGACCCCCCGTCGGCCGGAGGCCCGGAACCGGAGGCCGCCGCGTGGTGGCGCACGGCGGCCGGGACGTGATCACGGCGGTGGACGTCCTGATCGTCGGGGCCGGCACGACCGGCCTCGCCCTGGCCCTGCGAGTCCATGCCCACGGAGCACGGGTCCGGGTCGTCGAGTCGTTCCGGCCCTCCCGCGCGCTCATCCTCCACCCACGGACCCTGGAGGTCCTGCGACCGCTCGGCATCACGGACGCCCTGCTGGAACGAGCGGACACCGCCCCGAGGGTCCACCTGCATCTCGGCTCCCGCGTCGTCGAAACCGGGCTCGCGGACCTCGCGCTGCCCGACACGGCGTTCCCCCACCTGACACTCATGCGGCAGATGGACGTCGAGACAGTGCTGGCGCGGGCGCTCGCCGACCGCGGGGTGACGGTCGAGCGGGGCACCGAACTGCTCGCCGCCCGCGACGACGGGGACGGCGCGCGTGCCGTGCTGCGCTCGCGGCACGGCGTCGAGGAGACCCGCTGCCCCTTCGTCGTCGGCTGCGACGGCCCGGCCAGTGCCGTGCGGGCCTGCGCCGGCATCGGCTGGCACGGCAGGCCCTACGCCGAGGAGGTGGTCCTCGCCGACCTGGACCTCGGCGGCATGCCCCCTGGCGCCGACGCCCAGGTGTTCGCGGGCCGCCAAGGCCTGCTGTTCCTCTTCCCGCTCGGGGAGCAGGCCGCCTGGCGACTGCTGGCCACTCGGGCGTCCGCCGGCGGGGCCGGGCGGGACTTCGGCCAGCCCGGCCCCGCCGTCCCGGAAGCCGAGCTTCAACGCCTCCGGGACGACTCCGGGATGACAGCGCGGATCGAGCGCCTCGCCTGGTCAGCGCGGGTTCCGCTGCAGTGCGGCCTCGCCCGGCGGTTTCGCCGGGGGCGGCTCTTCCTCGCGGGGGACGCGGCCCACACCTACTCACCGGCCACCGGCCAGGGCATGAACGCCGGCATCCAGGACGCGGTGAACCTCGGCTGGAAGCTGGGCTTCGCGGCGAGCGGGTCCGCAGACGGGGTCGACGCCGAGGTACTGCTCGATTCCTACGACAGGGAGCGCAGAGCGGCCGCCCGTCGGCGGCTGCTCCTGACGCACACCGCGTTCTGGGCGGAGGCGTCGACGGGCCGGCTCCCCTCGTGGCTGCGCGCGGTGGCCGCTCCGCGTGCGGCTCCCGCCGTTCCCGTGCTCCTCGGCCGGCGACGACTGGTCGCCGAGGCCGTCCGTGTCATCTCCCAACTGCACGTGAATTACCGGCACAGTCCCTGTCGGTGGAGGGGACACCGCCCCTGCGGGGGCTCCTCGCCCGGGAGACCGCCTGCCCGACGCGGCCGTCAGCGTCGGAGGACCCGCCCAGCGGCTGCACGGACTGCTGGCCCGCCCGGGTGTGCACCTGCTGCTGCAACGCGACGCCGCTCCACCGCCGGACACGGCCGACCCTCGGGTGACCGTCCTGCGGCTGTCGAACAGCCCCGGCCGTGGTCTGGTGGCCGTCCGCCCGGACGGGCACGTCGGCTTCCGCTGCGGGGCCGCCGACCCAGCCGGGCTGACCGGCTGGCTCTCCCTGATCGGCGCGGCGCCGTTCCCGCCCGTCCGGCCATGAGCACCGGGCGACGGAGCCCCTCCTCCCGGCCACAGGAGTCCGACTGTCCTGCGGAGCAGACGGCCTGAGGGCCCCGGTTGCCCGGGCGTCCGCCCGGGGCGACGGTGGAGGGAGCCGGCCGAGCCGCCAGGGAGTGGGTGACCATGCGAGCCCTCGTCTACCACGGTCCCGGACGGATCTCCTGGGACACCGTCACGGATCCGGCGATCGAGGATCCCGCCGACGCCGTCGTGCGCGTCGGGACCGCGACCGTCTGCGGCACCGACCTGCACATCCTGCGCGGGGACCTGCCCGAGGTGAAGGCGGGGACGGTCCTCGGCCACGAGGCGGTCGGCGAGGTGGTCGAGGTCGGCCGGGACGTCCACCATCTGCGCCCCGGGAACCAGGTGATCGTCTCGTCCGTCTCGGCCTGCGGCCGCTGCCGGCCGTGCCACGACCGCATGTTCGGGCAGTGCTGCGGGGGCGGTGGATGGATCCTGGGGAATCTGCTCGACGGGACCCAGGCGGAGTTCGTGCGGGTGCCCTTCGCCGACCACTCCACCCACCGCCTGCCCCCCGCCCTGCCGCTCGACGACGCGGTCCTGCTCGCCGAAGTCCTCCCCACCGCCTACGAAGTCGGCGTGCGGAACGGAGAGGTGGGCCCAGGGGACACCGTCGTCGTGGTGGGCGCCGGTCCGGTCGGCCTCGCCACGGTGGCGATCGCGCGGCTCTACTCACCCCGCCGGGTCATCGCGGTGGACCTGTCGGCCGCCCGGCTGGAGGCCGCCGTCCGCATGGGCGCCGACGCCGCCGAAGTGCCCGGGAGGATGATCGCCGAGCTGTACGACGGGCCCGGCGCCGACGTGGTCGTCGAGGCATCGGGCGAACCGGAGGGCTTCGTCCTGTGCACACGCGCCGTCCGCACGGGAGGGCACATCGCCGTCATCGGCACGCCGGGCAAACCCGCCACGCTGCACCTCGAGTCCCTGTGGCGCAAGAACGTGACGATCAGCACCGGCCAGGTCGATACATCCTCCACACCCTGGCTGCTGGGACTGCTGAGGTTCGGGCGCCTGCGCGTGTCCCCGCTGGTCACCCACACCTTCGGCCTCGACCGGGTGCTGGACGCTTACGAGCTGTTCTCCCACGGCACGACGTCCGGCGCGCTCAAGGTCGCACTGCGCCGTGAGTGAAGGGCCCGGCACACAGGAGTCCGGAGATGCGGCCGGAGCCGGGCTCGGTGACTCTGGAGATCAGGGGACAGTGCCGGGAGGAGCGCCCATGCGCTGGGAAGCCCTCCTGGAGTTGCGCACCTACCGCTGCCGCGCCCACTCGATTGGCTGCTCCCTGCGGTCCTGGTGCTCAAGGCGGCGGCCCTGGCGGCCCGGGAGGTACCCGAGTTCAACGGCTTCTGGACCGACGACCACTTCGCGGCCGGCGAGGATGTCCACCTCGGCATGGCCGTGGCCTCCTATCCGGCGAAGGACTCGTCACCCCCGCGCTGCACCACGCCGACGCCTTGGCACTTCCCTGGCTGATGAGCGCCCCGAAGGACCTGGTCACTCCGGCCCGGACAGGCGGGCTGCGCGGTCCCGAGGTGTCCCGGGCCACGATCACGGTCACCGACCTGGGGGATCAGGACGTGGAGACGGTCCTCGGCGTCATCCACCCGTCGCAGGTGGCCCTGGTCCTCGCGCCCGACGACGTGTTCCGCAGGGTGCTCGGGACGGACTCGCTGGTCTTCCTGAGCTGTGTAGAGGTCCTCAGCGAGCGGTCCGTCGTCCACATCGAGGACGAAGACGCACCCCGGCTCACCACGCTGTCCGGCAGTGCCGACTTCCTGGTCGCCGCACGCGGTGAGGGAAGGGATCCCGGGGATCCGGTCAGACCAGCGAGGCCAGAGCGGCGTCCAGCCGGGCCTTGGCTTCGTCGGCGACGGGCTCCAGAGCTGGCAGTCCCGTGAGGGTGATCATGGTGTTCGGGTCCAGGGCCTGGACGGCGGTCCGGTCGCCTTCCCGCCGGACGACGACGTTGCACGGTAGCAGCAGGCCGATGCTGCGGTCGGTCTCCAGAGCCTGGTGGGCCAGCGCCGGGTTGCAGGCGCCGAGGATCACGTAGTCCTCCACGTCGGCACCGAGTTTCTTCTTCAGCGTGGCCTTGACGTCGATCTCGGTGAGGATGCCAAAGCCCTGGTCCGCCAGTGCCTGGCGGACGGCGGTGACGGTCGCGTCGAAGTCGGTGTCGAGGCGGACGGTGCGGTCGTAGGACACGAGGTCTCCAAGGTCGTACGGACGAGCCGGTTTCCGGTATACCCCGCCGGGTGCCCACGAGGACGACGCGACGCCCGACAGGTGTCCCTCAGTACCGCTCCCGCCGCGCTGACCGGATGACATTCCTCGCCGTCCCGCCGACGCCGCCGGCTCAGTCCGCTTCATTCTCGTCGACGGCACCAACAACGTCGTCGACGTCCTGCACCGCCGCTGGCAGTTCGGGAACGAGTGACATCTCCAGTCGTCCCGTCAGCGTCCCCGCACCGTTCTCCACAGTGACACGGACGGCGTGCGGGTCCGGCAGTGTCGATCGGTATCACCGCCCTATCCGCGCGGGAGTGTGTCGGCGCGCCCCACGCCGGCCGTCGGGGCTCGTCACCGCGATCCGGTCGACGGCCGTGGTGGTCCCTCGTCCCCGTGCAGCGGAGCGTGACCGGGGTGAACCTGGACGTGAGAGGTGACGGCGTCGATGTGAGGGAGGCACGGTGAGTGGTCTCGTGGTCGTGGGCGTGGACGGTTCGGCGTCGAGTCTCGCCGCGGTGGAGGCCGCCGCGCGGGAGGCTCGGTTGCGCGGGGCGGGGCTGCGGCTGGTGCACGCGTTCGTCTGGCCCGCGATGCACGCGCCCCTGGGGCCGTCGCCGCTGGGACCACCGGAGGGCGGGCTGCAGAACATGGTGGATCGTCTGGTGGCCGAGGCGGTCGAACGGGCGCGGGCGGTGGCGCCGGAGGCCGAGGTCGGTCATGTCGTGGTGACCGGTGAGCCGTTGACCGTTCTGGAGGCACAGTCGCGGGCCGCGGAGCTGGTGGTGGTCGGATGCCGGGGCATGGGCGGGTTCGTCGGGCTGCTGGTGGGGTCGACGGCGGTGCATCTGGCGGCGCACGGCCGGTGCCCGGTGCTGGTCGTGCGCGAGCAGCCCCTCCCCGACGGTCCGATCGTGCTGGGCGTCGACGGCTCTGCCGCGGGACAGAAGGCCGTGGACTTCGCCTTCTCCGAGGCCGCCCTGCGGAACGCGCCGTTGGTGGCGCTGCACACCTGGACCGCGTGGAACGCGCCGATGCCCGCCCCGCAGGATCCGTCCATGCCGTACGCGAACCCGCCGGGAGCGCTGGCCGGGGAGGAGGAGAGGCTGCTGTCCGAGGCGCTCACCGGACGTCAGGAGCGCCACCCGGGCGTCGTGGTGGAGCACAGGGTGGTGCACGGCGGGACGCGGGAGGCGTTGATCGAGGCCAGCCGCTCCGCCCAGCTGGTGGTGGTCGGTGCGCGGGGGCGTGGTGGTTTCGCCGGGCTGCTCCTGGGCTCGGTCAGCCAGGCCCTGCTGCATCACGCACACTGCCCGGTCGTGGTGGTGCGGAGAACGGGGGAGCGTCACTGAGGCGCCCGTCGCACGCTCCGGCCCCGGTCCCGCCACAGGGGCGGGCGGCCCGGTGTGCCGGCAGGGGGCGGGTCACTGGAACGCCGCGTGGATCTCGTGTTCGGTCGCGGAGTGCGAGACGAGCAGGAGCTCGTCCCCGGCCCGCAGGGGGACGGCCGGGTCCGGCACGGTGGGCTGTCCGTCACGGACGATCGTGGCGACGACCGTCCCTTCGGGCAGCCGGATGTCGCCCAGAGCCCGGCCCACCGCTCTGGACCGCGGCGTGATGACCGTTTCGATGACGTCGATGCCGGCTTTGCTGAGCCGCAGCAGGGCGACCGTGTCGGTGGCCCCGGTGGCCTCCTCAATGAGGGAGATCAGCGGGGTGGCGGCGGGTACGGCGACGTCGACGCCCCAACGCGCGTCGAACAGCCAGGCGTTGTCGGCGTCGTTGACGCGGGCGGCCACGCGGGGCACCGAGAACCGCCGTTTGGCGAGCAGGCCGATGACGAGGTTGTCCTCGTCGTCACCGGTGGTGGCGACGACCAGGTCGGCGGTCAGCGCACCGGCGTGTTCCAGGAGGGCCGGTTCGCACGCGTCCCCGGTGACGAGCAGCACGCCCGGGAGGCGGCCCCGGAGTTCGGCCACGTGGTCGTCGTCGCTGTCGATCAGCGTGACCTTGTTGCGGGCCGCGGAGAGCACCTGGGCGATCTGGGTACCGAGGCGTCCCGCGCCGGCGATGAGCACATTCACGTCCCCAGCTCCTTGTCGAGGAAGGCGCGCAGCCTGCCGAGTGCGGTGGCGGCGACGGCGAAGGTGACCAGGTCGCCGGCGCACGCGGGCGTGCTGTGCGCGGGGATGAGGGAGCGGCCCGCACGGGTGACCTCGACGACGCGGATCTCGCCGTCGACCTCGAACTCCGTCAACCGCCGACCGACGAAGTAGTCGGGCAGGTCGGAGCGGACGAGCAGGGTCTCTCCGTTGCCGAAGCTGAGTTCGGGACTCAGGTGACGGTGCAGCAGCATCCGGTGGATCTGGTGCACGGTCCAGTGGATGCCGGCGATGGTGGGGATGCCGAGTTCCCGGTAGATGTCGGCGCGCCGGGGATCGTGGACGCGGGCGAGGACGATGGGCACCCGGTAGGTCTCCTTCGCGGTCCGCGCGCTGACGACGTTGCTGTTGTCGCTCGAGGTGGCAGCGACGAAGGCGTCCGCGTGCTCGATCCCAGCGGTCCGGAGGACCGCGCGGCTGTAGCCGTTGCCCTCGTGGAAGCGGATGCGCGGGCTGTCGGGCAGCCGCCGGGCCGCTTTGGGACGCCGGTCGACGACCTGCACGTCGTGCCCTTCGGCGGCGAGCAGACCGGCGAGGGCGGAGCCCACTCGTCCGCAGCCGACGACGATCACCTTCACCGTGGGCCTCCTCTCCGGCGGTCGGCGCGGCGGCGCAGCCACGCCTTGCGGGCTTCGTCCGCGAGCAGGGGCAGGGTGCCGAGCCCGGCCAGGACCGCCCAGTCGGTAGCGTCGAGCGGAGCGGTGTTGAAGACGGCCTGCAGGGGCGGCAGATAGCTGATCGCGGCCATGAGGGCGATGCCGAAGCCGCCCGCCGCCAGCAGGGCCGGGTTGGACAGCAGGCCTGCCGTCAGGACGCTCTGGCGATCGGTGCGTACCGCGAGGGAGACGAAGAACTGGCTGAGCACGATCCCGCCCTGCGCCAGCGTGACGGCCTCCCGGTAGACGGGGTGGTCCTCGGTGAAGTCGTCGAACGGGATGCCGGAGGAGTGGATGTGCCAGAAGAACACGGCGCACACGCCGAGCGCCTGGATGCCTCCCAGGAACAGGATGCGTCCCACGACCGCCGCCGAGAACAGCCGTTCGTGCCGGGAGCGGGGCGGGCGGTCCATCACGTCCGGTTCGGGTCGTTCCGCGCCCAGTGCCAGGGCGGGCATCACGTCGGAGCCCAGGTCGATCGCCAGGATCTGCACCGCGCTGACGGGCACCAGGGGAAATCCGGCGAACGTCGCCGCCAGGATCGGGCCGAGCTCGCCGATGTTGCTGCTGAAGACGTAGATCAGGAACTTGCGGATGTTCTGGTACACGGACCTGCCGAGCCGTACCGCCGTCGCGATGGAGGCGAACGAGTCGTCCAGCAGCACCATCGAGGCCGCCTCACGGGCGACGTCGGTGCCCGACGCCCCCATCGCCACGCCGATGTCCGCGTGCTTGAGCGCCGGGGCGTCGTTCGCCCCGTCACCGGTGACCGCCACCACCCCGCCGCGCCGCTGGAAGGCGGTGACCACGCGCATCTTGTGCTCCGGGCTGACCCGGCACAGCAGCAGCTCGGACGGTTCGGCGAGAAGCGAGTCGAGCGCCTCGTCGTCCATCGCGTCGAGCCGGGCGCCCGTCACCACGACCGGATCCGGCCGTCGTACGATCCCCACCCGGCGGGCCACGGCCTCCCCGGTCAGCGGGTGGTCGCCGGTGACCATGACGACCCGGATGCCGGCCCGGCGGCAAGCGGCGACCGCGTCGGTGACCTCCGGGCGCGGCGGGTCCAGCATGCCGACCAGTCCCAGCAGCGTCAGCGCCGACTCGGCCTCCTCCCGCACCGGGCGGGGGCCGTCCAGTGCCCGCTGCGCGACGGCCAGCACCCGCAGCCCCTGCGACGCCAGCTCGTCACCGGCCGCGACGGCCGCCGCCCGGTCCGTCCCGGTCAGTGGTCCACGCCGCCCGTCCCACTCCACGTCGGTGCACCGCGCCAGCAGCTCTCCGGGCGCTCCCTTGACGCACGCCTGGTAGCCCGCGCCCGTCCTGTGCACCGTGGTCATCAGCTTGCGGTCCGAGTCGAAGGGGAATTCCGTCACCCGCGGCGCGGCCGCCTCCTCCGCTCCCGGATCCAGGCCGACCTTGGCCGCGACGACGAGCAACGCTCCCTCCGTGGTGTCACCGAGCACCCGCCAGTGCTCCCGGGGGCCCGTGGGCGGAACCAGCCGGGCGTTGCAGCACAGGCCCGCCACCCGCAGCAGCTCGCGCACCTCAGCGGCGTCGGCGACCTCGCCGCTCGGCTCGTACCCCACGCCGCTCACCGAGTGCGACGCACCCCCCGCCCACACCTGGGTGACGGTCATCTCCGCCTGGGTGAGCGTCCCGGTCTTGTCCGTGCACACGACGGTGGTCGACCCGAGTGCCTCCACCGCCAGCAGCTGTTTGATCAGGGCGTGGCGACGTGCCATCCGCCGCACCCCGATCGACAGTGACACCGAGAGGGTGGCGGGCAGTCCTTCCGGCACCAGCGCCACCATCACCCCCAGTGCGAACACGAACAGGGTCACCACGGAGTCCCCGGTGGGCAGCCGCACGGCGAACATCAGGGCGCCGATCGCCAGGGCGGCCCCCGCCACCCGACGGGCCATGGAGGCGACCTGGAGCTGCAGCGGGGTCTTCTGCCGCGGGGCGGCCGCGGCCATTCGGCAGATCCGCCCGAACTCGGTCGCCGCGCCGGTGGCGAAGACCACGGCCCGCCCGCCTCCGGCGACGACGTCGGTTCCCATGAACACGCAGTTGCGGGCCTCCAGCAGCGGCCCCGCCGCCACCGGGTCGGCGGTGCGGCCCACGGCGTTGCTCTCCCCGGTCAGCGGCGCGTTGTTCACCGCCAGCTCGTGCGCTTCGACCACCCGGCAGTCCGCCGGCACGGCGTCACCGGCCTCCAGCAGCACCACGTCGCCCGGCACCACGTCCCGGGCCGGCAGCTCCAGCCGTTCGCCGTCGCGCAGCACCCGGCAGGCGTGGGGCACCATCGCCTCCAGCGCCTGGGCCGTCCGCTCCGCCGAGTACTCCTGGGCGAAACCGATCGCGGCGTTCAGCACCACGACGCCCAGGATCGCCACCGCCAACTGCACGGTGCCCGCGTCCCGCGGCTCCTCCAGCGCGTACGCCAGGAAGGTGATCCCCGAAGCGACGATCAGCACTACCGCGAAGAGGTCCGTGAACTGCGCCCCCAGCTGCCGCCACACGGTGCGGCGCCCCGCCCGGGGCAGTTCGTTGGCCCCGTGCTTCTCCAGCCTGTCCCGGGCCCGTTCCCCCGGCAGCCCGCGCCATGACGTGTCCAGCGCGGCGAAGACGTCGTCGACGGGGAGTCCCGGTACCGGAGGACGCGGGCCGGAACCGGACGTCCCGTCCTTCCTCCCGCCGGGTGCCGGCGATTTCGTGCCGGTGTCCATCAACCACCCCCGTACGGTGTCGGCGTCCTCGTCACCGGCGCGGTCGGCCGGGGCACCCGGAGGATCTCGGACGAGGGCGCCGTGACGGGCTCCGGGTGACTCGACGGTCGTCCTGCCTGTCCGCCGCCCGCAGTCGGAGGGCGCTCCCTCGTCCGGTGACCGGCCCGACGGGCACGGACAGGGCTGCTCGGGCACGGGCCCGGGGCGGTCGTCCGCCACCTCACGCCGGGACCGTGATGACGGGGCAGTGGGCGTGGTGCAGTACTCCCTGGCTCACCGAGCCCAGCACCATGCCCGTGAAACCTCCGTGCCCCCGGGTCCCCACGACCAGGCCCAGAGCGTGTCGCGAGGCCTCCGTCAGCACCTGCACCGGATGGCCGCGGACGACTTCGTGGTGCAGCTCCACGTCCGGGTGTGCCGCGGCACGGCCCGCGACCGTCTCCGACAGCACGCGGCGGCACTCCCGCACCGCGGCGTCCTCGTCCAGGACACCGAGGAGCGGCGGATGCCACACGTACAGCGCCCGCAGGAGCGCTCCGCGCAGGGCCGCCTCCTCGAACGCCACGTCCACCGCCGCGGCCGCATGCTCACTTCCGTCGACGCCGACCACGACGTACGCGGGCTGCTGAGTGATGTGCTCCGGCTCCGGCACGACCACGACCGGGCAGGGAGCGTGGGCGGTGAGCGGAAGCGCCACGGAGGCGGTGGAGAACATCCCACGCCGTTTGCTCAGGTGCCAGGAACCCACCACGACCAGGGAGGCGCTCCGTGCCTCCTCGTGCAGGACCCACGCCGGCTCCCCTTCCGCCAGCAGCGTCGACGTCTCCACCGTCGGACGCCGGGACTCCACGAAGGAGGCCGCTTCCTTGAGCACCTGATCACCCAGGCCGTGCAGCGCCCGGTTCCATTCCTCCCAGGACGGCCGTACCTCCCCCGACCGGTATCCGCCGGTCGGGGTGCCCTGGGCGTGGACGAGCCGCAGCGGCAGACCACGCCGGTCCGCCTCGTCGGCGGCCCAGGACAGTGCCAGCCGCTTCGAGGGGTCGGGGTCGACGCCCACCACGATCGGCCGCCGTCCGTCCGCACCAGTCATGGCACCTCCAGAAGATTTCCGCACCGTTCGTTCCCTGTCCCTCCAGCCTCGCCTCCGCCGCAGGGTGACGCCACGCCACGGCTTGTCGGGCACACGGCCGGACACGCACTCACCCGTGGTCCGAGGGCAGACCGGCGGCCGGCCGGCGGCTTCGTGCACCGTTCGGCCCTGGGCCGTGCGGGCCGCCCGACGAACACTGGAAGCAGAGCACGCAGTACGACGACCACCCGTGCTCCGCCCCGTGATCGTCACCGGATCCGAAGGGACCGGCCCCATGAGCACGAAACCCTTGCCCCCGGCGGTACCTCCCGCCATGTCGCCGCCGGCCCATCCCGCGCGGCTGACCGCGGTCCTCGACGCACCGCTGTCCCGCTGGCTGTGGCTGGTGAAGTGGCTGCTGGCGTTCCCCCACTACGTCGTCCTGTGCTTCCTGTGGGTGGCGTTCGTGGGAACGAGCGTGGTGGCGTTCTTCGCCATCCTCCTCACCGGCCGCTACCCCCGGCCGCTGTTCGACTTCGGCACGGGCGTGCTGCGGTGGAGCTGGCGCGTGGGCTACTACGCCTACGGCACGCTCGGTACCGACCGCTACCCGCCGTTCACGCTCGCCGACGTCCCCGACTACCCCGCGCACTGGGACCTGGCCTATCCCCAGAAGCTGTCCCGCGGCCTCGTCCTGGTGAAGTGGTGGCTGCTGGCGATCCCGCACTACCTGATCCTGGGCTTCCTCCTCGGGGACGTCCAAGCCACCTGGGTCGCGGGTGGTCTCATCGGACTGCTCACCCTGTGCGCCGGGGTGGCCCTGGCCGCGACCGGCTACTACCCGCGCGGTCTGTTCGACCTGGTGGTCGGGCTGAACCGCTGGGTGCTGCGGGTGGCCGCCTACGCGACCCTGCTCACCGACGTGTACCCGCCCTTCCGGCTCGACCAGGGCGGCGGGGAACCGGAGGCGGCGCCATGACGGCGGTCCTCGTGCCGGCCTTCCTGTTCCCGCACGGCTCCGTCGACCTGCCGGTGCGGCCGCTGCCGGACGCCGGTGGCACCGCCGCCGTCCTGACGGACCGACCGCCGTCGCCGTGCCGAACCGCCCCGCGCATCCGTTCGGGAGGGCGCCCTGGCCGAACCCGTGACCGACAGGCGATCGCCGTGGTCACCGACGTACCTGCCCGGGAATCGAGCTGGTTCCGGCCGCGCATGTCCACGCCGGTCCCCACATCCGCGACCGGGCGGGCGGAACGCACCGTCGACGAGGTGACGTCATGAACGTACTCGTCGGATACGCGACCGCCCACGGTTCCACCCGGGCGATCGCCGAGAGAACGGCCACCGCCCTGCGGCACGCGGGGCTGGCGGCGGAGGCCAGGCCCGTGACCGAGGTCGAGGACGCCGACGGCTACCGGGCGTTCGTCCTCGGCAGCGCCGTGCACGGGCAGAGCTGGCTGCGACCGGCCAAGGACTTCGCGCGGAACCACCTGGACGTGCTCGTCGCCCGCCCGGTGTGGATCTTCAGCGTCGGGATGCCGGCGGCGCTGCGCGGACCATGGCGACGCATGGCTCCCAAGGAACTGCCGGTGATCGAGAAGGATCTGCCGCCGGGCCTGGTGTACCGGAGCCACCGCCTGTTCTCCGGCGTCGTCGAACGGGACCAACTGCCTCGCACCGGACGTCTGCTGTTCCGCCTGGTGGGCGGACGGTTCGGCGACTTCCGCGACTGGGAGGCCGTCGACGCCTGGGCCGCGGGCATCGCCGGGGAGCTGCGAGCAGGTGGATGACGGCGTCGACGCCGACCGGCCGTCTCCGCACCCGCCTGACCGCCTCCGCTGGCGCGGCGGCGCGGGTCCCGGCAGCGTGGAGGTGCGCGGAGTGACGACTGCTGAGTGAGGTGGCCATGCAATCCTCCGAGGTACCACGGGTGGTCGTGGGCGTGGACGGATCCCCTTCGTCGTACGCCGCCCTGCGATGGGCGGACCGCTACGCGCGGGGCGTCGGCGGTGCCGTGGAGGCGGTCTGTGTCTGGGACACGCCGTCCTCCAGGGGCTGGAGCGGACCCGCGATCGATCCCGAGTTCGACCTGGGGCAGGCCAGGGAGCGTTTCACCCAGGAGCTCCACGCGGTCTTCCCCGACGGTCCTCCCGCCGGGCTGACGGAGCACCTCGTCGAGGGCGACCCGTCGGAGGTGCTGATCCGTGCTTCGGAGGGGGCCGCGCTCCTCGTCGTGGGCCGCCGGGGGCGGGGCGGCTTCGCCCGGGCGGTGCTGGGGTCGGTCAGCCAGCGCTGCGCCCAGCACGCGGCCTGCCCCGTCGTCGTGGTCCGCCAGGAGGACGATCCCGCCCGCTGACCCGCCTCACCTGAAGGCCGCGTGGCTCTCCCGCCCGCCCGCGGCGTGCGAGGCGAGCAGGAGTTCGTCGCCGGGACGCGGGCGCGTGCCGGGGCCGGGCGTGGTGGAGTCGCTGTCGCGGACGGCGGTGGCGGCGGGACCGTGTTGCCGAGCGGGCGGCCCGACGCCTCGGAGCCGGCCGTGACGGGGTCCCGACGATGTCGGCACCAGCGCGGCTCGGCCGCGGCAGGGCAACGGTGTCCGAGGCCCCGGGGCTGCGGTCGGGGCCGCAGCGCCTTCGCGAGGGGTCGGCCGGCGGGCGGTCAGCCGGGGCTCGCCTGCGGCTCCGGGGTCACCGCGTCGGCGGGGGCACCGCGGACGTCCAGCTCGATCTCCGGGGCCCGGGCCAGCGTATTGGTCACCGTGCAGTGCGAGACCACCGCACGCAGGGCGGACAGCCGCTGCGGCGGCAGGGTCGGGGCCAGGGCGGTCAGGGAGAGGGCGGCGACGCGGGCGGGCCGGTCGTCGGCCATGCGGAACTCCGCGCGGACGGACAGGCCGTCCCGACTGACCCCATGACGGTCCAGGAAGCGTCCCGCGTAGTGCGCCGCGCAGGAGGCGACCGCCGCCACGAAGAGCTCCACGGGCGTGGGCGCGGTGTCCTTGCCCCCGTCGGACAGCGGCTGGTCCACCGTCAGGACGTGGCCGCGCACCCGTATCTCGAAGGAGTCACCCGCGATCGGCACCACCTCGGCCGCTCCGGGCCGTCCGGCGGGAGCCGGATCGACGGCGGCGGCTTGGAAGAGCAGCAGCCCGGCGAGGCGCCGGGCCTCCTCGGCGGTGAGGGAGGCCCACAGTTCGCCCTCGTCATGGGGCGCGAAGGACGTGTCCATCACGACGCGTCCCATGTGGGCGGGCAGTCCCTACGGGGCGAAGCGGGTGATGTCGATGGTGCGGCCACAGCGCGTTCGGATTTTCATTTCGGCCTCCTGTCGGCTGGTTTCCCCCGCGACGGCCGGACACTTCTAGTTCACCGCCGCAGCACCGGAGATGCCCGGGGCCGAACGGCCCCTGCCGCGTCCCCGAGGTCCCGGTGACCGCGAGGGCGTCCGCCGTGGGTGGTCAGGCCTCCTCGGCGGGGGTGATGCGGCGTCCGGTCAGCCGGTCGACCGCGATCACCACCCACAGCGTGCGCCGGTCCCCGGCCCAGGGTTCGGTGTGGGCGCGTTCGTCGAGCCGGCGTGCCTCGCCGGGTTCCGTGACGGTCCGGGCCCGGCCCACCGCCAGGACGCTCCAGCCCCGGCTCATGGCCTCGTCGACGTGGTCGACCTCGAAGGCCACCTCGCTGCCGGCCGCCGTCGCGGGGGCGGCGTCGGGCGCGGTACGGAAGGCGATCTCCCCGTCGGCCACCTCGTAGTTGACGGGGAACACGGCAGGACCGTGTGGCGTGGTCAGCGAGATCCGCCCCACGCCGTGTGTCGACAGCAGGGCCCGGCACTCCCGCTCCCCGAGATCCTTCAGGCGGGGGTGGAGCAGCGCCCTCCCCTGTCCCGGTGGCCGTTCCCGGCCGCCTCCCTGCAGTTCGAGGAGGGTGGTTCCCAGTGCGTCGGCCAGGCGGACGAGGGTCCCGAAGCCCGGGTCGGACGGGTGTGTCTCGAGGTAGTCGAGGTAGGCCGGTGACATACGGGCCCGGCGGGCGGTCTCCTCCAGGCCGAGGCCCTTCCGCCGGCGTGCGGCCGCCAGCCTCCGCCCGATGTCACCGGGGCCGCCGACGACGGCTTCGGTGTCCGCGGTCCCGGTGGCAGCCGCGTCGCCCGGCACCGGTGCGTCCGGTGCCTCCCGTTCCGCACCGAGGTGGTGGAGGTGGGCGTCCGGCCCGGGGAAGACCAGCGTGACGTCGCCCGTGTCCGACCAGCGCACGTCGTACGGCGGTGTCCCGTCGTCGTGATGGAGGCCGACGATCTCCCCGTCCCGCCGGACGACGCCGGTGGCCGGGCTCTCGACGATCAGCCGGTCGCCAAGGTGGGCGTGCATGACAGCGCCCCCTTTCCTCTGTGTCGATCCCACTCCAGGATCACGCCGGAGCGACGCCCGCACCAGGTGGCCGAGGCTCCCCGGCCAGGACGAGAAGGCCCTTCGTCCCACGTGAGGGCTCGAGTCCGCGTGACCGGCACCGGGGGCCGTCGTCACCGAGTCGCTGCCCCTGCCCGTCGGAATCAGCACGGCGGGCCGGGCATCACGTGCGGGAGGACTCCGGCTCGGACGACGCGGGGCTTTCCTCGCGGTGGAGGAAAGCCCCGAGGAGGTCGCCCACGGGGTGGTCGGCCTCGGCGGGGTGGCGCAGGGCCACGGTCGGGTCGATGGTGTAGCGGTTGCGGCGGCCCACCCTGGTACGGGTGAGGTATCCGGCGGCCTCGAGGTCGGCGACGATGAGCTGGACGGCACGTTCGGTGATGCCGATGCCCGTGGCGATGTCACGCAGCCGCGTCTCGGGATCGCGGGCGATCTGCAGCAGGACGCGGGCGTGGTTGGTCAGAAAGGTCCACTGATCACCACGGGAGGAAGACACGCTCATGAAACCCCATCATACGAAGCAGGATTCGCGTATCAAACATACGCGAAGAATGATTGACGAAAAAAAATTCGCGTAATTCTTGACGGGTTCGTCATGGGCGAGTGACGCTTGAGTCATCCCCCCAAACCGCCCGCACTTCCCGAAGGGGGCCGCTGTGTTCCATCAGCCCCTGGCTCGTCCCGTGATCCCTGCCGAACGGGTCCCACCGGTTCCTCCGCCACGTCCGGTGACCGCTCTCCTGGCGGACTCCGTCCAGGACATCGCCGTCATCGACACCGCGCTGCGACTGGCCGTCCCGCGTCGGGCGCCTCTGCTGCTCGTCGCCGTCCTGCCCGCGCACGCCCGCTCATCCGTCACCGCCGAGGCGGACACGCATGCGGCCCGTGTGGTGATGGGCCGGGTGCTGCCCCGGGTGCGGCAGGCCGGCCTGGACCACATTCCCGTCGTCCACCGCGTCGCGCCGCGCGGCACCCGACTGCGGGCGGCGGGAGCGGTACTGGACGTCGCCGCCCGCCACCTGTCCTCGGTACTGGTGGCCGCCGCCCGGGGACCGGCCGGACTGGACGCCCACGTCCTGACCGAGGCCTCCGCCCTGCGATGCGGCCCGTTCGTGCACACCGTCGCACCGACGGCCTGGACTCCGTTCCCGACTCTGCGGCGCCGCCCCGGCTCGATGGGCCGGCCTACAGCATCGGGCCCGGCATCGTGATGCGCTGCCCGCCGATGTGCGGGGCACCGCCTTCCGGCCCTCGTCGGCGCCACCGCACCGCCCACAGCCGACCACCCGCGAGACCGGGGAGGTGATCGCCCAGGTGAACCAGCGGCCCGGACCCGGCTCCCCTCCGTACGTGCCAGGGTCCGGGGACCGCCCCTTCCTTCCCCTCTCCCGTTCGAGGAATCCGATCAACCATGAATGAGCTTTCGTTCACCGTCCCGCTGTGGGTCTGGGCCGCGGTCACCCTCGTGATCGCCGTCATGCTCGCCGTCGACCTGATCGCCCACCGTGACAACCACGTGATCGGCTTCAAGGAGGCCGCGGTCTGGAGCGGGATCTGGATCACCATCGGCCTCGCCTTCGGCCTGGTGCTGCTCGTGTGGCAGGGCGGAGAAGTCTCCTCCACCTACTACGCCGGCTACCTGATCGAAAAAGCCCTGTCCATCGACAACGTCTTCGTCTTCGCGCTGGTCTTCTCCTTCTTCGCCGTCCCCGAGACCTACCAGCACAAGGTCCTCTTCTGGGGCGTCCTCGGCGCCCTCGCCGCCCGGCTGGTGTTCATCTTCGTCGGCGCCGAACTGCTGCAGTTGTTCTTCTGGACCGCCTACCTGTTCGGCGCGTTCCTGATCTGGACCGGCTACAGGATGGCGGTCTCCAAGGACGAGGAAGTCCACCCCGACCGCAATCCCGTGGTCCGCCTGGTCCAGAAGGTCGTCCCCACCGATGCCCGCTTCCACGGCGACAGGTTCTTCACCAGGATCAACGGCCGGCGGGTGGCAACGCTGCTGTTCGTGGCCCTGGTCGCGGTAGAGGCCACCGACCTGATCTTCGCCGTCGACTCCGTCGCCGCGATCCTGGCCATCACCACGAACACCTTCATCGTGTGGACCGCCAACGCCTTCGCCGTCCTCGGCCTACGCAGCCTGTACTTCTGCCTGGCCGGACTGCTGCGCCGCTTCGCCTACCTCCACTACGGACTCGCGGTGCTGCTGGCCTTCGCGGGCGTCAAGCTCATCCTGTCCGAGACTCCCGTCGGCAAGCTGCCCATCCCCCTCACCCTCGGCGTCATCACCGTGACGATCACCGTGTCCATCGTCTGGTCCCTCATCGCCACTCGCGGCCAGAACACCGGCATCGCACCGGACACCGCGAAGACCGGCGATCCGAGCAGCGTCTCCGCCCCACCGCAGCAACCCGCCGCCCGCCACCGTGGCGACGAGGACGTGTCATGACCGCCCTCAAGTCCTCTCACAGCCGTCCCGCTCGCTACCGCCCCGCACCTCTGTCGGCGGCCCAGAAGCGCGCTTCCATATCCGTGAAGAACTGCCGGATGAACCTGAGGTCATCGCGCGCTTCGAGGAGCTCCTTGCCCCCGAAACGGAATACCTCGTACCCCTTGAGCCGAAGAGCACGGTCCTCCGCGACCATCTCCGAATAGAGGTCCGGCGCCGCCACCCAGCACCCCGAGCCCTTCGGGACCTCCCGCGCGTAGTGATGCTTGCCGTCGACTTCGATCACGATGCGCACACCTCCGGGCAGCAGAAGCAGGAAGTCCATCCGCTCCCTCGCAAGCCGCCGCGGTTTGCTGAGGATCTCGCGGTGCCGCCGGGTGAGTGGATCGAAGTGCACGTAGACCTGGGGCAGCAGGGCAGGTTGCGACATGCCATCGGGATCGGCGTAGCGGCTGGCGAAGGCGAAGAACACGAGCCTCTCCGCCTCAGAGGCGAGCGACGCGTGCAGCCTCCGGTAGAGCGATCGGGCGACGTCACGCTCGGCCGCGCCGTTCATGCCCGTCTCCGCCCTCCACCAATCAACGAGATCACCCCAGGTGAGGCCGGCATCCGTCAGCGGACGGTCGTAGACCAGGCAGCTGTCTGCGTGCTCGACGATCTCGACAGCACCGTCGATGAGGTGGCTCATTACGATCTCCGGCTTGTGACCGGTGGATGCGAAGACGATGTTCTTGAGCCCTCCGTCGACACCCCTGATCCCGCTCGCCTCAGCTCCTGCCGCATCCAACTCGTCGAGCGAGGCCCAGATCGGTGAGAACAACTCGTTCAGATACCCGCGGCGTGCCGCCCAGCTTCCTCCCATGTCATTACGGCTCCAGTAGCCCTGAAAGCTGCGGAAGTCCCTGAAGGGAGGGCTGAAGGGTATCCCGAGCCTTCTGAGCACAGCCTTCAAGCTGCGGAGGGCCTCAGCTATCTCGTCCTCTTGCAGTCGGACAGCCTTGCTCGTGCCGTACTCCTCCAGCTCGGCATGCACGAGACGGGTGAGGCCCTGAGCCACGTCGAGGTCGGTCGTGCCGTCGGGTGGCGGCCCGTTCCGAAGCCCCACAACCAGCTCGGTATCGAAGTGATCTTTCCAGGACGACCAGGGGTCTCCATTTATGGACCATGCCGGGTCCTGCTCCGTCTTGAAGAAGTCGCTCGGCTGCACGGGGGCAGGCTACCGACAGCCGCTGACACTCAGAGCTGCGTCATCACGCAGGGATTCGGACCGGACGCAAGAGATCGTCCCAAGGCCGCCCGGCGTCGCCCTCATCTTCTGACCGCCTCCGTCGGGCAGGACCGGCATCCCGCGGGGCGGCGGATACTCGGCCGGGCCACAGCCGAAGCCCCGGGGAGTCCCACGTCGAATTGCCGCACCACTGACGGAAGCCACCACACCGACGTCGAAGCCAAGACGACCTACGAGGGCGGCGGCATCGTCTCGCCCACTGCCAGGGCGTCATCGCCAAGACGGCCGACAGCCTGGACGCGGTCAGCGCCATGGACACCGAGTTCGACACCGGCTTGATCACCCTGACGACCGCCACAGAGCACGACCAGCTGTGGCGCGCCTCGATCCCCTCTCGCGCACCTCTCGCCTCGCATACAGCGGGGCCGCTTCCGTAACATGAGGGACGTGACAGCCAGTACGCAGCTCCGCCGTGCGCGATCGTCCTTCGGACGGTGGCGTGCGCTGCTGCTGCTCGGGCTGCTCGCCGGTCTGCTCGGCATGCACGCCCTCGGGCCTGCCGATACGGTCGCGACAGGCGCCCATTCGCCACATCACTCCACCGCCGTCACGACACACGCGGGTATGGGGACGGCCGACGAGTTCATCTGTCACGGCGCCGACAGCAGCGGCGGGCACACACAGCACGCCGCTGCCACCTGCGTGTCCGGGGCGGTCGGCGCGGGGCCGGTTCTGCCCCCGCTGATGCCCGACCCCGTCGGTCCGACCCCGTCCACCGATCACCTGCCTGGCTCCTTCACCGCCACACCCGGGGGCGGGCGTGCCCCGCCCACCCTGGCCGAACTGCAACTTCTGCGGATCTAGGACAAGGCCGAGCCGTGCCCGCCCCACCGTCAGGGCGGATACGGCGTTCAGCCGTGTCCCGCGCCGATCGGCGCGCCCTCGTACCTCGCAGGAGTACACCCATGACCAGTACCCGTTCCCTCGTCCGCCGTGCCGCCCTGGGCGTCACGGCCGTGACCGCCGCCCTCGTCCTTGCCGCCTGCGGCAACGGCGACGCCCCCTCCGACACCGGCTCCGGCACGCAGACGTCCGCCCCGGCGAGCGCCGAGGACACCGCCGGCGCTCACAACGACCAGGACGTCGACTTCGCGCAGGGCATGATCCCGCACCACCGGCAGGCCCTCCAGATGGCACAGATGGCACAGAGCCGGACGTCCTCCGCCGAGGTCAAGGATCTCGCCTCCCGGATCGAGAAGGCCCAGGACCCGGAGATCGAGACCATGTCCGGGTGGCTGCAGGCATGGGGTGAGGACGTACCCTCCGACATGCCCGGTATGGACCACGGCGGGCATGGTGACGACGACTCCTCCGACATGCCCGGGATGATGGGCACCGAAGACATGGACCAGCTCATGGAGGCCTCCGGCCATGACTTCGACACCATGTTCCTGACCATGATGATCGAGCACCACGAGGGCGCCGTGGACATGGCCGCCACCGAGAAGGACAAGGGTCGGTACGGGCCGGCCAAGACCCTGGCCGACGACATCATCACCGCGCAAACCGCCGAGATCGAGGAGATGAACGAACTCCTCGACAAGAGCTGACGCTCCGCAGCGGGCGACGGGGCGGGTTCCCTGTTCCGTCGCCCGCTTCCCGCTCCTCGGCGCGTCTTGTGAAGAACCTCAACATGAGGGTTCTTTCCCGCGCAACCGTCGTCGTCACCGCGGTCATTCTCGCGGTCGCACCGGCCACGTGCTCCTCCGCGGCTGGTGCGGCGTCCGGTATGACAGCGTGGCGAGCTTCGGCGAAGTGATGCTGCGCGGGAATGTGACGTCTTTCGACGCGGACCGGCCAAGGCGAGACGCGCCGTACGTCTGTACAGACGTACGGCGCACATGGCCCCTGCATGCCGCCCCAGAAGGACGGGAGAGCTGCTGGAAAAGCAGCCGGGCAGCCCTCAAGCAGCGGTTTAGCGACCGGTTTCCGGCGTGCCCTGAACGACTGGGTAGGGTCGCGGTACCCGAGTTGGAGAGGCAGTTGCATGGCCAACGATATTGTGATCGCACAGACGACCAGCGACAGCGAGGGCCAGGCGACGGCTCTTGCCCGGGCGCGGTCGAGGGCAAGCTGGCAGCAGGCGTTCACATCGATGCGCCGATCACCGCCTTCTACTGGTGGAAGGGGAAGGTCGAGACGGCGCAGGAGTGGCGGATCTCGTACATGACCACGACGAATCGCCTCCCGGCGCTGGAAGCGTGGCTGCACGAACAGCACCCGTACGAAGTCCCCCAATGGATCACACTGCCCGTGACCGGTGGGTCGGACGCGTACCTGTCCTGGGTTGTCGAGGAGACGACTCAAGACTGACGAGCGATGCGCCGTACGACGGCGCTCTCGTCTTGAGCTTGCCCGCATGCCGCCCGATGGGGCTCAGGATGCGAACTGCCGTAGATGAAAGGCGAGTTCTCGTTCGTTGTCGGGGAGCGACGCTGCGATAGCCGCTGCGCGCTCCTTGCCCATCGTGTTGGGCTTGGCCTGTGCCGCCGCAGCGAATTGGCGTGACACGTAGACACCTTGATCGACGTCACCCCCATGGCAGTAGGGCCGCGGCAAGATCACCGAGAACCACGACACCCCCGTCAGGCAGTCCGTCCCCGAGGCGGTCGACCGCGGTGTCAGCTGTAGACGTGAGTTCGGGACGCCCCAACCGGCCGTATACGGAGAGGGCCAACGAGTCCATACGGTACGGGGTCACAAACCGGACCCACGCCTGCTCGCTGGTGTGATCCGCGAAGTCGTAGGCGAAGCGCGCTCGCTCCAGAGCCCGGAGCGCCCTCGTCTCGTCGTCGACCGCCGCGGCTTCCTCCGCGTGCCTGCCGAGGATCCAGGCGGCAGCAGTGGCGTTGCCGTGGCCTCGCACGTCGCTGGCCGCTTGGGAAAGGAGATCCAACTTCGCCTTCGGCGTCGAGGCGCCGTAGCTGGCATAGGTCAGGGCCAGGGCTCGGAGTGGCGGGTGCCCGGCAGCCGCCGCGCACTGCGCCGTGACCTTGTAGTAGGCGTCGGCCTTCTCGTGCTCGCCCAGGTCCCAGGCCACCCAACCCGCCAGAGCGGCGGTTTCTCCGGCGGCGATGGTGAGAGCCCGCTCGTGCTCGCCGGCACGAGGCAGAGCCGCGGTGATCGCGTCAAGATGCGACTCGACCGTGCTTTGTAGGCGTCGGGCACTGAGATCGAGTTCCTGGACGTGCAGCTCAGCGGCCCGGTCGGTGAGCGTGCTGGCAGAGAGCGAATCGATCTTGGCACCCTTCCCGAGGGCGAAGGCGAGGCGCCCCCAGGGCTCGGCAGCCGCGCTCACGCCGATAGTGGCGCCGCCCAGCAGCGTGCGACGCTTCACGGTGTCCTGCTCCTCCCCTGCATCGGCATACCCCTTTCTCTTCCGAGCGCGGGCGGAGTTGGCCGGCCTCTTCGAGGACGACATTCTGAGCTGACCCCGGATTCGTGGAGTCCCTGAAGCCAGGCTTATGATCCTGGCCCGAAGGAGAACCACGAGCAGTGCCAGCACCACGCAAATACCCCGACGAGCTCCGCGAGCGGGCCGTCCGCGAGGTCCGCACCACGGGCCGGCCGATCGCGCACGTCGCTAAAGACCTGGGCATCCACAAGGAAGCCCTGCGCGGCTGGGTCCGCCAGGCCGAGGCGGACACCGGCGAACGCGACGACCGGCTGACCACCGCCGAGCACGAGGAACTGAAGCAACTCCGAAAAGAAGTAGCGGAGTTGAGGCGGGCGAACGAGATCCTCAAAGCCGCGAGCGCGTTTTTTGCGGCCGAACTCGACCGTCCCCGGACGAGGCCGACCAGGTGATCGAGCACATCAAGGACAAGGGTCTCGGGGTCGGGTTCGCCTGCCGGGTGCTGGGGCTGTCGGAGTCGGCGTACTACGCGCGCAAGAAGCGGCCGAAGTCGGCCCGCCGACTGCGTGACGAGCAGCTGATGCCGCTGATCGAACAGATCCATGCTGAGTCCGGCGGTACCTATGGTGTCCGCCGGATCACCCGCGCGCTCAGGCGCAAGGGCGTTCTCGTGGCACGCTGCACTGTCGAGCGGCTGATGCGTGAGCTGGGCCTGGAGGGCGTGATCCGCGGGCAGCGTCGCCGCACCACGGTGCCGGAGCCGTCGGCACCCAGGCCGCCGGACCTGGTCGACCGCGACTTCACGGCCTCGCGGCCGGATCAGCTGTGGGTGGCGGACATGACGTATGTGCGCACCTGGTCCGGCTGGGCGTACGTGGCGT